>JBNGDK010000004.1:0-74314 GCA_049975405.1 Candidatus Methanospirareceae archaeon
TTGTTTCATGTCTGTTATTCTCCTATCTAAGCCCCATACTCTATATAGAAATTGAGTTATTTCAAACCACCTCGCGGAAGTAAGGACGAACATAGCTAACTACATCGCTTCTGAATTATACCGCCTTTGGACTATTGAATCCTTGACTACAGGCGATTCTAGTATTAATACGACTGCCTGGGATGCTGTAAAACCAAAAAGCAAGCAAGAAGCTCAGAATGGGGAATTAAATCATGCGGGGGGCAGGATTCGAACCCGCGAACCCCTGCGGGAGCAGATCTTGAGTCTGCCACCTTTGTCCACTCGGTAACCCCCGCTTGTATCCTATCCTACCCTACCGTATCTATCCAAACTCAGCTAAACAATAATCGCCGCAGCCGACGCGATCTTCGAGAAGCGCTCTACCGCTTCCCGCGCCACGGGTCCGCGAATCTCCGAGCCCTTCGGCATGCCCTTATCGTCCACGATCACAGCCGCGTTATCCTCGAACTTGACACGCAACCCCGACGGCCGCCTGAACTCCTTTCGCTGGCGCACAATCACCGCTTTTACGATCTGTTTCTTGATCTCCGGCCTGCCCTTCTTCACCGTAACAATGACCACATCACCGATTCCGGCCTTCGGGTACCGGTTCTTCACGCCACGATACCCCTTCACCGCAATAATCTGCAGGACCTTCGCACCGGTATTATCCACGCAATCTAACCGCGCACCGGTCGGCAAAGCCCGCGGTATCTTCGCTTTTATCCCTTTCATCTTTCTTCGCGCTCCCTTGCTCGCTCGTTCTTATACTTCTTTCCCGTGGCAGGTTAAAAGCTTGCGTCGCTCGCGTGCGAACAAACCTCACCGTTTCTCCACCACGACGAAGCTCTTGGTCTTGCTCAGCGGTCTGCATTCCGCGATCTTCACGACATCGCCAACCTTCGCATTGATGCAGGGCGGATTGTGCGCGTGTATCTTCGACTGCCGCTTCTCGTAGCGTTCATATTTCGCGATCTTCTTCAGGTACGAGCGGAGCACCACGACCGTCTTCGGCGCTTTATCGCTGACAACCTCACCCTCCAGGATCTGACCGCGTACCGGTAAGGATCCATGAAATGGGCAGTTGATATCGTCACAGTCCTTCTCAGGTACCTTCACATTGAGCCCTATGTCTTCTCTCATTTCGCTTCCTGTTCCTCTTCTAATAACCTTCTCTTCCCTATTCCTTATGTACTTTAGACCAGAAAAGTCTGAGTCGATCGAGATGGCAGACCTGAGCTGGTTCCGAACCCCGCCGGTTGTGGAACTTTAACGCTTCTTGATCCGGTCCTCAGGCCGTGCAACGAGTCGGTCGCCCTTCACGCGCACGCGCACACCATCGTCAAGCGTAAAGATAAACCAGTTACCCGTTTTGGAGACGCTCTTCTCCGCCCGCTGTGCAGTCTCAATGACGAGCATGTTTCGCGTCTCATTGACCACCGTACCGCGTAAACCGGCGAGCGTGCCATTCGTGCTCTCGTCCACCGTGATCTGCAAGCCAATGAGCTCATGCTGCAGGAGATTACCCGGCCTGAGCTTCATCTATCTCGCTCTTTCCAGATTCAATCAATCCTCGCCCTCGAGGATAAATCCCATCTCCTTGAGCGCTATCTTGGTCCCCTTCCGCTGATCGCCCTGCAATTCGATAGTGCCCGCTTTCACCGTGCCGCCGCAGGCGAACTTCGATTTGAGTTCCTTCGATAACGCCTTCAGATCTACTTCCTTACCGTCGATCCCATCAATCACGGTGATGAACTTCCCGAACTTCTTCCGCAGCGTATAGACCTTAACGATTTGCTGCTCTTTAGCGATCTCTTTACAAATGCATAAATCAAGCGGCAATCCACACTTTTCGCAGATCTCCATGCAGCTTAGCTCCTCTTCGCCTTAAGTGCTCGCTTCACGTCTGCGGTTGCGGCCGTTGCTGCTCCGCGCCGCTCCTCACTCTGGACCGTCTTAATCCGCGCGATCGTCCGTCGTATCTCTCCTATTCGGCCGGGGTTGTCCGGCGAGCCACCGGTAGCGATGACCCCACGCTCCTGCAACAGGTCCTTCATCAAACTCTCCAATTCCTCGTTACGCTCCTTCACACTCATCTTTCGGATTTCGTCAATTTTAAAGATGCTCATGCTTCAGGTCCCGTCTCTTCCGCCCCTTCCGTTTTTGCCGCAGGATCTAACTCCTCGGCAGGCGCTGCAGCGGTTTCTGCTGGTTTAGCTTCTGTCTTCCGCGCTCGCTTCTTCTTCTCTTTCTTTGCTTCACCCTGCGGCTGTTCAACCTCCGCTTTGGGACTGACTGTAGATTCCTGTTCCGTCTCCTTTTCGGCAACTGTTGATTCTTTCGAGCCCATTTCAGGTGTTACCGCCTCTGTTTCTCCTGCTGCTTCTACCGCTGGTGTTAACTGCATCTGAAAAGTGTCAGGAATATACACGTCGGGTCTGACGATTCGAACTTTGACCCCGATCACGCCCGCCTTCTTCTTCGCGATCGCATAGCCATTATCAACGATCTCTGCAGCTAACGATCCGCAATGCTTGATATACCCGTCAACCATCTTCTCCATCCGACCACGAGGACCCTTCAGCTTCCCGGTCATCCGTATCTCGCATCCGCGCGCGCCGCGATCCATGATCCGCTGCAGGGTTGAGCGCCCGGCACGCCGGAAATGCCAGCCGCGCTCGATGAGCTTCGCGAGCCGATTCGCCATCAATTGCGCGTTCAATTCCGGGACATCAATCGGTTGTACATCAATCTGCGGATTGTCCAGTTCTTGCCGCTTTATGATATCATTGGTTATCCGTTTGATACGCTTGCCGTCCTTCCCGATAATCATCCCGGGCTTCTCGACTTTCACCGTGATTTGCGTGCCCATCGGCGTTCGCTTCAACTCCATCCCGCCATAGCCCGCACGATCAAGCTCAGTCCTGAAATACTCGTTCATCCGAACTTTTTTAATCCCTTCTTCGACGAAAATCCTCTCTATCACGTTCCATCTAACTCCCTGCTTCCTTCAAAATGATCTCAACCGTTACCGTTTGTGTATTGAACGGTGTTGCACGCCCAAAAGCACGCGGGAGGATTCCTTGTATCGTACGTCCCTGCTTCGTGACCACGCGCCACACCCGCAGCGCCTCGGTATCGAGCCCCTTATACTCTGCATTACTCCGTGCGCTCTTCAGCAATTTCAGGATTTCTGCGGTCGCTCTCACCGGATAGCGACCTGCATCCCAGTTCTTAAGCCCGCGGCGATGGGGCACTTTATGCTTGTACCGCTTAAAAGGTACCGCTGACTTCATGTCGAGCACGTTCTCGAGGAACGTCTCCGCGTCATCAACCTTCTTCCCCCTTATGGCAGTGACAACTTCATGTGCGTGCTTTGGGGAAATATGGAGCTCATAGGCCATTGCTCGTGCTGTCGTTTCCGGATCTGCTTCGGATCCCTGTGTATAATTAACTTTGGCCATCTTCTCCTCTCTTCTCAGCTCCCTCGTTACTTCAGCGGCACGTACTTTGACGACCGGGTCGCACCCACGCCTGCAGCGCCGTGTGCTACCTTTTTCCGCGTCAACGCGAGCTCGCCCAGATAGTGTCCGACCATCTCGGGTTTGATCTCGATGAACTCGAAACCCTTACCGTCGTGGATACCGATCTTTGCGCCCACCATGCTCGGCAGCACGATCGAGTCACGCAAATGGGTCTTAATGTTCTCCTTTCCCGCTTCAATCTCGGCGAGCAGCTTCTCCTCTTCCGTACGGAGTGAGCGGTTGAGCTTTCGTCGCTGCCGTGCACAGAGCAGCTCGGCGAACTCCTCGAGCTTCATCTTCTTGAGCTTCGCCAGCGTATAACCACGATACGTGAACTCCTCCTCCTTCCTCTTTAATGTTGTTTTAGCCTTAGCTTTCCTCTTCTTTGCCATACTTCCTGCTTACCTCATCACTTCTTCCCGGTTCGCTTGGCCGCGATGCTCCCCACCTTCCGTCCGGGTGGTGCGCCACGTCCGGGCGTCTTGCTCTTGCCAATGTGCTGATGCCCACCGCCACCATGCGGATGATCAACGGCATTCATGGCGACACCACGCACGGTCGGATATTTCGCCGCACGTGCACGCATCTTATGATATTTCTTGCCCGCTTTAACAAATGGCTTATCGGTACGTCCTCCACCAGCGACCACGCCGATGGTGGCAAAGCACTCTGAGGACAGCCATTTCTTCTGACCACTCGGCATCGCTATCAATGAGCGACCCGTCTCGTGCTCGTGCGCCACCAGGGTTGCACTCCCACCGGAAGATCGCACGAATTTACCGCCGTCGTTTGGCCGTGACTCCAAATTACAGAGTGCTATACCTTCAGGAATACAGCGCAGCGGCACGGTATTGCCCGTCTTTATCGGTGCCGCATCACCATAGAAGAGTAAATCACCCTCGGCCACGCCCTCGGGAACAATAATGTAACGCTCTTCAATCTTCGTCTCATCACCGTTCTCTCGCTCGTACTGAATGCGGGCGATCGGAGCGCTCCGCGCAGGATCGTGCTCAATCTTCAATATTTTTGCTGAGATTGTCTCGCCCTTGCTGATCGGAACATGTTCGAGATTGCCTTTATATCGGTGTGCGGGCGCCCGATACGTAGGGGTTCCTCTTCCTCTCCGCTGTGCGATTATTCGTTTTCCCATCTTTCCGTGATTATAATATGCCGAGTGAAGTGCCGATCTCTTTGGCCTTCTCTTCTTGCTCTAATTCTACTATTGCCTTCTTCTCACCTTTAAACGTTATCATCGTCCGTACGTTCCGTACGGGCGTCTCAAAGATACGCTCCACCTCATGCTTTATCTCGCTCTTGCTCGCGTTTATATCAACAATAAATTGCAGCTTGTTCTCCGCATCGATCTGCAGCGTTGCTTTTTCGCTTGGCACGATGTGTTTCAGTGTTCGGTGCATCTCTTTCTTTTATCACTCCATTGCGGTTAAGTGTGCTAGTGAAGACTCAGTCCAGATCGTTAATCTGCCTGGATGCGTCCCTGGTGCGAGCAATTCGGTGTTGAGCTCCGGGGCGTACGCGATATCCACGCCCGGTAAGTTCTTTGCCGCTTTCAGTATCGGTCGTTCCTCGGCCTGCGCATCTTCACGTCCAATAACGATCAATAAGCTCTTTTTCGTCTTGTATCTCCGGCCGCGCATCTTGCCTTTACCAGCCCGTACCTTTCGCACCTTCGCTCTGAGCACATCGTCCCAGACGCCCAACGTCTTGAAGACGGCCTCGACCTCCGCGGTCTTCGCGAGGCCCGCTAATGAATCCTCAACGATCAGTGGCAGCGGGAGATTCTCACTAAATCGATGCCCGCGTTCACGTACCTTAAGGGGATCAGTGGTGGCAGCAATCGCAGATCGGATCGCTTTTCTCCGCTCCTTCTTGTTGATTTTACGTTCCAAGCGCTTTTCGGGCTTTGGCGGATGCGCGCGTCGCCCTCCAACGGTCTGTGGTGCTCGCGCGGCGCGTCGCCCATCTGTAACCCGAGGAACCCGTGCAACACCTCTACCAGGCCCCCAGCTCTCCGCAGAAGTCCGCCGCCCGGCCAAGGGATCCGTGCCCTTCGGCTGAAAGCGATTGGACTGCAGAGCGAGCACTGCGCGCTTGATCAAATCCGGCCGGTACTCCTCCAGGAAGACCGGTGGCAATGAAATCTCCTTAACAACCTTACCCGATAAATCTAATACCTTTGCTGTGCTTGTCACTTCTCTTACCATCACTCTTCTTCTCGTCGTCCCGCTCTATCTATTTCCCCTGTTGTGATCTCGTGCTGATCGCGATAATTTCAGGTGCACCCAGCCGTGGGTGCGGTCGTATGGCATGCGAAATTCGTATCAGTCGCTTCTTCGGGCCGGGCACACTCCCCTTGAGTACAAGGTACTCGTTCGTCACAGCGCCGTACCGCACGAAGCCACCCTTCGGCGTTATCTCCTCGTCAGTACCACCAAGCTTCATCACACGCTTATTATACTCTGTACGCTGGTGATAGCCCGTCTGTCCCATCTGAGGTACGCGCCAGCGGACTCTGCGTGGTCGCCAGCCACCAATGGCACCCACATGCCGCCCTTTTCCCGATCGTTGCGCTTTCGCGTTCTGAATCATCACACCCCAGCGCTTTACCGGGCCCTGGGTGCCCTTACCCCGGGTAATGGCAGTGACATCCACGAAATCGCCCTCCTTCACCACGTCCGTAACTTTCAAATCCTTACCTATAAGCTCTTTCGCATACTCAAGGTCGTTCTCGACCGTATCGCTCATCTTAATCTCCATGAGCCCCTGCTTCTTCTTCGGCAACGCAGCCACCATCTCGGGCCTCGTGGCCGCAATCAAACGCAGACAAAAAACTCGTGTATCCTCCGCCTTCTCGACGAGCGCTTTCAGTGAGCGTAATCCTCCGTCCGTCTCCGCGGCTTGATCGCCCGTTACCCACACTTCTTTGACGGCGCGGCGACCGTAATTAGTCATCTTGTAAAGACGGAAACCGACCACGCGCATCGGCGGGGTCTCAATGATCGTTGCGGGAACAGCAATCTCCATTCCCTTAGTCATACTATGAGCATAATCGTCAGTGAGCATAAGGTGAGTCATACCGGCTTTATAGCCCGCGAAACCCTGCAGTCTCTTACCCTCGACTCGTTCCTCTCTCTTTATTCTACACGTTTCACTTCGGGCCCGCTTCCGCGGTGAATAGGCGAGCGAGCCTCTCCTCGGTCTGTGTCTTTTAGCCATCTTCCTCTTCGGTCACGACTAGTTACTGTAAGAGCTTTGAGTATATAAGTATTTAAAAACAGCCAGCGCTCAAAACGCCTGCTGCACGCATTGCTCGGTCGTACACAGCTGTACCGCCGCTCCACCACAGAGCAGCGGCACGTATCGCAGCATCTTTCCGGAGTTGGTAATGACGCAACGGTACTGCTCAAACGCAGGCGAGACAACGAAACAGGTATCGCAAATCACCTTCACACCGTACGCCTCGATCTTCCGCACTACATCCTGCATACGCTCCTTCACCGCACGTGCAGTAAATACAAAGAATTCTTTCCGCACTGTTCGTCCCTTGCTCTCGGTGCGCAGAAACTCATGAATCTGCTGGAGTTCGGTCGCTGAGCAATGGGGACAACCGATCGCGATCACGTCGCCCTCGCAGCGCGCCCTATGGACGGACTCGATATCGCTTCTGTCCAGCTCGAGCTTTTCCGCAGGATGTCCAAAGTACTCGGAATCAGGCGTGAGTCCTGCGATATGGTACAATCCGACGGAGCCGGTCGCGCCGATCGCCGCGGATAAATGCTTCAATTCATCGGCTGTCGGCTGTGACGCGGGCAGGAGCTCGATCAGTGGTATCTTGTTCCCGACGAGCTCGCCGAGTATAAACCCGAGCGCACTGTAATCCGCATCCCGTAGCGCGCACTGCACGCAGACCCGAAGCTCAGGTTCCCGATTTTCCGTAAGATGAAGCCCATATTCGGGCGTCTTCCCGATGAGTGCCGCGGCAAGAGCAGAGGGGGCACCTTCCATATTCGTGCGCGCGCCCAGGGCCGAATTGGCGTAAAGAACGGCTGACGATTCAGCCCATGCGATGTGCTCGCCCTCTTGCGGCCTGTTGCCGACATGGTACGGAATACAGGTGCATTCGACGTCGATGCCCAGGCACCGGTAGGCGTGCACGACCTCACGCTGCTTCGCGACAAAGGTCTCCGAGACGTTGAGCGACTGCCAGATACGGCGATCCACACCGGTAGGATTGAGCGTGCTTTTCACCTGCACGCGCGCACCCTCAAGGCTCTTGATGAACTCAAAGGCGTCTCCGATCGTCTTATACGAGGCACCGGAGATATGCGCGCTCTTGATGGGGATCAGGTGCGATGCGTGATGGATATCGCCGATCGCAACGAGGATCTCCATCGCCTTTTGACGTGCCCAGCCCTCTTCGCCCTTAAGGATCCGCTCCTCATCGTTGGTAAGATGCATCGCTGCTCGTTACTCTCGTTACACCACAGAGTGAATAGGAGCTACATTCATTTCATTTTTCTCTTTCACCAGCATGTTCAGAACGACTGCCGACTGAACGCACCCTTACCGGGCGACGGGAATAAAAAGGCTCAGCAGCCGAGAGCGGACCAAAAAGCCCGTTACAGTACGGAGACAGGAAGCTTTTTGTAGTCCTTTTACAATGTAGAAGCGATGAGCGAGAAGATCCCGATTTTAAAGGGTAAAAAGATCAAAACGCGGATCTTACGGCCTTCTGAGTTCGAACAATTGCGTACCGGCGCGAAGAGGACGGAAAATCGTACTCTTCTGGATGCTTGTCTGCTGTTGGGCGCACGGTACACCGAGTGCAAGAAGATTCAGGATAATGCCCGGTGGTTCGATGGCAATTTCGTACATCTCCCCTCAGAGGCACAGCGGAAGGTGAAACGGAAACAGGCTGAGCGATGGATCAGATTGAGCTCAATGGGAAAGGCAATTCTCCCGTACTTCTTCGAGAATAGGAAACGACTGCCTTCGATACAGGCCTGGGATTACGCACTGGTGCAGTGGGCAAAGCAGGGTGATTTAAATCCTGTTGGCATATCCGCACGGACCATGCGTAAGACCTACGAGAGCTGGTTGATTTTTTATTTCCCTGAAGCCACAAATTTAGTTTATCTTTCACAGGGACATACTACATTAACTTCTTTGCAACATTACATTAATTTGCCCTTTATAGAAGACGATAAAAAAAATATGGGTAAATGGGTAGAAGGATGGTTATGATACATTTGTTTTCGTATTAGATCCTTTGTGTCGTGTATGAAGCAATAATAATTTATTTTTCATATATATATCTTTTTAAATTAAGAGAATAAAATTTTTAATTTGTTTTAATTTAAAAATCCATTTTATAGATAAAAGATTCTTACTACACTATTTTATTTATATTATTGCCTTAATTTACCCAATATAAAAGAAGTAGATACTTACAATATTGTGCGTTTAAATTTTGCAATTTCGCTATAGCCAATATATTCCACCCATATTAACCTTTAAGTTTTATAAAAACTTCAAGTATCATCGTCGGGTGGGAATCCCGAAAACCGCTCATATCACCGTTTATAATAGGAATAGACCGTATATCGTCCCACCTTCAGGAAGGTTGAAGTTTTATCATAAAACTTCAGGTCGCGTGCGCTGGTTGGGTACAATTATTCGTACACCAAAAATTATTTTGCGTTATACTACTTCATCGCTTCTAAATTTGCGATTTCTGCGATTTTTTTAGTTCCATCCAATACATTCCATCTCCTTGACCCTGCGAGTGCATCAGAACTCAAATTTCGTTATTTTGATGAGCGTAACGTTTTATGGTAGGTTGATTTATGTGAACAAACACAAAAAGTGTTAAAAAAAGCGTATACTAATACTTTTTTATTAGATCCAGCTCATCAAAATAATATTATGTATGAATATCTTATTTGTTTAAGTCAAACTTTGCAAAAATATTTTTTTACCCTAATGATCTTTCCGTATCGCGACTCTTCAGTCGAGTTGAGCCATAAGGGCAACGATCTCAGGCGCCGAGCATACCGCTTCTGGCTGACCCTCGGTCAGGTCACAAATTAACGCGGTCAGGATCTGCTCCTCCTGCGCTTCGCCAAGGGTAATGTTTGCACCAATACGATAATAGCTGCAACCCAATACGGTGGTTGGAATGGTCCCGCCGGGGTTGTAGGAAGCAAAGACCTCGCTATCCACAATGGCATTCATATTATCATGAAGAGCGATGTACCCGTCGAATTTTGAAGTCACGTTGAGGAGGATCGGGTGCTCCCACTGGCAGGCGCTACAACTGGGAGCGCCAAAGAAATAAATGATCGGCTTGCCCTCCTCGGTACAGAGCGGATCCTCGCTCCTGATGTAGTCGCCAATGGTTTTACCAGACTGCTGTTCACGATTGCGCTGCTCCTCCAGTGCCCGTTGCGCTTCTACCCGCTCGACATAGTCGTCGATGTTCGTGGCGCCGAGGAAGAGCAGCTCGCCATCCTTCGTCATATACACCTCGCGCATCTCCGTGGCCCCGAGCATCGAGACAGTAACCGCGATTTCATACAGGCCCGATTGCTCATCCGTGGTAACTGAAGCCAGCGAAGCTTCGACACCCTGCGGAATAGCATACGTTGTGAGGAATTCGATTGCTCGTTCACCTGCCGCTTCCGGTGTCAGAGTATCTGCCGGTTTGGGAGTGGGGGGCGTAGACGGTGCTGAGGGCGCAGAGAAAACGGAATACCCTATGACCGCCCCGAGGATAATTCCCACGATAACACCTAGTACCAGAAAGCCAACCGATGCGGTCTTCATCTCGTTTCAATCACCTCATTCATGATAAGCCCTGAGTCGCTGCCATCTCCTCGAATTCGTCGATGTTTATCGCGCCCGGGAAGAGCACTGCACCATCTTTCGTGACATGCACTACCTGCTGTTCCCATGCACTCTGCGTGGAGACATTGACCGTAACCTGGTAGAGATTCGCCGTTTCCAGCTCGGTAACGTTCACTAATGAAACATTAATTTCAGGCGATACGGCATAATTCGCAAGGAAATCGATTGTGTGTGCGCCAGCTGCTTCCGGGCTCAGTACGCCGTCCGATGGTCCGGCGGACGACGATAGGAATGACTGACCTGAGAAGATGGAGCTGCCACTGGCTATACCCAGGATCAGGCCGATAATGAGCCCTATCGCCAGGAAGCCAATGTTAAAGCTCTGGTTGCCCTTGTCCTTCGATCTCTTCGGGGCCTCGCTTGACATCGTGAGTACCGCTAAAAGTACAGGCATCCCTGTATAAAAAGCTCGCGCTACTTTTTACCTTAAACGGTAAGTAGCTACTATGGAGCAGAGTTCTTATGAGTTCGAGCTCGAGCGGGTAGCAGCTCTGGTACGAGAACGAGGAGCAACACGGGTGGGTTTACAGCTCCCTGATGGGCTCAGATCGGTGGCCGTTTCACTCGCCGACGAAATCGCGCAGGAGACTGGGGCCGTCGTGATTATCTCCGGTAATTCCTGCTATGGCGCCTGCGACATCGACGAGAAGCTGGCCTGTATGGTTGAGCTGCTCTTCCATTTCGGGCATTCGAGCGCGCTCTTCGCTCAGCGGCGCTTACGTACACCGACAGGTGATACGACGACCGGATTGCGGCCGGCCGAGACGGTGATCTTCATCGAGCTTAGAAGTACCAGTGATATCAAGCCCGTGGTGGAGCAGGCAGCAGCGGAGATTATCGGTGAGTGCGTTGGGCTTGTAGCGACCGTTCAGCACGTGCACGCCCTTGAAGATGCGAGGGCGGTACTCAGGCACGCGGGCAAGGCCGCTACGATAAGTAAAAGTTTACTGGTCGGCGCTGCCCCGGGATTGGTCCTGGGCTGCGAGTTCGGCGCTGCTCGTGCGGTGCCCAACGACGAGATTTTGTTCATCGGCAGTGGCGGCTTCCATCCCGCGGGCATCGCGCTGTACACGGGCAAGCGCGTTATTGCGGCCGATCCATTCACCAAGCAGGTGCACGTATTCGAGCCCGATGAGCTGAGGAAGAAGCGCTACCTGGTTATTGCCCGTGCACTCGATGCGCAGACCTTTGGGATACTTGTAGGCACCAAGAGCGGCCAGTGCAAGCTCGAAGATGCGGTGGTCATGCAGCGAACGGCGATCGCTAAAGGCCGGAATGCGTACGTTATTGCGCTCGACGAGATCTGCGAGGCGAATTTACTCGGCTATGCCGTTGATGCGTTCGTTAACACTGCATGTCCACGCCTGGTAGAGGATTTGGTCGCGTTTAAGAAGCCCGTTCTCACAATCGCTGAGTTCGAAGTGGTGCTCGGCGAGCGGAGCTGGGATGAGTTGTGGCAATAGCTGAGCGTGAATAGCGGGCAATACGAGGCCTAAATCCAGGATAACTTTATAGCCGGACGACCCCTTTAGGATGATGGAAGATGACGCTCGGTATCATTGGCGGGACGAGTCTATTCGGCACGAAAGTGCTCGACGATGTGGAGGAGCGCGAAGTAACGACTGCCTATGGCCCGGTTTACCTGCTTGTTACGACTGTTTATTCACAGGAGATCGTTTTCATTCCGCGGCACGGCAAGGATCGAAACATTCCGCCGCATCAGATCAATTATAAAGCGAATATGCGCGTATTCAAGGACCTGGGCGTGGATAAAATCATCAGCGTTACTTCGGTGGGCAGTGTAAAGCGAGCTCTACCACCACGATCATTAATCGTTCCGCATGATTACATCGGATTGTTCAATATCCTCACGTATTACGACCACGAAATCGTTCATATTACACCAGGCCTGGATGAAGCGTTGCGAAATCGGCTCATTGTTGCTGCACGATCACGGGCTATAAACATTGTGGAGCACGGTGTGTATTTCCAGACCCTCAGTCCGCGGCTGGAGACGAAAGCGGAGATAAATTTGATCAAGGATTATGCGGATATCGTGGGGATGAATATGGCGACGGAAGCGACGCTGGCGACGGAATTGGGCTTGCGCTACGCGAACATCAGCACCGTGGATAACTACGCGCATGGCATCGTCGAGGAGCCATTGGCTTATAAAGATATTGTCGCAGCGGCCGCACAAAGCCGCGCGGACGTGGAGAAGGTGTTGCTGAAGGTTATTGGAGATATGGACTGAACTGGTCGGTTTCACGAAATAATCTCAATTGCATACTCATTGATCGGAGCTCATCTAACTATACTCTCTCCCCGTCAGCCCGTGTAAATCATAAACCAGCCTCAATATCTGCCTTATAATTCCACTTTTGCCCCCTTTTTTCTTCTGCAGCTCAAGCAATAATTTAGTTCTTTGTTATTTTTTTTATTTCAATAAAAATGTATATAAAGACTGCAAATAGCCCAGTGGTGAAAAAAATAAGAACTATAGGTTTCCAAACAAGGTGCTGCACCGGTGTTATCGGCAGTAAACATAATGGTAGTACAACCCCAACAATAGTGAAATAAATGAGAGATATTATAAGCCATTTAAAATTTTTTGGTAAAACTATTTGATTAAGTTAATTCATAAACTCTTTTAATATTGCGTTTTTACTAGATAGTTCCATCATTCTCTCCTCTTCTCTAATAACGTTATTACTGTAATGTACTGTACCTGTGTGTTTTTCTTGCTCTAATTCCTTAATTTCTGCATTGATTTCGTTAATTCTGTTCTCTATTCGGCTTCTTTCACTTGCCATCATCATGACCCTACTTGTAACAAATGCACCCATTAATCCGACTATGGCCGCTGCTGATTGCGCTAGGGCAGAATAAAACCAATTTGGATCAGTCATTCTCCCTCAACCACTTTTATCTCTTCCTCCGTTAGCCCATACAAGTCATAAACCAGTTTATCAATCTGCGCATCAACAATTTTTATTTGTCGTTCGTACAGCTCCTTGTCACGTTCCATCTTTGCCTCGTGGTATTTCTTCTGTAAATAGAGCATGTTCTCAACCAAGGAAACGACTTTATCGTGTTGTGCTTTTTCTTCGGGATCTGATAGATTAATTTTTGGAAAAGGTAAATCATAAAGTTTTGTTGCTTTTATTTGTGGAATAACTCTTAACTCCCCTTGAGTTGATATTTGATACAGGAATCCAAAAATGTTTGAGTGAAGTACTCCCAATACGAACTGATGTGATACCCTTGAATCCTTTTTTAACTTAAAAATATAAAGAGCATCGGTCGCATAAAAATCTGAGCTTTCATCAAAGACAACGCTAATTTTTCTTGTTGTTGTCAAACCTATAAATTTTGGAGACTTAAAGATTCCCGGATTTCTTGGTCTATGAAGAGAAAACCATGGATGTTTGCCTTCTGCTACTTCACGGCATGTAATTTTGTCACGATATAAAGCTAAGTGATTTCTAACATTTGGATATTTTTTAATATCATCTTTCCTTGTGAGATAAATAATTGATAAGGAGGAATCTATCGAACCATATCGCGATACATGTTGTCCAAGAACAACTTTCCGAAGTACTTCCGGCTCGAACTCTTCTTTTTGGGCTTTCCAATCTTCAATAACAAAAGCCTCCAAGTAATCAGGAGTTATTCCTCTTTGAATTTCACCATCGAGAATACTCCTAAATTTAATATGATTATCCTTCAAACAGCTTAGGATCGAAACTCCTGAGAGATTTCTTGTAAAATAAGTGAAATACGAATCACTAAGCACAACATTCTTCCAGTTCAGAAATGGGGAATACCCAATTTTAGAAAGTTGATTAGGTTTTTCATTAGAAGAAAAATCACGAAGATCAGCAACAATAAAGCCCCTTTTATTTGTTTCGTGTGCAACTCGTGAAACCACCAAAATTGTGGAGGTATTAAGGACATTCCTTCCGAAAACTTCAGTTCCCAGGTTTATTACAATATTAACCTGAAAATCATTAATGAAGAAGCGGCGAAGATTTTGATTGTCTACTTGTGTTAGAAATGTGCTTGGGATTATCACCCCCAAGAGCCCTGATTTAGATAAAAGTTGCGATGATTTATGTAAGAAAAACATGAATGAATCAATCATTCTAATTATAATCTGGCTGTGCCTCTCGCGCAAATACTCTAGATCTTCATCTGGCAGAGTAGCACCCCACGGCGGATTCCCAATAACGCAATCGTACCCACCGCGTTTCATGATCTTCCCGAACCCTTTTTTGTCATCGTTCCAATCGAAGACGTTGATCCGCCGCATCTCATCTTCGTTAAAGAGCGTTGTCTGCTGCGTCTCGTAGAAATCGGGCCCGATGAGCGAATTCCCGCATTTGATATTATCTTCGAGATTCGGCAGGATGCCCTCCAGCCCTAATTTCACCTGCTGGTTGATGCTCTCTCTACTCTCGTTCTCAAGCACCTTTAACAGCAAACTCAGTTTCGTTACTTCGACCGCCTGCTGGTCTATATCCACGCCGAAGATGTTATTGATAAGAATCCGCTTTTTCTCCGCCGTTGTCAGGTACCACTCGTTCTCTTTCACCTGAAATACCGCGTTCTTGTGCTTCTTCGGCTGGTGACTGATGTACCAATCAAGATGATACTTCAGCAGGTACGTGTATGCGCCAATAAGGAAGCTCCCGGAGCCGCACGCAGGATCCAGAATCTTCAGTTCCGCGATCTCGTCCGGTGTCTTTCCCGTTATCAGCTTACCCACGGTGTTCTTGACAATATAGTCAACGATATACTGCGGCGTGTAATACACACCGCCCGCCTTTTTCACCTCCGGCTTCGTCTCCACCTTTGCCTGATGGCCCGCGGTCAATCGGATGACCTTACCCAGGAATTGCTCGTAAACGTTCCCCAGTATCTCGACTCCGAGCACTGAGAATTCGTACGGCGACTCTGGATAATACAGATGCCGAATGATCGTTTTCAAGACCTTATCATCAATATGCAACGCGGGCGTTATTCTATCAGCCTCGAAATCGAATATGCCACTGTCGTATTTGGACTCCGCAAGTTTGAAGTGATTTAACAGGTGCTTGTAAACCTCATTGGATTCCGCTTTCGTCTGTAACTGGCCGTACGGTTCGATCCCTCTATCCTCGCAAATCCGCAGGAAGATGACTCGGTCTATAATCTTCTGTACCGCGTAGTTCAACTCGTAAATTGTTACGTCCGGATTGCGCAATGCGATGTTCTTGGCCAGCAACTCGCGCCAGGTCTCGATCTCCTTCAAAAATTCGGTATCAACTGCCGCCGTGCCCTTCTTGCCTTTGGTTGATTCCGCGTACCGATCAAAACTGCCTTTGAGTATCGCCTCTTTTGAAAAGACATCGTAGATCTCATCGAACCGATCGAGATAATCTTCAAACGTGTAATACGCGATCCTCCCCACACCAGTTTTGTCCGTTGCTTGAGGCTTGATCTGGCAGTCAAAGACCGATAACTCCTCAAAATCCGTTAAGATCGATAACGGTAGTTTCGCACTCCATGCATACCGTCGCAACTGATACGAAGGACTGATATCCGCTTTTATGTTCACTGCCGGCTTCTTCGCTTCGACAAAGAACTTCCGTTGGCCACCAATCCTAAAGCTGTAATCCGGCGCCTTGGTTGAACGGCCCACTTTTATCGCGTCTTCGTGAATTACTTCCTTGTATTGCTCCGCATAGCCCTGGGCATTGCTCACATCCCAGCCCAGTGCTTCAAAGAAGGGATCAATAAATTCACGCCGGACCTGCGTCTCGTTATACGTAGATCGCTTATATACGTCAATGTTCGTTCGGAATCGCTCAACGAGTTCTTTAACCTTCTCCTTCGCTGCTTCCTTCATTTATCTCCGTTTCTTTTTTAGATGCTTTCTTTTGACGCTCAGTCTTACGTTTTAGTTTCAATTTCATTTTATAATAGCTCAAGGGATGCCCAATCTTCTCACACACATCATCACTATCACCGCAATTCCCGTAGGTCCGCATGGTTGAGCACGAGGGTGCTGAGTAGCGGGTACTGCCCAGCTCGCCCGAGATATGCACCACCTGATACCGCGTTCGCTCCTCATCGAAATCCGGTGAGCTCCTATAGAGCTCGATTATTTCGTCGACCGTCAAGCCCACGTTCAGCAAAAATGAGGTCACTGCGAACCGTGCGGTATGGGGCACATTAACCCCCGCACGGAGATTGCTCAGAATCGCCTTGATACAGGGCGGGAAGCTGGCAGGATCTTTTACCCGCATGCCCGTCTCAAACTCATTCTCATCTACCCGCTTCCGCCACGCTTCCAGCTCTGCTTTCAGATCCTTCGTGTACCGGAGCACCGATTCGCAGATCGCGGTGGGCACGTCAAGCGGCAGATCCTTACGTATACGCGCGTGAATCGCCTCTTGCAGAATACGCAAAAACTCGTTCGTTCGCAAATTCACCTGGCCGTTCTCGAGCGCACGATTCACCAGCTTCCAGCGCTTGTCACGGAGATTGACCGTGTAGCGCAGATATTCATTGAATGGGATTCGCACTGGAGCGTGCTCGTGCGGCAACTCCATAAACTCGAGATGGAGCTCGAATTCACGTGCCATCTCGTAGAGTAGATCAGTATCGCCACCGCCAACCAATGACCCGGACGCCTCTTTCAGTGCCACGTACGCGGATTTCGCCTCTGCGAGTGCAAAACGACGAACGAGGTGCTCGTTGTTGATACAGGAGACCAGAATACGAGCAAACGGATATGAGAGCAGCTCGATCTCCGCCTGAGTCCTGGTCATCACTGTCGGCTTACGAATCATTCCTGAACGGATCGTTTCACGCACGCGTTCCCTGCCACGCACGCGCGCACGCTCGAACGCGGCACTGGAAATGAGCTCCTCGAGGGTAATGCCAGATGCTTCCACGTAACTCGTTGCCGCAGCCAGAAACGGAAAGTAGCTCAGGTGCGAAGCTTCTAATACCCCTTCCTCATTCATACGCTACCGAGCCTGTGCTGCTTCTACCCTGCCCGGCCCGTCAGGTCCATTTAGAATCTATTATTCATTCAGATTCGATTCGTGGCGCGAGCAGATAGCTGACCTTGCCCTTACCCTCTGCCACGTCGAACTCGATCTGCAGCGGATAATCTTTGCCGAGGTTCAGTGTGATATTCGCCGCATGGCTCATGCCTTTACTCATCGCGGAGATATAATCGAGCGAGTAGAGCGAATGGAGTGTCCCGGGCGTCAAATGAATTAACTGCTCCTTCCTCAGCCCCAGGCGCAGCTTGTCCATCTCGCCCTCGACCTCCATGTAGAACTCCTCGCCGTCAACGCCGAGCACGATGTGGTCGCCGATCTTCTCTGCAGCCCGAATCGTCCGTCTGAATTCCTCGTTCTCGATCACCACCTGTACGGGGAAGTCGAGCTCAGGCACCTTCGGCTCTTTCCGCAACGACCCGGGATCAAGGAGCGAGACCGTATAATCAAGACTGCCCATCTTGGTGAGCAACTTCTGGGCCTGCTCGTCCAGCCGCAACGCGACATCCTCTCGCCCACCAAAGCCCAGGATATCGTGCAGCTTGACGAAATCGATACCCATTTCTATCGAGTCCGCTGCCGACTCCTTATCAAAACGGTAATCATCAAATGCCTCGCGGGCCAGCTCAAAGGAGACCATCGCCACATTTGCGGGATCCACCGCTCTGAGCTGGAAACCACTCTCTGATATACGTAATTTACCTTCATCAACCACCGCGATAATTGACTCGATACATTCTTTTAACACGTTAGCGTCTATCTTGGCCTCAAACATTTCTCTCCGTCCCCCTCGGGCTTGTTATACTATGACCCCGTATATATTTAAACTATTCGGTGTGAGATCATGCCCGCCTCGCAGGATCGCTCCGCGGTCATTAAAGTCTCTGAATTGACGCACTATCTCGTATGTCCGCGGCTGGTCTATTTCAACGCTCGGGGTACGGAACGACCTGCACACGCGCAGATAAACGAACGGAACACTATCGAGCATGTGCTCTTTAAAGAGCTGGGTTTCAACTGGCAAAAACTCTGTTTGGGCGATGCAGTAAATGCATCAGAGTACAGGGATCGAAGACCTGGTGCACTGATTGAGCAGACGCTGGCGGAAATCATCGAGGATATCGAATGGATTTATAAGGACGAATTGTGTGCGGTGAACGAAGATCTTCTCGAGCGTGTGAAAACGGACTTTATGGAGCTGGTCAGTACCCCTGATTGGCTCAGGCGGCTGCGATCAGATGATGAACTGGCGATGCTGGAGAATTCTTTCGGATTTGAGCGTGAACGCACGGTCATATCACACCGGTTAGGCCTGGTTGGGAGTATGGATAAGCTGATACGAACCGACGACGAGCATATCCCCTGCATCATCAAGACCGGAAGATGCCCCGCGTATACTGTGTGGAAACGTGATCGCATGCAGCTGGCTGCGTACGCCATGCTCCTTGAGGATGCGTATGAAACGAGGGTTCAGCGCGGCTTTGTGGAATATATACGCGCACCGGACGTTCGCACTTCAGTTATCAAGCGGAGCGATCGTGCACTTGCCCTGCAGACCGCAAAACGTGTCAAACGGGTGAAGGACGGGCTGTTCCCCGATAGGGGCGAGCATGCTCCCTGTGAGCGCTGTGTCTTCGCGACGCAGTGCGAGACGAAGAAAACCCTTCTTTCTCGATTGCTGATCCGATGAGTGAAATATGACGTAAAAGTTACATCACTGCGTGCCACGCTTTGCACGCATCTTCTCGGTCATTCGCTGGAATTGCTCGGACGGCTTAGCGGTTCCCGCGGTACTCAATGGAACAGCCTCTGCAATCCCGCGCAGTATCTCCGTGGGGATTGATGCAACCATAAGATCAGAATCCCAGTGCTCCATCCGACGTGCACTGATGTCGCCAACCGAGAGATTGAAGTTCCCGGAGATGAGCGGGTAGGTCACCGTGCTCCAGCAGAGCGGCCCCCGCATCTCGAGCGAGGGCGTTTTCCCGTCCCAGAACTGGTTCAGCGTAAGGAGTCGTGCAGCCTGTTCGGCATCGACCAGCAGCAGCACAAGATCGGGCCGAAATACACGCTTTGCCACGGGATAAAAGTATACGTGCGTGGCCAGCCCTATTGGTGGCCGCGCGAACTTCTCAGTCTCTGCGCTCGATCGAACCGCAGTCTTCACGTCATACCAGAGCTTCTCACCTTCCACGAGCATCTGCCACGGTATGGTGCTTCGCTGGGTAAGACCGATATGGCGCCTGCCGCCTGAGCAGGCGCAGCGGTCTTCCGTGAGCATAATGACCGCACCGTCCGCTGCCCTCAGTATCGCACCACAGACCGTATAGCTCCCCGGTTCGGGCTCCATAGCCGGCGGTTCGTCCGTATACGTAACGCCAATGGGCGCTTTTCGTATGCCCAGCGCGTCCGCAATTATCCGCACCAGTTCGGGATAGTCGTTCATCATGCTTCGCTCCTCATTCAGTCCTCTCAATGAACACTCTAAGTCCTACCAGACTTAAGTAGATGGAGCACGAATAAGACTTGGTCGGTAACGCCCCTGGTGATCTCTGATCCCGGAGCTTTACCGTACTATCACTCGTGAGAGGTATGCAAAATGGAAGAGCGAGGTATGAGCAGGGAGGCAGTTGAGTCACTGCTTCAGGAGAAGAAGTTGATGGACCTGTCGTACGAGCGAATTTTGAGCTCTATGTGCACGTATCCGCACGATATCGCGATCTACGCGCACAAGCTGTTCTTGGAATCGAATCTCGGTGATTCTGACCTCTTTCCCGGAACGAAGGAGATGGAGGATAAAGTCGTTCGCATGATCGGCTCGCTACTCAGTAAAGGAGATGCGGCCGGCTACATCTCCACCGGTGGTACCGAATCGAATATCCAGGCCATACGCGCGATCCGGAACCGGAGACGGAAAGAAGGCCTGAGCGATGTGAACATCATCGTACCAAAAACCGCTCATTTCTCGTTTGAGAAGATTGCGGACCTCCTGAACCTCGAGGTGCGGCAGGCTTCGCTGGATCCACAGCTCAAAGTGGACGTGCATGCGGTGGAACGACTGATTGACCATAACACGATCGCGCTGGTGGGCATAGCAGGAACGACAGAATTCGGACAGATAGATCCGATAGATAAGCTCTCGGCGCTCGCATGCGAACGAGATCTCTTCCTGCTCGTGGATGCGGCCTTTGGGGGGTTCGTGATACCGTTTCTCGAGCAGCACTATGCCTTCGACTTCGCGCTCGACGGCGTGAGTGCCATCACGGTCGACCCGCATAAGATGGGCATGAGCACACTCGGCGCGGGCTGCCTCCTGTTCCGCGATCCGACGTTCCTGGATGAGTTGATGGTGGCAACGCCTTATTTGATCACCAAGCAGCAGTACTCGCTCGTCGGCACGAGAAGCGGCGCGTCCACTGCAGCGACGTACGCCGTGCTCAAATATCTCGGTCGAGAGGGGCTCCAGGAAATGGTGCACGAATGTATGCGGCTCACGAGGTTACTGATACGCGGAACAAAGCGGCTTGGCATCTTCCCGGTCATCGAGCCCATAATGAATGTCGTGACTCTACGGTTATCGGAGGCCGATTTAGAGCGCGTGAGGAGGGCGCTGGAAGAACGGCGGTGGCATGTATCAATAACGCGAAGTCCCCGAGCTCTGCGGCTCGTAATCATGCCGCATACTGATGAAGAGACGATACAATACTTCCTGGAGGATCTGGAGGAGATCGTTGAGCAGCACGGTGGGGTAAGGTAACTGCAAAGAGCAGTGATGGACCGATGGCGAATAAAAAACGCACTATGTTCGCACACTGTTAGTATATTATATAGATATGGTATAGTTAGAGCAGAGAAAAGGAGTAGCGCGCAAGTTCCGTTCCTGGACGTTCCGCTATATGAACGCGGAGAAATAGCGCTTCACGAACTCGTAATTCTGTTGTATTCGCTCGTAACCGATGAGTACCTCACCGTGCCCGGGCAACAGGAGCTTGGTATCCCGCCGTGAGATCTGTTCAATCGATACTTTTAGCGCTGCCGTATCGCCAAAAGGTAGATCGGTACGCCCCACGCCCCCCATAAAGATCAGATCGCCAGAGATCAGAAACTTCCGCTTGGGTGCGTAAAAGCAGATACTGCACGGCGAATGGCCAGGTGTTTCTATGATTTCGAGCTCGAGCCCACCCGGGCTCAGCCGTTCTTCTAGTAACCGGTCAGCGGAGAATTTCTGCTCGATACCCACACCAAGGGCGTCCTGGGAGCCCTCATCCATCGCCTCGAAATACTCGACTTGCACCGGATGGAGTGCTACCTGTGCGTCTGTGACCTCCTTGAGCGCGGCCGTTGCTCCGCAGTGATCAGGATGGAGATGCGTCACCGCGATCAGGTCAATGTCCGAAGGCTCGATACCATCATCGCGCATCGCGAGCAGCCGCGGCCTGAGATACGTTTCCATGCCAGGATCTATCAGTATCGTTTGCCCGTCCTGTATCACATACGTGTTGGCGTCAAAGAAGCCGTGTTCTCGATACCAGTAGAGCCCGTCCCGTAATTTCATGGATCTTAAGGCATCAGGAGTATACCGATGACGATCAAGGCTGATTCGACAAGAGCTGCAACAAAAAGGAGTGGGAGTATCAATCGCAGGTAGACGAGCAGCCCCTCACCGAGCTTGGCTTTCAACTGCCGCGATTCTTTCGGCCTCAACGCCTCGCGTGCAAGATACAGGCCAATCGCGAGGCTAATGAAGTATGCGGGGAGCTCAAACATGCCGTGTGGCACGATAGCGAGAAAGACAACCAAGCCCTCTTCATGTGCCAGCCACCCGAGTAACCCACCATTGATAAGCGTGGAGAAGATTGGAAAGATCCCCAAGAGGGGCCCTGTGAGGATATTGAGAAAGCAGGTAAAGGCGTTATTCAGGAAGATCACGACGAAGAACATCACGAAGATGACCCAAGAGGGGTAGCGTTCAGTGAGATCCTCGATGCCCTCGCTCAGCTCCTGCAGCCAGGCCAGTGAGTCACTGAAGAGGTCACTGAAGTATTCCAGATAGCCCACAGCCACCGCGGCAACAAAGAGGATACAGACGATCAAGAGGTAATATCTAAGCGAATAGAGATACTCACGCAGTGATACAACATCGTCCGGCATTTTCTCCCTTCTTAGTTAGTCCGCAGAGCATATATAGCTGGCTGGATGATGCAGTTCGAAGCTACAGCGTATAAAAGAAGGCGTACTCGGTCGCCGTTGGCAATCGCCGTCGTAATCGCCGCACATCATCCTTATTGATGAAGAGCGTCTCGCTACGCTCACCCTCATTCGCCGTACCCAATACGCGCCGTACGATCTCGCAGTCGAGCACGCCATGCACCCGCGCGAAACCGCGCCCGTAATCAGAGGTGAGCTCAATATAGATCGGGAGCCGTAAACTCCGCTGCTCAGCCTCAGATACCAGTGTCGAGAGCTCCTCCAGCTCGCGCCGCATGATCCGGTGCAACGAGCCGTCCCGCGCTCGTACGGCCGGCTTCTCCTCGCGTAACAAGGCAAGCAGGGTCTTGCGTTCCGCGGGTAAGTGCTTGTTCAGCGCTTTGATCGCTTTAAAAAAGATACGCTCGTCTGTTCGCTCCATACTGGTGTACGATAAAGAATAGTGACTCTAAAGCTTAAAGCTCAAACAACATTTAAATAGAACTACTTACATACACTCTTAACTGTAGGTGACAATACAACATGGCACAATTAGGTGGTACACCGATATTGGTGTTACGAGAAGGTAGTGAGCGAACACGAGGCAGAGATGCGCAGAACAGGAACATCCTGGCTGCGAAGACCATTGCGAACGCCGTCAAGTCCACCCTCGGGCCAAAAGGGATGGACAAGATGCTCGTTGACTCGATGGGCGACGTGGTGATCACGAACGATGGTGCGACGATCCTGAAGGAGATGGACATCGAGCACCCAGCAGCGAAGATGATGGTCGAGATCGCAAAGACGCAGGACGAAGAGGTTGGCGATGGCACGACGAGCGCGGTGATCCTTGCCGGCGAGCTGCTCAAGCGCGCCGAGGATTTGCTGGAGCAGGAAGTGCACCCAACGCTGATCGCAACAGGATATCGTCTAGCCGCAGAGAAGGCCTACGAGATTCTTGAGGGCATGGCGGAGAAGATCTCTGTTGGGGATACGAAAACGTTAAAGAAGATCGCTATCACTTCATTGACCGGCAAGGGCGCGGGCACGGCACGCGAGATGCTGACCGATCTCGCCGTTGACGCGGTGAAGATGATCGCGGAGAAGGGTGTAAAGAAGATCGACGTTGATCATATCAAGCTGGAGAAGAAGACCGGTGGCAGTACCGAAGATACCGCTTTGATCTCCGGCATGATCGTGGACAAGGAGCGCGTGCACCCCGGCATGCCGAAGGCGCTGAAGAACGCGAAGATCGCGCTGGTCAATTCCGCGCTGGAAATCGAGAAGACCGAGGTGGATGCGAAGATCGAGATCACCGCGCCTGAGCAGCTGAAGTCGTTCCTCGAGGAAGAGGAGAAGATGCTGAAGGAGATGGTCGAGACGGTGACGGCGAGCGGTGCCAACGTGCTCTTCTGCCAGAAGGGTATTGACGACCTCGCGCAGCACTATCTGGCGAAGAAAGGAGTCTTTGCGGTACGGCGCGTGAAGGAGAGCGATATGAAGAAGCTGGCGAGCGCAACCGGCGGCAAGATCCTGACGAGCCTGGAAGAGGTGCGACCTGAGGACCTCGGCAAAGCCGGTCTGGTAGAGGAGCGGAAGATCGGTGGAGAGGAGATGATCTTCGTTGAGGATTGCCAGAACCCGAAAGCGGTCTCAATCTTACTGCGTGGCGGAACCGAGCATGTGGTTGACGAGCTGGAGCGCGGAATGAACGATGCGCTGCGTGTCGTTGCGGTTGCTATGGAGGATGGCAAGTACGTTGCGGGCGGCGGAGCTGCTGAGATCGAGTTGGCGCTCAGGCTGCGCGACTACGCAGCAAGCGTTGGCGGTCGCGAGCAACTGGCCATTCAGGCGTTTGCCGATGCCATCGAGGTTATTCCGCGGTCACTGGCAGAGAACGCCGGTCTTGATCCGATTGACATGCTCGTTGCATTACGCTCGGCACACGAGCGAGGGGAGAAGACCGCAGGCCTGGACGTTTTCAAGGGCGAGCCGACCGATATGAAGAAGGCCGGTGTGATCGAGCCGCTCCGTGTGAAGACCCAGGCGATCAGCTCGGGCACAGAATCGGCAGTGATGATTCTGCGAATAGACGATGTAATCGCATCGAGCAGAGAGAAGATGCCAGGTGGTGGCGGCATGCCGCCAGGTGGCATGGGTGGCATGGGTGGCATGGAAGGGGAGTACTAACCAATTTTTTTCCTCTTTCCTTCTTTTTTTTCTTTTTTTTCTTAGACGTTAGTTCAACTTTTTTTATATACCAGGTAAGGATGCAAGGACAAGAAGGGGTTTTGTGAAATGGAAAGGATTATTGGCATAGATCTCGGAACAACGAACTCAGAAGCGGCATTCGTGGGTGCAGGTGGCGACGTGAAAATCATACCGAGTGCCGAGGGCAGCGCATATGGTGGGAAGATGTTTCCATCGGTCGTTGCCTTTACGAAGGACGGGCAGCGGCTGGTCGGTGTAGCAGCGAAGCGACAGGCGGTCGTGAATCCAGAGGGCACGGTACGCGAAGTAAAGCGGAAGATGGGTACATCAGAGAAGATTTACGTGAAGACCGTGGATAAAGAGTTTACGCCGCAGGAGATCTCCGCGATGGTGCTGCAGAAGATCAAGACGGACGCGGAGGCGTATCTGGGTGAGAAGATCAACGCGGCAGTGATCACCGTGCCGGCCTATTTCGATGATAACCAGCGGCAGGCGACAAAGGACGCTGGTGAAATTGCCGGGTTTGAGGTGAAGCGGATAATAAATGAGCCCACAGCGGCCGCCATGGCTTACGGGCTCGGCAAGGAAGGCGAATACAAGGTCGTCGTCCTCGATTTCGGCGGCGGCACATTCGACGTCACGATCATGGAGATAGGCGAAGGCGTCTTCGAAGTGCTTGCCACGAACGGGGATACGCAGCTCGGCGGCACGGACATAGATGCTGCGATTGTCAACTGGCTGGTTGAGGGCTTCAAACAGATGGAGGGAATTGATTTACGTGCCGATTTAACAGCAGTGCAGCGCATACGGGACGAAGCGGAACGAGCGAAGATCGAACTCTCCTCATCGGTCTCAACGAGCATCAACCTCCCATTTATTGCTGTAAAGGATGGAGAGCCGCGGCACCTGGAAGAGACCCTGACGCGAGCGAAATTAGAGGAATTAGCCGAGCCGACCTTGAGACGGCTGGACGCGCCGATACGACAGGCCCTGAAAGATGCGAAGCTCTCGGCTGCGGAGATCGACAGGATTATTCTTATCGGCGGGCCAACGCGTATGCCGATCGTAAAGGAGCGATTCGAGCGTATACTCGGCAAGAAGGTGGAGGGCGGCATTGATCCCATGCAATCCGTTGCACTCGGCGCAGCGATCCAGGCAGGCATCCTCGCAGGGCAGGTGAAGGAGGAGATCGTGCTGCTCGACGTAATACCCCTGACGCTCAGTGTGGAAACGCTTGGTGGTGTTGCCACGCCATTGATTGAGCGGAACACGACGGTTCCAACGAAGCGATCGCAAATATTCACCACCGCTGCAGATAGCCAGACGAGCGTCGAGATTCATGTCACGCAGGGCGAACGGCCAATGGCTGCGGACAATACCTCGCTGGGACGGTTCCACCTGGATGGTATTCCACCCGCACCGCGCGGTATTCCCCAGATCGAGGTAACCTTCGATATCGATGCGAACGGTATTTTAAACGTCACGGCGAAGGATTTAGGGACCGGCAAAGAGGCTTCGATCAGAATAACCGCGTCAACAAAACTACCCAAGGAGCAGATAGACGAGATGGTGCAAGAGGCGGAGCGGTACAGCGAAGAAGATCGGAAGCGTAAAGAGGAGATAGAGCTTCGGAATCAGGCGGACTCGCTCGTCTACACCACGGAGAAGACGATCGAAGAGCTCGGTGAGAAGATCGCCGCAGACCAGCGTGAGAAGCTCGAGCGCGCGAAGGATACGCTGAAGGAATCCTTAAAGGGTACAGATTTCGCGAAAATCAAGACGGATATGGACGAGTTGACGAAAGTACTGCATGAAGTCTCTGCAGTCATCTACCAGGAAGCGGCGAAACAGGCCGCGGAAGCGGAAGCTGCAACGGGTACGAAAGAACCAGAAGCCGGTGAGAAGGCGGAGAGCGAATACGTGGACGTCGAGTATGACGTGAAGGATGAGGAGGGAAAGTAAAGCGACCGCCCGTGAAGATGTTTGAGGGAGCCTTCCCTCATTCATATTATTTCCAGAATACCAGGTTCCTTTCTTTTTGCGGTACAGCATTACGGACAGAGGCGTAACGATCAACCGTTATTTCTTCTCCCACAGATACAAATCCAGCACCTGCGAAAGCGTCTTACCGCGTTTTATCTCTTCTCGTACGCGTTCCTCGTTCTTCCAGACTTCCTTTGCACGCCGCGCGATCTCATAAGCACGCTCCTTGGGCACGACTACCACACCGTTGTCATCGCCGATGATCCAATCACCCGGTCTGACCTCCTGATCACCGCAGGTGATCTCCGTGTTCAGCTCACCAAAACCTTTCGGCTCACCCGCATTTGGCACGATATAACGTGCGAAGACCGGAAACCGGATGCGCCGTATCTCGTCCACGTCCCGTGTCGCACCATCGATCACGATACCGGCGATGCCCCGCTGCTTGCAACTCCACGAGGCGAGCTCACCCCAGGGCGCGACGTCTTTCGCGCCCGCATAGGCCACGATTACCTCGCCTTCCTTTGCGGTATCTATAGCCTCAACCACCTTCGCCCAGTCGCCTTCAAAGGTCTGTACAGTGACTGCTTTGCCGACGAGCTTGATACCTTCGAAGACGGGCCGTATACCGTGCATAACGCCCTTGCGGTGCATCGCGTCCGAGATATTAGGCGTACTCACCTGTCCAAAGAGCGCTTGAATCTCGTCATCAAGGCTCATTCTATCGTGTGCTCGTCCTGGCCGCTCTAAATCCATGCTCGCCCGAATTTGCCGCGTTGCTGCTTCCACCTCCGCCGTGCGGGTGATATTACCACCAACGATAATGACCTCAGCACCTAACCGTACGGCTTCTGCTGCCGCTTCTGCATCAATGCCACCGGCAACGGCCAAGGGGGTTGACACCGCAGCAGCTACCTGCTCGAGGAGTTGTAACGTATCCATACCTTCCATCTGCTGATCGATCCCCACGTGCACACAGAGGTAATCAACGCCGAGCGCCGCCAGTTCCCGCGCACGTTTTACCGGATCCGCTGCATTCATGAGGTCCACCATAAGTGATACACCGTATTTCCGGGCGGAACGCACGGCGTCCTGGATCGTGGCATCATCTGCTGCGGCGAGGATCGAAACGACCGCTGCACCGGATTTCGCCGCCATCTCCACCTCGATCGCACCGGTATCCATGATCTTCATATCAGCGACGATCTTCGCACCGGGAAACGTATCCCGTAACGTTCGAATCGCATGCATGCCCTCGCTCTTGATCAGTGGCGTACCCGCTTCGAGCCAGTCGGCTCCACCAGCCACACATTCCTTCGCGAGCTGCACCGCACGGCCCAGTTCGGTCACGTCAAGTGCAACCTGCAGCAGTTTCCGCACCTTCGCGTTACCCATAATTACGATAATGATATGCTAGCTCACGGTCAGTTAGCGTCAAAACGCTAGATTCGCCGCTCATTGCTCAGTTACTCTTTATGGTAACAGTATATTAATTCAGTTACGAACAATGGTTCGTGAGGAATTACTCACGCTCGCCGCACGGATGATCGCCACCGCGAGCCGTGTGGTAGCCTTCACCGGGGCTGGTATCTCGGTAGAAAGCGGCATCGCGCCATTTCGAGGCAGTGACGGGCTCTGGGAAACGTATGATCCCGCAGAGTATGCACATATTAACACGTTTCGTAGCAATCCTGAGAAGGCATGGATCCTGCTAAAGGAGATGCTCGCCACGGTTTCCACGGCAGAACCAAACGCAGCGCATCGCGCGCTTGCGGAGCTCGAGCATCTGGGCAAATTGCGCTGTATCGTTACACAGAATGTAGATAGCCTGCACCAGCGAGCTGGGAGTTCAAACGTCGTTGAATTCCACGGTTGTTTACGGCGATTCGTCTGTCTGGACTGTGCGAGAAGCTTCGAGACGGAAGAACTCATGTTCGATCTCGTGCCGTTGCGCTGCGCCTGTGGCGGCCTTTTGAAGCCCGATGTTATCTTCTTCGGCGAGCCCATCCCCACAGATACGCTATTCCGTGCGGAATCCGTAGCATGCACCTGCGATGCGATGCTCGTGATCGGCACCTCAGCCATTGTCCAGCCAGCCGCAAGCTTACCGCTGATCGCTTGGAAGGCAGGCGCAAAAGTCATTGAGGTGAATACTGAGCCAACCACCTTCACGGCGCTCGTCTCCGATTATTTTTTGGCCGGGGATGCGGGCGAGATCTTACAGCGCATGGTTGCGGAAGTACGGCGAATGATTCACCAGGAGGGGTTGGAAGCGAGCGACCGGTTTAAGCCAATGGAGGAGCGTGCTCATGCGGATAGAGATTCTGGGCACTGAATCGCTGGGCGTTCGTGGCCTCAGTTGTATCGTCGAAGTACAGGATCGGACAATCCTTATTGACCCTGGCGTTGCGCTCGGCTATACCCGTCACGGGCTCCTCCCCCACCCTTTACAGGTCGCTGTCGGCGTGAGCGTGCGTCAGAAGATTCTCACAACTTTGGCGGATGCGACGGACGTGGTGCTCAGCCATCTTCACGGCGATCATGTCCCGTTGATCAATGCAAACCCGTATCAGCTCGCCGCACAGGACGCAGCTACAGCATGTCGGAATCAGGGTCGAAAACGCAGGTTCTGGTCGAAAGGGCCTCAGGGACTCTCACATAACATGCAAAGCCGAATAAGTACGCTCCAGGAGCTGCTGGACGATGAATTCATGATCGCCGAGGGGTTGAATGACGGCTGCATGAGCTTCTCCTCGTCTGTTCCGCATGGCTGCCGCGGCGAGGGCGGTGGCATGGTGATGATGACAAGGATCGCCGACGGAAAAGAGGTATTTGTGCACGCGTCGGATATCCAGCTGCTCGATGAAGATGCGGTTACCCGCGTCATCGCGTGGCAGCCAACGGTCGTATTCGCATCTGGCCCGCCACTGTATCTCCCACACCTGGCACAGAAACAGCGGAAAGTGGCGTGGATCAATGCCGTTCGGCTCGCCCGTGACAGTGACACACTCATTCTCGACCACCACGTAATGCGGTCAAAGGCCGGGGAACGGTGGCTCGATAAGCTGGCGGCTGTGACCGAGCATCGTGTTTGCTGCGCGGCTGATTTCATGGGATAGCATCGTTTGCTGCTTGAAGCATGGCGACAACGGCTATATGCTGAACTGCCCGTGCCTGAAGGCTGGCATGCTGCGTACGCACGCGGCAAGGTTGATCCGAGCCCCTATGGCGACTGGCTGCCGCGAGTCGAGCAGTGGTAACAGAGTGGGCAGGACCGTGTGGCTAAAGTGGTTTGATTATAACGCATGAAAGTAAGCCTCCATCCGATCAAACCCTGTGTGGATCTCAGCTTCCGAGACGCAGAATGACAGGCGTAAATGGCGCTCACCGGTCGGCCCGAATGCGATGCCGGGCGTGGTGGAGACACGGGCCTCTTGCAGAAGCTTCTTACAGAATCTTAGTGAATCCTTACCTGCTTCAATGAGGATCTCGGGGAACATGAGGTATGAGCCCTCGGGTTTGTGGTACGCGAAGACCGAATCAAGGCTATTTAGACGCTCGCACATCACGTCACGAGCCGCGCGATAATGCTTACGGAAGTCCGCTACGCACTCCTGCGAGCCGCGTAAGGCCGCGAGTGCTGCGTATTGCGAGACCACCGGCGCACAGATGGCAAAGGGGATATGCGCCTTGAGAATCTGCGGAACGAGCTGCTCGTCCGCATGCAGGTAGCCAATCCGCCAGCCGGTCATCGCATAGGTCTTCGTGAAGGTGAAACAGCTCACCACATTGGATCTTAGCTCGGGTATCGATGCGATGCTGAAATGGCGGTGCCCGTCAAAGGTGAAATATTCATAGGCCTCATCCGTGATGACCATGAGATCATGCTCCAGCGCGATGTCCGCTATCTGGCGAAGCTGCTGCTCAGAGAAGACAGTTCCCGTAGGATTACTGGGCGTGCAGTACATAATTGCTCGTGTCTTCGACGTGATTGCCTTGCTGATCGCATCGAGATCAATACGAAAGCCCTCAGCTTCGAGCGTCGGCACGAGTACAGGTTTCCCGGAAGCGAGCATGACCTGCTGGATGTGTGTCGCGTAGGCTGGCGAAGGGAGAATGACCTCATCACCCGGATTGATCGCGGCCATTACGGCGGCTGAGAGGCCTTCCACTGCGCCAACGGTCACCACGAGCTCTAAGACGGTGGCATCGATCCTGTTGTCCCGCTTGAGTTTGTACGCGATCTCTTCGCGTAACTCGGGCAAGCCAGAGCTTTCGGAATAGCCGCCGACCAGACCCTGCCTGATCGCTGAGATTGCCGCCTCTTTAATATGCGCGGGTGTATCCACCGTTGGCTTCGCCCATGATAAGAGCACGACGTCGTTGACCGTTTTGGAGAGCACAGTCATCTCGTTGATTGCTGATTTCGGGATCTGACGCACGCGATCAGAAACAAGTGGAGTAGCTTTCATTTCATTTTCTCACGATCGGTTACTTTTTACCTTCCAACCACACCCACATATACCTTTCCCCCCCTGCTCTCGAATATGTAAACGTAAGAACACCAAAGGTGCTTTTCTCTTCCTGCAGTATACTCATGAATATCCTCGCAATGCCGGTCTCGTAGTACGGTACTTCCCGTAGTCGTTCACTGGTGATCATCGAGCTGTTCATTGTGAGAGCATGCAACAGAATTATGGGGCAAAAGAAGATGGCACTCCCGGACGAAGTGAGCGAGAATTTGAAAGAGGTGTTGAGCGCATGGCTCGAGAATTTCGAGCCGATCGCGGAAGCAGAACGTGAGTTTTTGGCGCGGATCGGCATCGAGCCGACACGAGAAACGATGGTAAGCTATACCGCGGGCGTTGTTGATACGGTCGTCGGCAGCTATGTCCATACACTCTTCAATCGCGGTATGACCGAGGAAGAAGATGCAGAAATGATCGCGGTCTTTAAAGAGAAACTACCTGAGCTCGAGCGCAAGCTGGATGAATTTCTCAGTAAGGACTAACGTAACGGGGTCTGCTTTAGCGGTGGCACAACGGTGACGGATCGCGAGGTTTCGGTTGCGCGCGCACGGACGGACGCAACGGAAGGTGTGAAGACGCTGCTTGGCGATCCAAAGCGTGCGATTTGGAAGCTCGCACTGCCCATGATCGCCGCGATGTCGATCCAGACGATCTACAATCTCGTGGACGCTTTTTGGGTTGCGGGTATCGGCGCGGACGCGCTCGCCGGCATTGGGTTCGTCTTTCCGTTCTTCTTCTTCGCGATGGCGCTCTCCAACGGGCTGGGCGTGGGCACCGGCTCGGCACTTGCGCGCCGAATCGGCGCGCAGGACAAAGCGGGTGCGGACAATGTCGCGGTTCATACGCTCATTATCATGGTGATCCTCGCCGTTCTCTATACCGTTCCGCTGGTAGTATTTGCCGAGGAGCTCTTTATCCGCATTGGAGCCGGCGCGACGGTGTCCATGGCGGTCGCGTACGGTCAGGTCATCTTTGCGGGCAGCATGTTCCTCTTCTTCTCGAACGTCGCGAATGCGATCCTGCGCGGCGAGGGCGATGCGAAACGTGCAATGTACGCAATGGCGCTGGGCGCTGGCCTGAACATTGTCCTTGATCCGATCTTCATCTATACGCTCGGGCTCGGCATCGCGGGAGCGGCCTGGGCGACTGTGCTCTCGCTCGGCATCACCTCACTCCTCATGCTCAACTGGCTGCTCTTCAAACGCGACACCTACGTATCGTTCGCCTTCCGCGATTTCGCCTTTGATCGCGCCATCGTCAGAGACCTGTTCAGCGTTGGACTGCCGTCCGCGGCAATGCAGCTCTCCATGTCGCTCACCATGCTCGTCCTGAACGTGATCATCGTGATGGTGGATACAACGGACGGTGTCGCGGTCTACTCGACCGGCTGGCGGGTGGCGAGTATGGCTACGCTGCCCACGATCGGGATCGCAACTGCAGTGGTGCCGGTCACCGGCGCCGCTTATGGCGCGCGTGTCTTCAACCGATTGAGCATTGCGCATTTCTATGCCATCAAGATCGGGCTACTGCTGGAGACCGTGATAGCCATTGCTACCTTCGTCTTCGCGCCGCAGATCGCAGCGGCCTTCACACAAGCGGAAGCGGCCGCACGGATCGCACCTGATCTGACGCTTTTTCTCAGGATCATCTGCCTTTTCTACCCCTCTATCTCGTTCGGTATGCTCTCTTCAGCGGTCTTTCAGGGCACGGGCAAGGGTGTGAACGCACTGCTCGTTACCCTTTTGCGCACGATCATTCTCACCGTACTGCTCGCGTTTCTCTTTGCCGTCGTCTTCGGCTGGGGACTCGTAGGTGTCTGGTGGGGGCTGGTAACCGCGAATATCGTTGGTGCGTTCATCGCGTTCACCTGGGTGCGGCTGTATATCCGGGCGCTGGTGAAAATACGATCGTAGGTGGCGAACTTCCACGAACTTCTACGGCTTGAGAGCGGACGCGCCGGTGGTTTACGACAACGGCCTGCTGCGGCAGCTCTCGTGGCTAGAAAGCGTTCGGGCGCAATCGTTCCCGGACGAGTACTACTTCGCGGGGACGGTGGCGCAAAAATACCACCGACTCGGCGATGCCGTGCCGCCTAAGCTTGCGGAAGCGATCGCGCGGAGCATCAGGGAGCTTGAGAGGTGAAGTGAAGAAAGAAAACTGGTCTTGATCATCCCTAAGCACAAAACCATTCGCATGATGCGGAATGCGAACCACGAAGCATGCTGGTCCGACATCAAGGATAAAGCACGGCGCATAAGAACGGTCGTTGACGACTCGGGTGCGGTCTACGATGTCTACAGGATCTCAGCTAAAGATCTTTTGTTTGTGATGATCAAGCAAGCGCACCCCAACACCCGCCCGGCGTAACCATCAAAAATCCGCTAACACGCCCATTCAGGATGTTGTGGTTCGTTCTCATGCGCAAGTTTATATACTGTATACATTTCCGACGTTATTGGGGTACAATTTATGGGAAGAGAACCGTCAGAAGGCAAACCATTAGAAGACGCGCACATCTTAACACATCCTGTAAGGCACCGGATCGTGGAGCTGCTCGCGAAAAGGCCGATGCCCATCGACGCGCTGAGCAGAGCATTGGACGAAAAGAGGGGGCTCGTCGCGTACCATCTCGATACGTTGCAAGAGCACGGATTCGTGAAGAGCGACTACGGACTCCTCTTACTGCTAGAGTCGGAGCAGAGAATAACGGCACTGAGGTTTACACGGCGACCGATAAGGTGGCGTATGTAAGTGAAGGCCGCGCTGAAGAAGGCGTTTTGAGTTAAACTAAGTCAACGAGCTTTCGAGTTTAAGTTCAGTTCGATCTTAAAATTATATAGTGCAGCACGTAGTGCGCGCATCCAGGGGCTGTTTACCGTGCCTTCTAGTAGCTCACATGTCGAGGAAGCGAAGCCGCCCGCGCACCGCAGACGCGGCGGAACAGTTCCGTCACGAGCCAGCATATCCACCGGGCTGCCACGGCTCGATCCCTATTTAGGTGCATTCAAGGCGGGCAGTGTGAGCCTGATTGAGGGCAACCATCCTTTCATCTCCGAGGTGCTCTCCCTGCTCGCCATCAACACGATCACGCACCTGGAAAAATCGGTCGTGTACGTGGATGGCGGGAATTCCATTGATCCTTACCTCATTGCGACGCTCGCCAAGCGATCAGGGGTAAAACCGGCTAAGGTACTTCCGCAGATCCTGGTTGCACGGGCGTTCACCGCGTATCAACTGGACACTATCATCTCAGATCGACTCGAAGCGGAGCTCGATCAGGCGAAGCCAGGCCTGCTGATCGTTGCTCGCATTACAGATCTCTTCATGGATCGTGCGGTGATGGAGAAGGAAGCGCTCGCCATGTTAACACGATGCGTTTCATGCATCGAAACGAGCACTCACGACCGGCAATTGATCACCGTGGTCACGAAGCGGCGGCGAGCGCCCTCGTCACGCGCGCTGGCGTTTGACGAGGTTTTCGCGAAGCTCGCGGAAGAGCGGATCGGCGTAGAGCGCAGGAAAAAGGGCGTCAGGCTACGCCAGCACACGCGTGGTAGCCTCATGGATTACGTGCCACTTTCGATCTATCAAACGACCCTGGATGAGTTCATAGGCGGTGGTACGTGAAATGGGCAGGACGGTCCGCACGTATCGGACGGTGCTGGAAGAGCTGATCGCTGACTGGGAACGGTTCAGGAAAGCATTGCGGAAAGAGGATCGGGAAGCGTTCGATCGCCTGATGGAGAAAGCGCGCACACACGCCAGCGCGGCCAGCTACGATGCGCGCTTTGATCCCAGCGAATCACTCTTCATGTCTATCCTGGTGGAACTGGAACGTGAGCTCGAGGAGCTGCGAACGAAACTCGATAAGTTGGAGAAGCAGCAGGAGGAGCAGGAGCAGTGAACGGCTGGGTACTCGACGTTGGTGCGGATTATGGACAGAACCGTATTGTTCTCTGGCTGAAGCAGGAGAATGGTGCGGTCGAAGCGGTGGAATGCCCCTTCTTTCCCTCGCTGTATGTGCACGCGGCGCCCGCGAACCTGCAGGAACTGGAAGAGACCTTTGAGGGCGAGCCGTTCATCAACGCACTGGCGTACGAGGAGAAACGGCTGTGGCCGGGCGAGCCTGCGCAGGAGGTGTTAAGAATCACGCTCGCGGAGTACCGGATGCTCATGAAGCTCGCGCGCGAGATTGACGAGATGGGTGATTACGCGCTCTATGAGCTCTTCAACGTGGACCTCAGTATCCCCACGGCGTTTATGCTGGAGAAGGGCATCGTCCCGATGGCGCAGATCGCACTTACCGGCGAGTATGAGTTCGAGGTGCTCGAAGACCTTACCGCTATTGATTACCCGCTCCCGGAGCTCCGTAGCATCAGCCTGGAATGCAAGGTCACGGCTACAAGCCCGCAGATGGCTGCATGTTGTCCATTATCCGGGCTCCTACTCGATCGCCAGCCGGTGGCTGGTCACACTGAGCGGGATGTACTCAGTGGACTCATTGACGCGATCACTGCTGCAGACCCCGACATTGTGTACACCACTAATGGCGATGCGTTCCTTATCCCGTACCTCATGAACCGTGCAAGGCTCAACGAGCTCGATGACTTCTATCTCGGCCGCGGACGCGACCTCAGTCCGGTGGGGCAGCCGAAGTCCTATTTCAGCTACGGGCGCGTGATCTACCGGCCACCAAAATGCCGCTTCAACGGCCGGATACACATCGATCAGAGCAGCTCATTCCTCTTCCGCGAGGGCGGGCTCCCTGGCTTGATCGAGCTCGCGCGACTGTCACGGATTCCACTGCAATCGCTCTCTCGCGTGACGCCCGGCACGGTGATCACCGCGATGCAAATCGCGGAAGCGTCGCAGGAGAACGTCCTCATTCGCTGGAAGAAGAACGTGCCTGAGGCGTTTAAAGACGCCCAAACGCTCTTCCTCGCCGATCGCGGTGGTATGATCTACGGTCCCCACGTGGGCATCCACGAAAACGTGGTGGAGATCGACTTCACCTCGCTCTACCCTACCATTATGGTAAAGCAGAACATCTCGCCTGAGACCGTGCTCTGCTCGTGCTGTCCTGAGAGCAGCCACCGTGTTCCCGTGATCGATTACCCGATCTGCGAGCAGCGGGTGGGGCTGATCCCGCGTGTCCTGGAGCCGGTGATCGAGCGCCGGAGTGAATACAAGCGGCGTGTGAAATCGAACAGATGGCGGGACTCGCACGCGATCTATAAGGCGCGGAAGAACGTCCTGAAATGGATCCTCGTCACCTGTTTCGGCTACACCGGCTACAAAAATGCTCGGTTCGGCCGGATCGAATGCCACGAAGCGATCAATGCGTACGGCAGAGAGCTGCTGCTCCAGACCGCGCAGATAGCGGAAGAGCGTGGCTATGAGGTGCTCCACGGGATCATCGATTCGCTCTGGTTGAAGGGCGGCGCGCGGAATGCACGCGACCATGAGCGATTGCGGCAAGCGATCGAGCACGAGACAGGCATGCCACTGGAGCTCGAGGGCGTGTATCGCTGGGTCGTCTTTCTGCCCCGGAAGGGCGGGGTCATTGGTGCGCTGAACCGTTACTACGGGCTCTTTGTAGACGGCACGGTGAAGGTCCGTGGCCTGGAGCTGAGGCGCAGCGATACGCCACTGCTGATCAGGAACGCACAGCTGGACATGCTGAAGGTTATGGCCAGGGCAGATACCGTGGCGGCGTTGTACGAGCTCATGCCGGACGTTATCGAGGTTCTCCGTGGTTATGCCGATCGCATAGTGAACAACGAGTGCGCGTTGGATGAGCTGGTCTTCACGCCCGTGGTCTCACGCGAGCTCGAGTTCTATTCGCACCTGACAAACAACGCCGCATGCTTGTTCCAGTTGAAGCGGCGCGGACGATCCGTGCACCCAGGCGAGCAAATACAGTATATCGTGACCGATGCAGGCTCAGGGCGGTATGCAAAAAAGGTCAAGGCCTGGGAACTGGTGAAAGGCACAGAGCAGTACGATAAGAAGTGCTACGTCCGCTATGTGCTCCGGGCCGGCGAGAGCATCCTCTCGCCGTTCGGGTATACAGAACGCAAACTGGCAGAGCTCATCAAACCCACACGACAGGTGATGCTTCCGGTCTAGCGAAACGGCTCTGACTGCAGTAGTTTATCTATACGCGCGTGAGGCGTTCTAACTGCCGTAGAAGGTGCCTCCTGAGCTCTTTTACTGCCAGTGAGGCGGTGAGATGTCCTTTCTCCAGCGTCGCTATCCGTCGGTTGCCATAGCAGAGCCGTTGACGGTCAAAACGGATAATTTGATCGTGCCGTGCCAGTAGCGGGAACACGTTATTCGCTTGTACACGTGCGAACTCCCGCTCGAAGTTGAGCACCGCTCTTAGTTCGTCTGGGCTTGCGCGAGCGAGACGCCCGGTCAGCTTTCGGTAAACAGACCTCGTGAAGATGTCGCCAAGCGCCGCACCGGCGAGCAAGGGCACGTAGGCATCAGCGGTATTGTAAAACGCGCGGTGGATATTCGTGACCCAGCCGCCAAGGCTTATACCGGTAACCATCACGCGATTACCTGTACTCAGTTTGAAGTAGCTCGTAAGATCGTTAATGAGTTTGACGGAGACGGCGAGCATGGCTGCGAACTTCGCCAAATCGCGCAGTTGCTCCGAGTAGGTCTTCAGCGAGCGCCGGTGAAAGGGCGCGGCGAGCACAATGAGGTTTGCCTGCACGGGCTCTTGCGAGCAAAGAAAGATCCGCTTGAAGCTCGTATGGCTGAACCAGCGGAAATCAAAGGGGCGCTCTGCGTTCCCATGATGCCAGAGCACGGTTGGATACTCCTCGCCCAGCCACTGAACGAAATAGAATGCGGGCTTGAAACGTCCAACGAGCGATTCTGCCGTGAGCTCGTAAATCCCCGGACCGTTTATTCGGGGCAGCCGCAGCTTTGTCCTTGCCAGATGCTCAGCAAGCGGCGGACTCTCGATACTCGCACTAAAGAATTTGTATCGGTTTAGCGCGAGTGCAGAAAGCTCTACTGCGAGGGCATCGATGAGTGCGTGGTAGTTCATGGTGCTGCATCAAACCGGATCGCATTCCAGCCCATGAGATAAACAGAATAGACAGGTATTAAGGAGTAGCACACAGGGTAGGGTCTGTTAAAACCTTTATGGGAGCAATCGGTAAGTACCCTTGTGAAGTGGCTCAGTCGACTCCGTGGCCGGGAGGAAATCGCAGTGCCAACCACCGTGGCCTTCGAGGAGCTCGATGCGTGGTTGGCTCAGGTCTCAAAGTCGCTCCTCGGTGATCTCAGTGCGAACGCTGAGCAGGGATATACAGCGATCCGTGAGAGTCGTGACCGTCTCAAGCAACGTGTCGCTGAGCTTGGGGACGCGGACTCAACAGAGCAGGTGCCAGATCGTATTGTAAAGATCGGGTTAACGAGCCGGAAGAAGATGGTCAAGCATCTCCAGGCGATAACCGAAAAGATCACGCTGCCAGCACAGACCGATTATCACACTATTATAGCCTTTCATCATGAGACCACCGCGGCGCTCGAATTCCCGTTTGGTAAATCGCAGACTAATATCTACTGTGTCCGCTCGCTCTTCCCTAATGAGATCAAAGAGATCATCAATGAGCTGAACCAGTTGCGAAGCGGTCTTGACCTGATGATCGCGCCGTTACAGGGCAAAGAGCAGCAGCTCCATGCGTTAGAGCGTGTGCCCGAACTCGCGGCGAGCAGCAAGCAGCTCCGTGCAGAGCTCCTGCAGGAACGCGAGCATCTCAGCAACCAGGAAAACGAGCTCACAACGCTCAACCAGCGAATTGAGCATGAGTGGAAGCAGCAGCAAATGCTGGAAGCAAGTGAGGAATGGCATCGGCTCACGACGCTCGAGCACGAGCGATCAGCTTTGCACGCGGAACTGGACGAGCTCGATTCGAACGTGCAGAAACTTTTTGCACCGCTTTCCAAACCGCTGATGCTGCTCCTGAAACAGGACGAATCTGGTCGGCTCACGCTCGCGCAGACCGATCGGCGCGCGATCTCGTCGCTGCTCGAATCGCCGAGTCAGGCACTTGAGGACGATATCACGGGATCGCTCAGCAGTATAAAGGGGCTCATTGAGGACGATCCCACGGTATTGAAGGATCGAAAACGCGAAACTGCACTGAGCTGGCTGGATAAGCTGCTCAAGGCTGATCTCGTCTCGATCGCAGAGAAACGGCGGAGAATACTATCGCAGATCGCAGAAGTGGAGGCTTCCTGTACGAATGCTGCGATTCGGCATGAGAAAGAGGAGCGCGAACGGGCACTTTCGAGCGCACAGGAGCAACTCACGCAGGCGGCGGGAGAACGTGATCGCGCAACAAAGCGAATCGCTATGCTCGAAGCAGATCTTGTTAAAACGAAGCAGTCCTTAGATGCCACACTGACTGAGCTTGCTAATAAGGAAATCGAGTTCGTGCTCGAGGTGCCGTGATTACGCGTTCGTTACCCGAACAGCGATTGATGCAACCGAATCAATTTTCTGTTTTTAGCCCGGTTTCGTTGCCGTGCTCTCCGGATGCCCGTGCCCCTATCCCTCTTCCTGTATCACGGGGAACCCTTTGGCGGTCCACGCGCGCATACTGCCGAGCACGTCGCAGCAGATATTGGTAAAGCCCGCGCGGAGCAGGATACTCGCCGCCAGGCTTGCACGGTGGCCGATATTGCAGAAAACGGAGATGGGACGATCACGTGGGACTTCATCCAGCCGATTCTGAAGCTGCCCCACATAAATATGGAGCGCGTCTTTGATATGCCCGTCTCGCCATTCATTCTCGTCACGCACGTCGAGCACAAGGAGATCCTCACCGCTCTCAAGCCGATTTTTCAGCGTGCCCACCGTCGAGAGCCCCGGTCGCTCGACCGGAAGACCGGCATTGTACCATCCGACGATACCGCCTTTCAGATACCCAGCGATCTGGTCATATCCCAGACGAACGAGGTAGCGGACCGCGGTCTCGAGCTCGGTACTGGACTCGAGCACCAGGAGCAGCGACGCATCGTAAGAGAGGACCCAGCCCGCAAAGGCAGGTATCCCGCCGAGCCAGATATTGTACGCGCCTTTAATATGGGCCCCGCCAAAACCCGCTGGAGTCCTGGCATCGAGCACAACCGCGCCGTGCTCCAGTTCTTTCTTGAACTCGCTGGGCGGTAACGGCGGTGGTAGAGAGATTCTACCCAGTCGCGGTGCGCCTTCAAGATTGTACCGTTCCATCTGGCGGAAATAGGGCGGACGTTCATGGTGCTCGCGAAGCTTGTAAGCGACGAATTCCTCCCTGGTTCGCAACTGCAGTACGGGATTCTGCATCCGCTCAACACCTAATGTGCTTTCATTTCGATCGCTGATATGACCGCCGCAGACCGAGCCAGCACCGTGAGCGGGACAGAGGATAACGCCATCGCCGAGCGCGAGAAGCTTCTCAAATATGCTCTCGTAGAGCAAACCTGCCAGTCTTGGCGCTTCGTCTGGCCCGTACAGATCTGTTCTACCCACGTCACTGACAAAGAGCGCATCGCCCGTGAAGACCATGATCGGCTCCGAACCTGTCGATCGGTCTGTCAATACGTACGACATGCTCTCGTCAGTGTGGCCCGGCGTGTGCAGTGCTGAGAGCTCCAGACGTCCGATCTGGTATACCGCGCCCTCACGCAGCGCTGTACCGTAGCCCCATTCCAGACCCGCCCCGTGAAAGATCTCTGCACCGGTGCGCTCAGACAGCTCGATCGAACCAACGATATAGTCCTCATTCCGATGTGTCTCGAAGATGTATTTGATATGCATCTCCTCACGCGCTGCCAACTCGAGATAAATCTCGATATCCCTGCGCGGATCAACAACCGCTGCGGTATCCTGTGAGCCGAAAAAGTACGAGTTATGCGCCAAACCCTGCGCGGTAATTCGTTTAAAGATCACAGCCTTTGCCTCCTACCCATCATAGGCGCGCATCTACATATAAAGAGCGAGACACCTGCAGTGCAGGCAAACAGGTATACTTCACTCTTTTTATCACAGAAAATATCACTTCAGTCAGGGGGAACATAGTAAACGAAAGCTCAAGCAGGGGGATCTCAGCTACCTGCATCTCACTGAGAAATGATCATTGATGCGCGTGTGCGGCCGCCGTACAAGAGTTTGCAGCAAGTGCTGGCATCCACGCCGGGAGCGCGGCCATCGGTCAAGCGCAGCCCACTTGTTAGCGGCTACGAACGGTCAGCGTCGATGGCCCGGAAATCGCTCGAGCTCTTCCTCGCGGAGATGGATGAGGCGGGCATTACCCGGGGCGTGCTGGTAGGCCGCCAGGCAGGACATCGGTTGGCCTCAAATGATGATATCGCAGAACTCCGTGACCGGTATCCCGACCGGTTTCCCGTGGCGCTCGCAGGCATTAACGGAACAGATGTGAGTGCGGCGGTCGCGGAGATCGAGCGCACAATCACCGATCTGAAGTTTAAGGGCGTTGCGATCGATCCCGGCTGGTGGACGCCACCATGCTACGTGGATGATAACCGCATTTATCCGCTGTATGCGACGTGTGCGGAGCTTGGCGGCGTGCTGTACCTCACCTGCAGCTTAATGCAGGGCCCGGATATTTCGTACGCAGAGCCATATCGCATCCAGCGGGTCGCGAATGACTTTCCCACCCTGAAAATCGTCGTGGTGCATGGCGCATTCCCCTTTATCCACGAGATGATCGGGGTGATGATCGCGAATGCGTCGCTCGGTAATTTGTGGGTGCTGCCCGATTTCTTCCAGTTTATTCCCGGCTTCCCGGGCGCACAGGACTGGGTAGCCGCCGCGAACCAGTATCTGGGCGATCGAATACTCTACGGCTCGTCATATCCCGTGAGGCCGTTGCAGCAGAGCCTGGAAGAGTTTACGAGATTCTCGTACAGGCCCGAGGTGCTGGAGCGATTGCTCTGGAAGAATACTGCAGAGCTGTTTGGAATAAGGGAGTAATGACAGACCTTATCGCAGTTACTCTCACATGTAAAGGGCTTGAAGAAACGGTGGCGAATGAGAAATAAAATGCCCGAAGAGAGTGCCAACCTCAAAGCTGAACTGGTGGCTATTGGAACAGTTGTTGTGGACGAGTCTGTGCTCCCAGGCATCTCCGTCTCTTCTGCGGGCCCCGGCACGGGGCTCAAAGCGATCTTCTTCCGATTCAACGGGCACCGTGTGCGCCTGGAGCTCACAAAGGACTCACCGCTCAAGATGCTCAAGGCGAACGGCGACGTGATCATCCTGAAGGACGGCAAGGAGCTGGTACGGGGCGAGCTCGAGCAGATCCTTGCGCATTGCCCAGAGCAGGCGTACATCACGCTGAGTGGGCGCTGCGTTTATGATTGCAAATTCTGCTCCGTGCCCATTCTGCAGGGTGGAATCAAGACGCTGGACGAGGTCCTCGGAATGGTTGAACGAGCAGCGAAGACGGGTAAGCTGAGGGCGATCGCGCTCACCACGGGCGTTGCGCACTCACCGGAGGAGGAGATAGACCGCGTAATTGACGTCGTGATCGCGTTGCGGCGGTTCAACCTGCCTATTGGCGCCTCGGTCCATCCCACCACTGATTCATCACAGCGGCTCAAGGATGCGGGCGTTACGGAGGTGAAGTACAACGTAGAGACGATGGACCGCACGATCTTCGAACGGGTCTGCAGCGGCCGGAAAGGCTTATCTCTCGACTTCATCCTGGATTCGTTACGGGATGCTGTGCGGATCTTTGGAAAGAATCGCGTCTCTACGAATTTCATCATCGGGCTCGGTGAAACGGACGAGTGTGTGCATGCGGGTGTGGAGTATCTGGCGAAGATGGGTGTTATTCCCATTCTCCGACCGCTCACGATCCCGCCGCTCCGCAAAGACGACTTAGAAGGGGCGAGCAGACCAAGTGGTGAACGGCTGCTGAAGCTCGGCAGGATGACCCGCGACATATTAGAAACGTACGGGCTTAACGTGAAGGAATCGCAGACAATGTGTCTCCCGTGCACCGGCTGCGACCTTACTCCCGTTCGCGATGTATGAGCGCTTCGGCTTCCGCTCCTCATACCCTAACGACTTTTAACGTCCCTCACTGCGCTGAGCCTTAGAGCCACTGCTCGATGCTTAGTTGCATCTTCTTCGCTTTGGTTGCATCGGGCTGCACCGCGAGCTTCTCGAGCGCCTTACGCACCCGCTCTTCGGAAAAATCGTGCTCCTCGCAGAGGAATTCGAGCACTTTCACCTCGTTCACCGCGCCCCACGCGAGCTCGTATGACTCGTTCACCGCGGGCTGCAAAAAGATCTCACGCACGCGCTCGTAGCCTTCTAGCCCTTCGGTCTCCGCGAGCGCACCTGCTTCCAGGATCTGCTCGATACCGTGATGCTCTCTGACGAGTTTGAGCGCGCGTTTCGCGCCAATGCCCTTCACGCCCGGGTTGAAATCGGTGCCGATAAGGATAGCGATGTCCACGAGCTCTTCTCTGGATATGCCGTGCTCTGCTTCGACCTCGTGTAACGATATGAGCTCGAGCTTAGCGTCGCGCCGCGGTGCGGTGAGATTCCGGATCATCATGGGCGCGCCGAAGAGCAGGCAGTCGAAGTCCTGAGAGGAGACGAGTTCGGCATCGCCTTTATGGACCATGTAAGCGGCCTGCGCCTCCCCTTCCGTTGGTGCCTGCACGCAGGGAACGCCCAGATACCCCAGAAGGATGTGCGCATCCTCGATGATCTGATCGCTGAGTCGTGTCGAGGCTTTAGCGTACTTCAATGCCTCTTCGGGCGCCACCACTTTCGCCAGTTCCCATTTCTGACGCGCTTCCCTGCGCCGCTCAGACCGCGCCTGTATCACCTCGGTCTTCAGCTCTGAAGGTTGACCATCGAAGACGAGGATCGGTTTTATGTGCCGCTCCAGTAACCGGGACGTGCGGTAGATCAAGCCAGAAAGATGCGAGGTGACACGGCCCTGGGCGTCCTTGAGCGGCGTGCCGTCCGGCTGGCGGATGATGCTCAGGAACTGGTAGAGCGTATTATAAGCGTCGATCGCAACGATCTTGCCGGACAATGCCTCTAACTTCGTTGCACGGGGCGATACAAGATCGCTGATGGTAACTCCCATGGTTCGTGGTGGTGAAGGGGTGAATGCCTATGATTGTGGTCACAATAAGACCACTCACTATCTGTAGATGTGTGCGCGAGCTTAATAAATCGAGTACCCAGAATCTATACATATTACGATCTGGATTCGCGGCACGTAAATACAGATTCGCGGAGGGCGTAGCAATGAACTCAAAAGAGTAGCTATACCTGACCATTCAATATGACCATTCAATACAGCCTTATCGCCGGTATCCAGTGCTCGTGTCGCTTACCGTTGACATCCACGAACTCCTCACAGGTGATAACCCCGCCAGTTGCGTTCCATGAGGGTCCATGGATGATCTGCGGATATGAACCGGTGCGTATGGTGTAGTTGTAGGTTTCGTTGGCGTAGAGCGTAAAACCACTGTAGTCTTGCCCGGAAGGAGCACCTCCTCCTCCACCACGACTAGGTAGGTTCGAGTTGTAAGTCTGGTTTGCAGATTCAGGAAATGGTTCATCAAACGTGAGGTTATGCCAGTCGCCGGTGTAGCCGTTCCACGTTGCGGTTACGTTCCAGCCGGTGCTGTTCCATATCTTCACGTATTCGGTATGCCCGCCCGATCCAGGATAGGAGTAGGTGTATAGCTTGGTAATGTTACGAAGATCGCAGCAAGGTGTAATAGTGCCGTTGTGCGTGCCTGAGATGCTCGGATAGGCGCCATTGCCGGTATCAAACATGTGCGGTGCCGCAACCACTACTAATGGCAGATAATCCTTGTTCGTGCCGCCTGGAATATCATAAGGTATATCTCCAAATCCATCGCCGTTTATATCTTCGCCCGTATAATCGCTCCAGTAGTTGCCGCCGAGCCACGAGCCGCCTAGGATGTTCGGTCCTGCAGTTTTACTGATGTTCCAGATGTTAATTCCGCCATCGTAAGCGTTTATTGGGTTGTCGAAGTAGTTGTTATAGATGGCATTGTTGCTTGAAGAATCAAACTCAATGCCGTAGGTGCTGTTCGATGCAATGTTGCCCATCATCGTGTTGTTGCTTGAAAAATACAGTATAATACCGTTGTATGTGTTCGAGTTAGCGCTGTTGTTGGTGAGCGTGTTGTTGCTCGAATCAACCAGGAGAATGCCGTCGTTGCTGTTCAAATTAGCAGTATTACCCTTCAGCGTGTTATTACTTGAAGAAACCAATTGAATGCCGGCACCTTTGTTCAAGTTGGCGGTATTACCCGTCAGCGTGTTGTTGTATGCATAAAACAGACCAATGCCGTCGAAATTATTCAAGGCGGTATTATTAGTCAGAGTGTTGTTGCTCGAAGCATACAGGATAATGCCAAAATAGTTGTTCGATGCGGTGTTGTTGATAATAATGTTGTTATTTGAGGAGATTGAGATTCCTGCTTGCGGATAATTGGTCGCGTTTATCGCTGTAAAGCCGTCCAGAACAATACCATCGTGAGAGAGCGTAATTGCGCTTCCTATATCGTCAGCATCTACAACGGGTTGACCGCCGCCCGTATCATTGCCGCGCAAAATGAGTTGTTTTGTCACGTTCACTCTTTCAGGATAAGTACCCGAGTCTACCAGAATCATATGCCCATCCAGGGTATTAGCATCATCAATTGCTGCTTGTATAGTGGCAAAGTCCTCGCTCGTGTTGAGATTATGGACCGAGGGAAAAGCCACAATGTAGTAGCTCTCGCCATTGAGTGAGACGGTGCAAAAATGAGAAATGTAGTTCCCGTATACCCCCACCCGATCACCGACATCGATATGAGATTCATAATATCCTATCGGGGGAGATGGTACCAAATCAACCCTTAGAGTAGCACAGGAAGTCTGCGGGCCTGAGATGATCTCTTCTACCGTTACATTCCACCATAACGCTCCGGGCTGCCCCGGGGGGTTCTTAGCCGTGACCCTGCCCGTGAACCGGATCTCCTGTGCGGCATCGACATCGAAAGCAAGCATCTCTATTTGGTCATCGCTTCCCGCCATGTAAATAGCATCTTCGATGATTTCCAAGATTTGTGATTGACTCTTTCCAGCTATAACACCGAGAGCGGCCAGCGTTAACGAGCCTCCACCTCCTCCGGTCTTTGTGTACTCGTTATCACGTCCAGGATGAAGCACCACGGCGATCCAGCTGCCAAGGTCTAAGCCTTCCGTCATGGTTTCGTTCTCACTGAATTCGTTTTCGTACACCGAGGCAGCACCTTTCACAATTCCACCTAACACAGTGGCAGCATGGCCCGTTTTCCAGCCCTTGGGACCTACAAGAACATAATCAACAGCATTCACACCGGTTGCCGTTCCCTCAAAATAATAGTTATCTCCTTCTGCAACGACGGCCCGTGGCTGTGTTGCAGTCAGTCCCGGATAGATTAATCGTATCGTTATGCTTCCATCAGGATCTACGCTTGCGTAATCTCCAGGATAAATATTCCATTGTTTAGCATCATCGATGTACCCCTCGATCGTGTACGAACCGACTGTCATGCCCGAGGTGTCCCACTCCACCGTGAATTCCTTGTTCTCGTCCACTGCTTTATCGTTTGCTATTTGTTTCTGGTTTTTAACGATCACGTCAATGAACCTACCGGCATCTATCGCACCATTAATATTTACCTTTTCGCCGATGATCGCCGTAGCAGGAACATCGAACGTTACTGTTGGTGGCATAACGGTAACATTTACGCTATCACTATCCTCAAAGGCTACGATATCCGCATCGTTCGCCCATGCCCCCCCAGGGTCATCAGGAGGAAGAAGAGGCCCACGTGCGTCTTCAGGTGCCTTGTACACTTTTATCGTGTACGTTCTCTGATCTGCAGCGGTTGTGGAAACTTTAAAATCGGCAATGCCATCTGAACCCGTCTTAAGCCATGCGGCTAAATTGGGTGCACCCGCAGAGATTACCGCATTTCCAGATAATGCTTTTACATCACCAACAGGTTTTATTTCCGGTGCTTTATATTCGCTCACATTGGTAACAACGACATAAAACCAACTGTTTGGAACGCCTTGAACGGTCAGTACCATGTCCATCCCACGTACGACGGTATCATCGGCCGCCCCTATTGAGAGATTTTCACTAATAATAACGAAAGAGTTTGTAACCTCCGGGATAACATCGCTTACCCAACCGGATTTCAAGTACTTGTATCCATTGAAATCGATTTTCAACGGCAAAACATCAAATGACACGGGCCCGTACCAGTATGGAGCTCCAGCAATGATGTAGCCGCCGTCGGTCGTCTGCTGTACTGAGGAACCAACATCTAAGAAAGACCCGCCAAACGTCCTGTTCCGTTCTTCTTCTGATGTTGCTATTCCGGGGATGCATCCTACGCTTATGAATACCCACGTTGCTAAAATGAGTGCCACCAGAAGGGCCTTCAAAATCCAGCTTTCGCTGTTCGTTTTTAAGCACCCCCCGTTAACCCTAGATAGGTAAAATGTGGATATAAGCTTTTCGGTTTTTTGCACGCTCAACTCATGACCGCTGGGTATCGCACGCCAAAACATACCAAGGGGACAACTGGTATGAGGTAGAAGAAAGCGGTAATACTCAGAAAGAAACGAGCTGTTTTTTGACCGCTGGTGGCAGATCAGAGCCGCGGATCAAAATCGGCTATGCTATGAAGAAGCGATCCGGAAGAAGCGACGCGAGCAGCTATATAGCGAGCTGGTAGAGCTTGCACAAATGAGCTGGTCAAAGCGCGCGAATGCAGAAGACGGAGCGGTATCAGCGGCGAACGTGGCGATCACCGCTTGAGCACTCATTCTTCACGGACGGTACACTAGGAGATACTATCTCACTTAAAGAAGAGAGATGCTCGTTTACTGCTGCCCCGCTGAAAAGAAAGCACTCCAGGCGTTCAGCCCCAAATGTGCTTTATATGCTTCTGCCACCTACCTAAACGGGTAAAGAAATAAAATACCGTAGGGTCTACTATCAAGAGGCTCAGGTAGTGCGTCACGTTCGTTGCTGTGCTGCTAGCTAGCCACTCAGACTGACCTGATACTCACCACGGGATCGAAGAGAAGAAAGAGAAGCGGAAAGATGGATGTCGTTGAAGTTTTGATAGAGGGGGGTAAAGCGAACCCAGGTCCACCCTTAGGGCCCGCGCTGGGACCCTTAGGAGTCAATATCAAGCAGGTCGTTGCCCAGGTGAACGAGAAGACGAAGGCCTACGAGGGTATGACCGTGCCCGTGAAGATTACGGTCGCGGGCGATACCGTGGATATCTCGGTGGGCGTACCGCCGACGGCGGCGCTGATCAAGAAGGAAATCGGGCTCGATAAGGCGAAGACCGATTCAACCACCGAGTATACCGGCGAGATCTCGCTCGAGCAACTGAAGAAGGTTGCAGCAATGAAGCGCGAAGGGATTCTGGCCGCCTCGATGAAAGCTGCGGTGAAGGAGCTGGTCGGTACCTGCGTCTCCATGCGCTTACAGGTCGAGGGCAAGAGCCCGAAGGAGATCCAGCGCGAGATTGACGATGGCGTTTATGACGAGGTGTTAGGCGAATAAGATGGAAGCAGAAGAGCTTGTGAGCGCGGTGGAAGAAGTATTAGGCACGAAGGAGCGCGGATTTGTCGAGAGTGTTGATCTCTGTATCAATTTGAAGAATGTAGATTTGAAGCAGCCGAAGAACCGGATCACGGTCGACGTGGTCCTGCCGAAGCAGATCAAGAAGCCGAAGATCGCCGTCTTCGCATCCGGTGAGGCAGCAATGAAGTCGAAAGCCGCCGGCGCGGACGTTGTTGATCCGGAAGAGCTGAAGAAGATGGATAAGAAGACCGCACGGGCGCTGGCTCAGAAGTACGATTACTTCGTGGCAGACACAGCGCTCATGGCGCTGGTGGGTAAGAGCCTGGGCACGATCCTGGGCCCGCGGGGCAAGATGCCACAGCCGCTCCCGCCTGCCGTTGATCCCGCACCGCTCCTTGAGCGCCTGGCAAAGATCGCACGGATTAAGTCGAAGACCACCACGATCTGGGTGAACGTAGGCCGCCGTGATATGGCTGCGCGCGACATTGCAGAGAACGCTGCCGCGGTGCTCAAAGCGGTCGAAACGCGGCTAGAGCGCGGGTGGCAGAATATCGGCTCCGTCTACCTGAAGACGACCATGGGGCCGGCGATAAAGGTAGCATGAGGTAACGAGCATGGTGAAGAAGAAAGTCAAACGAGCGTTACAATGGCGTAAGGATGAGGTAAAGAAGCTCAAAGGATTGATTGATGAGTATCCTACGGTCGGCATGGCGAAATTCCGCGGGCTCGGCTCCAACCAGCTACAGCGTATTCGCAAGGATTTCAGGGATAAAGCGGAGATTCGCGTCTCGAAGAATAGCATGCTTAATCTCTCCTTCACCGAGTGCGGCATGGACAGGATGGCCGAGTTCATTGATGATCAGATGGCACTGATCTTTACCAATTATGATCCGTTCCAGTTGTATTCCGTACTCGAAGCGGGCAAGATCCCGGCACCTATCAAGGCCGGTGCGACCGCACCATTCGATATTGTGGTAGGAGCGGGTCCAACCTCGCTGCGGCCTGGCCCGATCGTTGGCGAGCTGCAGAGCAAAGGTATCCCGGCCGGTATCGAGAGCGGCAAGGTCGTGATCAAGCAGCGGAAGGTCGCGGTAAAGGAGGGCGATACGGTCTCTGCACCGATGGCTGATTTACTGGCAAAGCTGGAGATCTACCCGGTTAAGGAAGGATTAGACCTTCTTGCAGTCTTCGATCGCGACGGCAACGTGCTCTTCACACCTGAGGTGCTCCATATCGATGTCGATAAATACGTCGCTGACGTGCAGGAGTGTGCCAAAGCAGCTTTTTCGCTCGCAACGCACCTGAGGTACGACTATCCTACGCGGTTCACCATCCTCGACCTGCTCTATGAGGCGAGTAATAAGGCACGTAACGTGGGCTTCAACGCCGCTTACCCGACTGCTGAGACGATCAAGCCGCTGCTGCAGAAAGCGTTTTCCCAGGCACGAAGTCTCGCGCTCACTGCCGAGGTGTATACGAAAGAAACGATGCCCGATCTCCTGGCAAAGGCGGGCGGGGACGCGCAGAAGCTAAAGACCGTCACGGGAGTGTAGAATACAATAACGGTACCACCGCGGAAGGTGCACCGAGCATCGAAAAGACCACATTATCCGTCGAGCCATGAAGAGCCAGGTGATCACGAGCATCATCTTTATCAGTATCGGCCTCATTCTGCTTATGGGCTATCCAATTACGCTTATTTACTCGATTCCGCTCATTCTCATTGGCCTCGCGCTCTATCTCTTTCGTGGGCGCGAAGCGATAATAGAGCACCCTACTGAGGAGTATAGGAGGTAAGAAGAGGAGGTGAAAGGCGGGAGAGGATGATTATCTCAACGACAGATTCTGTGCCGGGCTACAGCTACGAGATCCTCGGGGGCGCGTTCGGAAACACCGTACGGGCAAAGCACATCGGAAAGGACATCGCCGCGGGCTTGAAGACGATTGTGGGCGGCGAGCTGCAGGAATACACGGAAATGCTGTCCGACGCGCGCCAGGAGGCGCTGAACCGACTGATCAACGATGCGCAGCGGCTCGGTGCCGATGCCGTAATTAATGTCCGGTTCACAACCTCGCAGACAATGGCTGGAGCTGCAGAGCTTCTGGCTTATGGCACGGCGGTTCGGTTGATCAAATTAGACTAGAGTAGGGCGAAGACACTGATGATGAGTTCGAACCACACGTTCCTTCGACTCATTACGCACGTGGAGCAGCTACTCGCGTCGAGCGTTGCTCAGGACGAGAAGCTGGCAGCACTTTGTACGCTTCTCAAGGACTCGGTACCTTACTATAACTGGGTCGGCATTTACCTCCTGGATGCGCAGACCAGAAACGACCTCGTTCTAGGACCGTTCACGGGTACACCGACCGAGCACAGCCGAATACCCTTTGGCGCAGGCGTCTGCGGGCAGGCTGCGGTACGTCAGAAAACCATGATCGTCCCGGACGTCAGAAAGGAGCACTACTATCTCTCGTGCAGCCCGCTCGTGAAGGCCGAGATCGTCGTGCCCATCCGCTTTGCTGGTACACTACAGGGCGTTCTTGACATAGACTCACATGAACCTGCACCCTTCACGGACGCGGACCGCGCCTTTTTGGAGCGGGTCTGTGCGCTCATTGCGCGGCTTTTAGTTGGGTGAGGGCACGGTCTTTTTATCCGTCTTATCTACTAATTTAATCTGCGCTTCTCTGTGCCATGCTGACTGCCACATGACCCTCAAAAAACTAGTACCGGTTCGCGATGCCATCGCGGACATAAAGGAATATCAACCCGGGAAATTGATCAAAGGTGCGATAAAGCTGAGCTCCAACGAGAATCCTCTGGGTGCAAGCCCGGAAGCGGTCCACGCTATTCTCAATGCGCTAGCAGCCGGCGAGCTGAACCTGAGCATCTATCCCTGGGAGCGTAACGAAGAAGCATTGAGGGCTGCAATTGCCCGCTATGTCGCGGTTAACGTGGAGAACGTTGTCATCGGCGCGGGCATCGATGGCGTTCTGGACACGCTCGTTAAGATCTTTCTTGGACGCAACGATGAAGCGATTATCCCTGTGCCCACGTTCTCGCTCTACGAGTCACTGGTGAAGATCGCTGCTGCGACACCATTCTACATACCGCGAAGCCCCGATGCGAACTACGCTATTTCCATTGATGACCTTGTAGCCGCCAGTAGCAGCAGAACGCGCATGATCTTTCTCTCATCGCCGAATAACCCAACCGGGAACTGCATCGCGGTGGATGACGTGCGTAAGCTCGCGGAATCAGTGCCGAGGGCTATGGTAATGCTTGACGAAGCTTACGTCGAGTTCGCCGATGCATCCTTGGTCAGGCTTACGAGCGAATACGAGAACGTGCTGGTCTTACGTACCTTCTCGAAGGCTTTTGGACTCGCCGGGCTGCGCGTTGGCTACGCTGTACTGCCCGAATGGGTGGTGGGCATGTACCGGAAAGTCTCGCTCCCCTTCACGGTGAATGACGTCGCACTCGTTGCCGCGCTCGCCGCGCTACAGGATACCGAGCACCTGCGACGGAGTGTCGAGCTGGTACGGTCTGGACGTCAGTATCTCACAACCGCGCTTCAGGGGCTCTTCACGGTGTACCCGTCCGAAGCGAACTTTGTACTCGTGGACGTCGTTCCCAGAACGTCTTCTGAAGTGTGTAGCGAGCTGGAAGAGAAGGGTATTACCGTTCGCGACTGTAGATCCTTCAGGGGAGCTGGCGATTCGCTTATCCGGATCAGTGTGGGCACACAGGAGCAGAACGAGAAACTCGTTACAGCGCTGAAAGCAAAAGAACGGTGAGTACGCGAATCAGGTTCGCTATCTTTAAAGAGGCAAGTAACTGGCTGGCGAGCGCTTTTTGGTGGCCACTTACGCGGATAAAGCGAGCATACGTTCTATGGGCTTCCGCGCACGCTCCATGATCTCGGGTGGCAGGTCGATCCGCGGCTTTTCCTGCTCCAGTGACCTGAGAATCTTCGGTAAGGTGATCATCTTCATCTGCGGGCAGACGGCGGTCGTGGAAATAGGGTAATACGCCTTATCCGGCGCTTCCTTTTTCAAACGGTGCAGGATCCCGATCTCCGTGCCTATCAGGAGTTCCTTGTCCGCAATGTCCCGTACAAGCCGCACCATCCCACCGGTTGATGCGACGTAATCCGCTTGTTCCTGAATCTCAGGTGTGACTTCGGGGTGCACGATGATCGTTGCGGTCGGGTGCGCCTTCTTCGCGGATTCCAGCTCTTCAAGCGAGATCTGATGATGTGAGGGGCAATTCCCGTGCTCGGGCACGATGATGAGCCTCTTGTCACTGCCCTTCTGCGCATAATAGCCCAGGTTGCGATCCGGCCCAAAGATAACCTCCTCAGAATCCATTGCCCGAACGATCTCAGGTGCGTTCGCCGAGGTGCAGATACAGTCCGCAAGTGTCTTGCTCTCAGCACGCGTATTGATGTAGAGAACCGTCTCGGCTTCCGGGTGCGCACGCTGTACGGATCGAAGCTCCTCGCTCACCAAGTGCTGCGCCATCGGGCAGATCGAGCAAAGATCAGGCAGAATCACCGCCTTCTCCGGATTCAAGATCGCCGCGGTCTCTGCCATAAAATCAACCCCACAAAAGACGATCAGTTCCGCATCTGTCGCCGTCGCTCGTCGCGCGAGCTCCAAGGAGTCACCAACGAAGTCCGCAATGTCCTGCACCGCAGGTATCTGGTAGTTATGCGCCAGAATGATCGCATTTCTCTCCCGCTTCAACGCCGCTATTCGCTCTTCGATCTGCATCCCTTCCTTACTTTCCCTTTTCTTATTTTCACCATTAAATACTTCAGGGCACCTTCTGTCCGCACATTCGGTTACGGAACCGCAAAGGCCGTCACTGTATTTATCATTTCGGATACTCAATGATTTTACAGCGTGCTTGCTTGAAAGCTCGAAGCGTTCGGAAACATGAACGGCACGTATGTGCTTATTATCGAGACGGTAAACGATACCGAGCTGAATGTTGGACAACGGGGGCTTCTTGCCTTCTCTAAAGGTTATTATGCCTATGTTGGTTCCGCGCTTTCGGGCCTGGAATCACGGATCCACCGGCACCTCCGTAAACCGGGTGACAAGAAACAACTGCACTGGCACATCGATTTTTTTCTCGCGGATCCTGCGGTTCGCGTGACGGACGTGATCTTTTCAGAATCGAAGACGCGTAAAGAATGCGAGGTCGCCGCATACCTGGACGCACACCTGAATTCCATCGCGCAGTTTGGCTGTTCTGATTGCGCGTGCTCCAGTCACCTCTTCTTCTCCTCCAGCCACACCGAGCTGCTGCAGCACGTTTACGATAGTTTTCACGCCGCGGGCGCAAACTTCCGCGCAATGAAGATAAAACCGGTATGAGCGACCATGCGATTCTCCGGCCGCATACTCCGCCCTTTAACCTCCCAGCCGCGTAGTGCCATTTCGTAAATGCCCATGACCCGGAATCGCTCCGCGAACTGTGACTCAAGCCGCTTCGAGAGCTTGAAGATCTGCAGCACGGTCGGATTATAGCAGAGCAGAATACCACCGTTTCGGAGTGCTACATCAACGTGTTTCAGCGCTCTCCAGGGCTCTTGAAGGTCCAGAATTACTCGATCTACATCACGCTCCTCTATCCCGTCGTATACGTCCTTCTCCCTGACGATTAGCTCGCCCGAGCCCTCTGCTCCCGCACTCTCAACCGCACCGAAGAAGGTTTCGATGTTGCTGCGAGCGACCCCCAGAAAGTCCGACCGTCGCTCATAGGATATTACGGTGCCGCGCGGTCCTACAGCACGGAGCAGCGCCATCGTCAGCGCGCCCGAGCCAATGCCCGCCTCCAGTACCCGTGCACCCGGGAAGATATCGGCGAACATCAGGATAGCTGCGATATCCTTTGGATAAATGATCTGCGAGCCTTTTCGCATCTTGGCGATATACTCTTCCAGGGTCGGTCGAGTGACGAGAAGTCGCTCACCATGATCTGATTTTACCACGCTCCCGTCCTCCAGACCGATGAGTTCGTCGTGAGCCAGCGAACCGCGGCGGAACGTGAACGTGGCTCCCGTTTTCACGAGTATCTGGTATCTCCGTCCTTTTCTGTCAAGAAGGTGCACCAGTTCGCCTTCGGTTATCGGACCGACCATGCTCTTTAATATTCCACGCTTCACTACTACAAAAAGAACCACGTAAATAACTTCGCGAATGATACTCCTACGGGCTCTCCTGCGTGTGCACCGTTTCACGGCGGTGATTTGCGCGGAAACAGAATGGGTGAACTACGATGCTTGATCTCCTTCGTATCGCACTGGAATTTGCTACGCCGCGTTGCGACCAGGTCGAACTCTACGGCGAACGGGGCACTGTGCTCAGCATTGAGCTTGAGCGCGATGAGGTCAAGACCATGCGGTACGTGAGAAGCACGGGGATCGGCGTCCGCGTCGTTATCGCACATAAAATCGGATTCGCGCACACCACAGCAGTTGAGCAGCGGAACCTAGAGGAGTGCGTCACACATGCCATCAAGCACGCGCGTGTATCCGAACATGACATGCACTTCAGAAGCTTGCCATCACGGAAGATGGGCGCGCTTACTCGCGGTTACTGCACACCTGAAAAAACGTTCGATCGCACCATCATTGAGATGCTCAATGCGGAAAGCGGGAGCGAACTGGCGATGAACTACTGTAAGGAAATGCTCGCGGGAACGAGCGCGTATGAGCTGAAACCGGGCATTGGGTGCGAACCCACTGAGGGGAGCTTCGCCGCAGGGCACGATGAGAGTTTCATTATGAACTCGGAGGGTGTCGAAATTCATGATTCGGGCACGTATGCGTCAGCTGGTATGTCAGTCGTCGCACGCGACGGGCTGGGTGAAGAGACTTCAGGCTACGAGAGCAAAGTGAGCCGGCTGCTCAATGAGGTTGATTTTGGCGCGATCGGTACAGAAGCGGTACGACTCGCAGCCGAAAACCTTGGTGGCAAACCTATCCAAACGAAGAAGCTCCCGGTGATCTTCTCACCTCACGCTGTGCAGAGCCTCTTCGCCTACACCCTTATCCCTCAGCTGAGCGCGGAAACCGTGCAGCGAAAACAGTCGCCCTATTATGGTAGAAAAGGCGAAGCGATTGCGTCCGAGATGCTCACGATTGTTGACGACGGCACGATGCCGCTGGGTGTGAACACCCGGAAGATGGACGGCGAAGGTGTCCCTACGCAATCAACAACCCTTGTTGCGAACGGCGTGCTCACCAATTTCTTCTATGATACCTACACCGGCGCGAAAGATCAGGTCGAAAGCACGGGAAACGCCCTGCGCGGCTTCAGCAGTCTACCGGTACCTGGCCCGACGAACTTCATCCTGAAGGCAGCAGACGACCGTGCAATCGCCACGAAGGACGAGCTTCTGGGCGATGCAAAGGACGGACTCTTTGTGCATGACGTTATCGGTGCGCACACCGCTTCTCGCGCATCTGGCGATTTCTCCGTCGTTGCTCAAAATGCCGTTGCGTTTAGCAAAGGCGCTTCATTTCCCGTTAAACATGCCATGATCGCAGGTAATTCGCAGGAGCTTTTGAAACACGTAGAGCTGCTCGGTGATGACTCGCAACAGATTTACACGGTCGTCTCCCCCTCGCTACTGATAGCCGCGGTACAGGTCATCGGGTAGCGCGCTTCTTCAGCCTCTTCACTCCCGCTTCGCGCCGCGGATTCGGCGACCCATCATTTCCTGTGGAAGCGGCTGCCGCACTTCAATCGTGTTCCGCGAACGAAGCTAAAACCTTTTTAACTGCTTATTTTGCTTTTTAAACGACTAAAATGCATTTTCCTGTAAGCGCGCTCAAGAGCATTTCCATCCGATAACTTTATATAACCCCTCATTCCTATATAGGAGAAGGAAAATGTGGGGCGATAGGCTTAAAGAAAAAGAGGAAAAGATGGGAGAGATGCTGGGATACGCGAAAGAGACGGAAAATAAGCCGGTCGAGGAGGATGACGATTTGTTTGGTGTTCCTCAACTAGCGATCGTTGGTGTCGGTGGCGCTGGCAACAACTCTATGAATCGTTTGGAATATCTGGGTGGCTTGGAAGGGGTGAGCAGAATTGCTATCAACACCGACAAGCTGCATCTGGACTCCATTAGGTGTGAGAACAAGTATTTGATCGGAAAATCGCTCACGCGCGGATTGGGCGCGGGCGGTTCGCCGGATATGGGTCGGAAGGCCGCGGAACTGGACAAGGAAGCAATTCGGCGGCTCGTGACGGGCAAGAACTTCGTCTTCCTCACCGCAGGTATGGGCGGCGGTACCGGTACAGGCGCAGCGCCGGTGGTTGCCGATATTGCGAAGGAAGAGGGCGCAATTGTCGTGGCGATGGTCTCATATCCGTTTGAAGCGGAGCGGATCAGACGGAAAAAAGCGGCAGAGGGTATTGAGCGCTTGCGAGAAACCACTGATACGGTTATTGTGCTGGAGAACGACAAGCTGATCAAGTACGCGGGCAATCTGCCGGTAAATGACGCATTCAGGACAATGGATATGCTGATCGCGGAGACTATCCAGGGGATAACGGAGACGATCACGCGGCCGTCATTGGTGAATCTCGACTTTGCGGACCTCAAAGCAGTAATGGAGGAGGGTGGTGTAGCGGTCATGCTCGTGGGCGAAACGGCCAAATCAGAGCACAAACCTGAAGCGGTCGTCGAGGACGCGCTCTGTCACCCGTTGCTGGAGGCAGATTATCGCGGTGCAACGGGCTCGCTGATTCACGTGACTGGCGGCTCTGACCTCACGATGAAAGAGACCAACGACATCGTTGAACTGCTCACGTACGAGCTGGATCAGAACGCGAACGTGATCTGGGGCGCGCGCGTCAATGAGGATTTCAACGGCATGGCGAAAGTCGTCGCGATAATGACCGGGGTGGAGCCGAGATGGACGTTTGGCGGCGTGTATGATGAGCGCAAAGAGCGTGTTGGTGCGGGCGCAGGTGGCTTGAGTGATCTCATCCCCGTTTATCATCGCTGAGTAACCAAACGAGCTATAATTTATCCTCGGAGAACAAATTATAAAGTACGGGAGAGAGGAAGGGCAGCCGCCGGTCCTCGTTGTTCGAGGGCTGAGGAAAGTCCCCCCACCGTAGGGAGCGAACGCCGAGAGGGCGTAAGGCGAGAGTCTTGGCTCTGGTATAGAAACGGAACCGGGCCATACCCAGGTGATGATTCCGTAAGGATGAAGTCGTATGGTCACGGATGGAACGACCAGCCTCGCGGGTGCAAGCCTGAGGAAGGCGCTCAGATAAATGCTGCTGAAACAGAAGGGGGCTTACTCTCCTCACTCCCGGTACCCGACCTCGATCGTCAGGAGGTCGCATGCCACGTCGCTGTTCTCAAAAACCTCTTGCGCTTCCGCTTTTAGCTTGCGTGCACCCTCGAGATCTGAATACCGGGCGCTCAGATGTGTGAGCATGAGCTGTCGCACCCCGGCCTTATTGGCAACCTCTGCTGCTTCCAATGCGGTTGAATGCATATACTCGATCGCAAACTCCTTCGTCTCCTCCGAAAGTGTCCCGTCATGAATCAGCAGGTCCGCGTCCTTACTCGCCTCGATCACGCTCGCGCACGGCCGGGTATCACCGGTATATACGATCTTGCGACCCGGTCGCGGCGGGCCCAGGACCTGCTCGGGTTTGATTTCGCGCCCGTCAATCTCGACTGAATATCCTGACTGCAGTCGCGCAAAAAGCGGGCCAGGTTTAATACCCAGCTCGATCGCTCGGCTACGGTTGAATCGCCCGGGACGCTTGTCCTCTTCGAGCACATAGCCGATGCTCGTGACGTTGTGCTCGGTCTTCATCGTCCGTATCTCATATCCCGCTCTTCGGACCACGTCGCCAGCGCCCAGTTCTATCGCTTTTATCTCGAAGCCCCGGCCAGCATAACCTAACGCGAGGAGATGGTAGAGGAATTTATCCACGTACCGCGGGCCGTAAATCTCAAGCGGCTCTTCTCGTCCCTGCAGAGCCATCGTCTGTATCAACCCGGGAATACCGAGCACATGGTCAGCATGGAAATGTGTGAGGAAGATAGCGGCAAGCTTCATACCGGTCTTCGCACGCATCATCTGCTGCTGCGCGCCCTCGCCACAATCAAAGAGCAGCAACTCACCCTCTCGATTCACGGCGATTGCCGACGGCGTTCTGTTCGGCGTGGGCATTGAGCCTCCGGTTCCCAAGAATGTGATGCGCAACATAGGTAGAGCCTGAGCGTAAAAGATACCAAGAATTTAAAAACGACGAGAGATAAAAAAACCCGATTCATCGCAGATTTTGCGAGTCAAAACGAAAAAAAGCAGTCAAACCAAAACTACCCCTAATTCCGCACCCGTCATGGTCAGTTCTCGCTTCAAAGCACGTAGAAAAACCCCGTATAGCTCGATACCCACCTGGACTCGTTCGAGTAAACTAGCCGTCGGGCCTTCTAACTCTCGCTCCATCTCCGTCTGGCTGGCAGCACCTAACTGCTGCAGCTGAGCCCAATTCGCTATGAGATACCTGACCAGAGCGGCGGATGCAAAATGAACAGGCACGACGGGATGACGTCCCGAGAGTTCAATGATCAACTGCCGCTCTTGTTCCACCTCGTCTTCTGAGATGCCGGAGCGTTTGATCGCTTTTACACGTGCTTCTTCGTGAACGACGCCCCGCATGTCCGGCGTGAGGTTCTGGAGATTATATTCCGCCATTTCGGTATAGATCTCGCGCTGAGCAAGCTCGTGCTCGAGCACGTAGCGCAGCATGTGCTCGGTCGCCGCTATTAAAAACGTCTCGTTCAGTGCGATAACTGAGACCCAAAAGCCGTGTATGAAGAAACGGCGGAACATCGCCGTCCCCAGATCCACAGATGCGCTTGTAGGCGTTAATTGCGAAGGCGCGAAGACAAAGGCACCCATTTTTACGATGAATATCTTCGTGAGTCGCTCGGAACCGGCAAGCTTTTTGAACACACGCTCTTCCGCTCCACGAAGCGGCGCGTACAGCGAGACCGGACGGTCACGGTACGTCTCGTAGCTGCGAATGAGATCCTGGATTCGATACGGATCGAGCCGTTTAAAGATCTCCGCGAGGGTTTTCGCATTCGTTCGCAGCCACGTAACGTAAGCGGCATCTTCGGTGCTCCGCTGCTCTTCCGTTTGCTTTTCCGCGGAAGTCATGAGTGTGCACTGTTAGGTAAGAAGCAGCGTGTAATAAACCGGTCTTTTACAGACTATCTCGACCAACAATGAGCTCCAGGGTTTCGTAATTCTCGCGTGTGTGCGCCACCAGGTGAACGTTCCCGAGTTTGATCTTGCGCAGTCCAGCAGCCCTTGCCGCAAGGAAGGCATCGCTCATCTGCTCCAGAGAGGGTGGAGGCACGTTACGCAGCTGGTATGCGGGAAAGAATGCGAGTATGGTGTACGGAATCTCGGTGTCAACCCTGGCTATCTCCTCTGCTATGTGACCAATTTGATCTGCCTCAACCCAACCGGGGATGCAGAGTGTGAGCACTTCGAAGACGAATCCTCGCTCTTTCAGTTCCGCTGGCAGCTGGAGGATACGCGCGTTCGAGACGCCGGTCAATCGCCGGTGTACCTCGTCATCGTACGCCTTTATATCAAGCCAGAAGGCATCAGCGCCTGCATCCTGTAACATACCCAGATTCTCCGGAGTGAGGCCATACCCGTTCGTCTCTATGAGCACCCACACGCTTTCAGGAATACCTTTGATCAATTCCGTTGACCGCACGTAGAATTCAGGCTGACAGGTGAGATCGCCGCCGGTGAAGGCGACGATATTGCGCGCCGGCCCCCAGCCCTGCGGGCTCAGTTCGATCTTATCGGGACTGAGAACACCGGGGCAGTGTTCGCTCCGCTTGCCCTGCAAAATACACCGGCCACAGCCCTTACAGAGCTCATGCGCATGCCAGCTCGTTGCCTGCTCACGTGGAACAGGAGTAATCTCATATTCGGTCAAATACCGCCGGACTGCAGTGGCTACTTCACGAGGAGACACCCAGTCGCCGACCGCATGCTGCGTGAACTGCCATGAGTGGCATTTCTTGCAGGAGAGATTGCAGCCCGACTGGTATATCGAGAGGTAATGCTCGGGCCGCGAGAGCAAACTCCCGTGTATCAATCGATGGGGCGTGCCCTTTACTATTTTGAGCGTGGCATCGCACGCTTTTCGATACTGGCCCGATGCCCGATCGAGTACCTCGCAGCTTCCCTGCTCGAATCCTTGCTGGACGAGCCGGCATTCCATAAGCAGTACGTCATTTTAAACAGATACGATTCAGCGATAAAAGCGACAGAACGTTAAGCACGGATGCGTTATTAAGTAACTGGTGGAGTTAAATGAAACTGAACCTGGGTGCGCCGCCGCAGGATTGTGTCGGAGACTTCACGTATAACTTTATCTGGCAGCATAAGGGCGAGCGGCTCAAGCCTGCTGATATCATACCCGCGCAGCACGGCACGAGCTATACGTACGAGGAAGTGGTGGCTGCGTTGAAGCATGGCGAGGACGTGCATATCAAGGGTGATGCTGGTAAGCGCATCGGCTCGAGCCTGGGCGTGGATCTCGTCTTTTTTGGGGGTAACGGTAAGGAGCTGCCTGAGGTTGGCTCGATCATGATAGATGGTAACGCCGATTCACATCTCGGCTTGAGCATGCTTGCCGGTGCAATTTATGTCCGCGGCGAGGTTCGGGAACCGCTGGGTAACATTATTGAGGTAGAATCCGACCGTGCGGGCTACAAGAAATTCGTCTCGATCACCTGGCTTCTCCACCACCCGGAAGAGCACGAGCACAACGCTCCGCTCGCACCCAACGTCATCCGGGATGACGAATTGGTGATTGCTGATGGCTTGCTACGACATACTCTTGCTGCACGCTGCATGACCGATGCAAAAGTAACTGTGAAGGGCGATGTCGGGATCAGCGTTGGGATTCTGATGCGCCATGGCGAGGTCGTCGTGTCCGGGAATGCCGGCATGAATGCGGCTGCGCTGCTCAATGGCGGTACCGTGGTAATTTTGGGTAACGCAGCGGAATTTCTGGGTGTGGAATTGCGCAAAGGCGTGGTCTTCGTGAAAGGCAATAGCAAAGGTTACATTGGCGCGCAGATGACCGGTGGCCGAATCATCTGCAAACGAACGAAGCCGCTGCCGCCTTTAAGCGAGCAAAAGCTGAAGCAGGAGGATTTAGCATTACTCGCGAGATACGGTGTTGCTGGCATGCTCGCGCTCAGTTACGGGCGGTATGAGGTGTAACTGGTTTGTTTAAGGACGTCAGTAACGGTTTGTGAAAAACAAATAGGAAGGCGAATAAGGGTAAAACTAACGGAACGAGCTAAGCAGCACATCGTCAAGCACAGCATTAACGCTAATGAAATTGTTACCGGTGATTTTGATTTAGCCCTTTTTCTGGAAGCAGAAGATATTTGTGTGCTATCTACCAGCACGGACGTATTCTCAGAGAACTTGAGATATTCAAACGGTATCCAATGCCAAGTTTTGATGCAGTGATTTGCGCAATGATGCAGAGAGAAGGGATAGAATATCTTCTATCTTTTAATAGGAAACACTTTGACGCGGTTGATGGTATTAGACGGGTCGAGAAGGTGCCCGATTTAAAGAGATGGATACGTGGATCACGGTGAGCACCGCCTATATCAAGTTCTGGACCTACTGGCAGAGTTGCCACCCGATTTTTCCCGCTTTTCTCGAGTTAAGAACCGCTTACTATTCATAGTCTGGCAGTGGCGAACACGCCCGACATTTAACGCAGCCCGCCTTGCACTTCCGCCAGCTCACGCCCCTCTCACGCAGTATCTCCGCGACCGTTTCACACAACGGCCGTATTCGCTCGGGGTCCGGCGGCCGTGCATGCTCCAGCATTGAGCCGGGAATGGGCCGCAGCGGTACGATGAACGGGTACACGCCCAGTTCCGCTAAGAGGCGACTACCTTCGATGATCGATTCGTCATGCTCACCAAGGCCGACAATCACGAAACTGCTCACCTGACTCTCACCGAAGAGCGCGACGCTCCGCTTCCATGCCGCAATGTACTGCTCCAGCGGTATGTGCGCCTTACAGGGCGTTATCGCGCTCTGAACCCGCTTGTCGAAGCTCTCCACATGGATGCCCACGGTATCAACGGTGTCTGCGAGCCGATCGATGATACTGAGGTCTTTGGGCGGCTCGAATTGCACGTGAATGGGTAACCCGGTCGCCGCTTTTATCATACGCGCCACGTTGACCAGGTGCTTTATCCCTTTATCGGGTGTTGCGGTGGTCCCGGTGGTGAGCGTAACGTGTGTGACGGAATCCAGCCGCTTCGCCGCTCGTGCCACCTCCGCGAGCTGCTCGGGCGTCTTCTTCGCGATCGTCGCACCGCTCTGCAACGAGAGCTCAATCGCGCAAAATCGACACCGTAACGGCGTATTCCAGTAAACGCAGGTCTGGATGGTCGTTGTTGCCAGGCAATCCATGCCATGCAGGAGCGCGATCTTGGAATAGGGAACACCCTCCGCAGTCTTCAAACTCTGGAACGTCGCGGTGGGGAATCGCACCTCGGTCACGAACTGTCCATCCTTCATGAGCTGGTAGCGATCATCGGTAAACTCCAGCTGGTAGGGTGATTGCGCAACGAACCAGCTCTGCGTTGCTACGTTCGCGACGGTGTCGCCGATAATGAACATCCCACCAGCCGCCGGGCCCGCGCCTGCCTTCCTGCCCCGGTCTATGCCCGCCACCCTGGCGCCCAAACAGAGCAGATCGACCTTCAGAGCCCGAGTTTCCATTTCCATTTCTTCTTCCGGATCATCCGGCTGATCTCATCGCTCGTCACCATACCGATGATCCGCCTGTGGTTATCGATCACGGGCAATGCGGAGATGTTGCCGCGTTCCATCTTCCGGATTACGAGCTCCAGGGGCTCATCAAGGTCTGCGGTTATCACTTTCTTCGTCATGATCTCGGACAATTCGACGTGCCGCTTCGCCACTGCCGCAGCGATATCCCACGCAGTGACCATCCCCACGAGTTTCTTATCCTTCGAGAGTACGGGAATATGGGTGGTCTGAGTCTCCATGATCATTCGCGCGGCCTCTTCGATACTTGCCGTTTCGTGGATAGTTGGAACATCACGAATAATAACATCCTTCACGAGAGGGAGCTCCGGCTGCTTCATTGGCTTCACCACGGTGTCCCGCGGTAAGCGCTCTACCGGCAGCGTTAGGGTGAACTCACCCTTCTGGATCAGCGATTGCAACTCATCAGCGACCCGCTGTGCCATAAGGAAGCTCGAAAGTGGTGAGGTGGGTACTTCTTTGCCCTCAAGCTCTATCATTCCCGATTTCAAGTCATCATACGTTACTTTCGCCAGCATTGGCCGTTCGCGACGGCCAACACCATAATCAATTACTTCCGTGATGAGATCAGCATCCTGAACCGCGGTCTGCTTCGCGATCGTTTCGTTCAAGATCGGAATCGGCACACCAACGCCGATGTAAAGGGTGGCGCCATAGCCATCGAAGGTTGCACCTTTCACGAAATCCTGCTTCATGTCCTTCAAATTACCGCTCACCATAAGCGTGCCAAAACGATTGGTCGGGTTGTGTTGTGTTCCCACGCCCATGACGTACCCCTGAGCACCACAGAGGAGAATCCGAGTTCCGATACCGATAGTCTCGTATCCCGGATCGTTGGCCAGTGGGGAGAGCGCACCCGCACCTGCATAATTAACGTTCCGATAATTTGGCAGTAACGTGCCCATATATGTGTATAACGTTCGATTGGTGGAGTTGGTCGCAGCGAAGTACCGTTCTGATGCATTTCGGGGATTCGTCATCACCGCTTGATTCAGATCCTCGAGTGTTATGGTCGTCTCCAGTTCTTTCCGGGGATAGCAGTCTGTGCCATAGCTCGTGGCTCTTATCGCGACCGATTTCCGGGATACCAAGTCCTCGATGACGTGCCCGCCGCCATATTCCATGCCACGATCATCAGAGAGTTGCGTCGCGCCCAGATACGCGTCCACCGCGGCAATCCCCGTATAAGCCTCCACCTCATTGAGCCATACACGCTGCATCTTGATTGGCGGATCAGCATGGCCGAAGTTAAAGAATACGCCGGATGAGCACATCGGCCCGAATGTTCCGGTGGTGACCACATCCACTTCTTTTACCGTCTTCTGGGTCCCCCATTCGTTCACGAGTTCACCCATGGTATCCGCAGTCACCACCCGGACGCTCCCATCAGCAATCCGTGCGTTGATCTCCGTTATGCTCTTCTCCGCCATCTTCTTCGCCATGCGTAGAATCTAAGACCGCAAACCATTAAAACCTTACGGGTTCCTTAGAGTTCTTTCGTGTGCTCGTATTGGATCCGCGGAGTTCTGTTCAATCATTCCGGTCTCGTAAGTTCGTGCGAGCTGCTACGGCCTCGAGATAATCGTGAAAATCGCGCAGCTTTTTAACCTGCACACCTAACACAGTATCAGGGCACCACTCCACAGGCACCAGAGGAGCACCTGAGTAAGGAATTGAGCCGTGAACTGAGTCAAAATGGACGCTTCTGAACTGAATTTTAAAGCAATCGAGGAGAAATGGCAGCGGAACTGGACGGAGAGCAAGCTCTTCGAGCCTGAAACCGACCAGCGTGAGAAATTCTATCTGACCGTCCCGTATCCGTACACTTCGGGTCCACTCCATATAGGGCACGGGCGAACGTACACGATCGGGGACATCATTGCGCGATTTAAGCGATTACAGGGCTACAATGTCCTTTTCCCCATGGCGTTTCACGTTACCGGCACGCCGATCCTGGCGATCGCCGACAGCATTGCGCGCGGTGACGAGTCGGTCATCACACGGTACCGCGATTACGTCTCGATTTATGAAGATCCTGCACAGGTTGATGAGATCCTTAAAACCTTCGATGACCCTGAGAATGTTGCCTCGTTTTTTGCTGCACGGATATCTGAGGACTTCAAACAGATGGGCTATTCCATCGATTGGCGCCGGCGGTTCAATACGATGGAGCCGAGGTACAACAAGTTCATCGAATGGCAGTTCAAGAAGCTTTACGATACGGGCGTTATAAAGAAAGGGAAATACCCGATCACGTACTCGTATACCGAGGGTTGCGCGGTCGGTGAGGATGATATCGGCGAAGGAGATACCGATAAGGTCTCGATCATCGAGTATACCGTGATCAAGTTCAAACTCTGTGACGAGGATGCGTACCTGCTTGCGGCCACGCTTCGGCCTGAGACGATCTTCGGAGTCACCAATATCTGGATAAAACCGGAAGCCACGTATGTGCGCGTACGGGTGAACGACGAAGTTTGGATTGTCTCCCGGGAGGCTGCGGAGAAGTTGCGCTATCAGCGAGAAGAGATCGAGCTTTTAGACGAATTAACGGGTGATGATCTGCTCTGGAAAACGGCATTAGAGCTCGTTGATGAGCGTGAAATACCCATCTTTCCCGCGAGTCTCGTTGATGAGGATGTCGGCACCGGCGTGGTCTATTCGGTCCCGGCACACGCGCCCTATGACTACATGGGCCTTGAGGATTTACGCCGTGACCGCGGTATCGAGCTCGAGCCGATCAAGGTGATTGATATCGAGGGGTACGACCTCCCGGCGAAGGAGATTTGCGAGCAGATGCGCATCGCGAGCCAGGAGGACGGACGGCTCGAGGAGGCCACGCAGATCATTTACAAGGATGAGTTCTATCGTGGGATCTTGAACGAACGGTGTAAGCAGTTTGCGGGCATTGAGATCGCGCAGATAAAGGATCAGGTGAAGGACTGGTTACAGGCCGAGAGCATCTCAGATATCTTCTACGAGACCTCCCGCAAAGCGGTGACGCGCGGCGGCAACAAAGTGATCGTTGCGGTTCTGCAGGATCAGTGGTTCATCGATTACACACCGCACTGGTGGAAGGATGAAGGGCACAAGCTCGTGGCGCAGATGACCTTCTATCCGGAGAAGTACAAGGCGTACATGCACGATATCATTGACTGGTTAGCGTTTAGACCCTGCGCACGGAAACGCGGGTTAGGCACCCGGTTCCCGTTCGAGCCGGAGTGGATCATCGAGTCACTGAGTGATTCGACGATTTATATGGCGATGTACACCATTGCGCATCTTTTACGGGACGTGCCGGTTGAAGCGCTGGATGAGCAGTTCTTCGATTACGTATTGCTGGGCAACGGTGATGCAGGGCGCGTGGCGACGGCATGCTCGCTCGAACTTGCCGCTCTGGAGCGGCTGCGGCGGGAGTTCACCTACTGGTACCCGAACGATCAGCGTCATACCGCGCCGCCTCATCTCTCAAACCATCTTGTATTCTTCCTCATGCATCATGCGGCGATCTTCCCCGAGGAGCACTGGCCGAAAGCAATCACCCTGAACGAGCTGATGATCCGAGAAGGGCGGAAGATCTCAAAGAGTAAGGGGAACGTCATTCCACTGGCGCGCGTCTCGGAACTCTATGGCGTGGATCTCTACCGGCTTTACTGCGCGCTCAATGCTGATTTTGCCACGGTCGTCAACTGGCGTGAGCAGGATACCGATGCGTTACGGCGCCGGTTCCATGCGCTCATCACGGTCTTCACAGAGAGTGTCGATGCGGAGCCACTACGCGCGGATGAGTATACACATATCGATCTCTGGCTGCTCTCGCGGTTTTACCGGCGGTTACAGCAATCCTACGAGCTCTTTGAGGGGTTCCGAATCCGTGACGGTGGGATTAATATGGTCTTCAATCTGATGAACGATCTCCGGTACTATGAGAAGCGGGCGAGCGTAGAACGGAGACAGCAGATTGTAAAGAACGTGCTGGATGAGTGGCTCATTATGCTCTCACCGCTCGTACCGCATATCTGTGAAGAGCTGTGGCACAAACGACATGACTCTTTCGTCTCGCTCGAGAAACTCCCACGGATCAAGACGGAGCTGATTAACAACCAGGTGGAACGTGAGGAGGACTATTTGCGCGCTCTAATTGAGGACATCCAGGAGATCTTGAAAGTAGCACGCATCGAGCCGCGTAAGATCTATCTGTACACTGCGGATGCGGCGTCCGAGCGTTGGAAATGGGAGCTCTTCAGGGCGCTCAAGGACGTGCCGGAGAAGGATAAGATACGCGAGGCGATGCACCGCCGTAAGGACAAGAGCACGTTACAGTTCGTGAAGCAGCTTTTGAAGAGTAATGTAGAATATGCCGAACTGAACGAATCGGCGATCCTGGCACGCGAGCAGGCGTATTTAAGCCGGGAGTTCGGCTGTGAGATCAGTATCAACGAAGAGCACGATCCCACGGGTAAGAGGACGTTTGCGATTCCGTTGAAGCCCGCGATTTACATCGCGGGGTGAAGCCGCGTTGCTTCCACCAAACATTCAGCACTGCACCGTCAAGTCGATAATAAGTATATACGGTCGTAATTCAAGGATAGAATTAGTTGAGGAACGATGGACGTAACAGAGGAGTTATTTAAGGGCGATAACTACGCAGCATTGACGGGTATCAAGCTGCTGGAGGTCTCGAAAGGGCATGCGCGTGCGATGCTGGAGATCAACAAGAGCCACCATAACATGTTCGGCATGGTGCATGGCGGTGCTATTTTCACCCTGGCCGATTTTGCCTTTGGGGTGGCTTCGAACTCGCATGGCACGGTTTCTGTGGCGATCAATTCCTGTATCTCTTTCTTCAGGGCTGCAACGGACGGCGTGCTCTATGCGGAAGCGCGCGAGATCTCATTCCATCCGAAAATCGCCAGCTACATCGTTGAGATCACCAATGAGCAGAAAGAACTCATTGCGTCGTTCCAGGGTATGGTATATCGGAAAAAGGACCCGCTGAAACCGTAATTTGATGAATTGAACTTTAATAGTACGGCTACATCATCACGTTGTCCGGAAGATCTTCCGCATCTTCCAGAGGAACCGGATAACCGGAGCCGCAATGCTAACGAGCGGCAAGCTAAGCTCCACGGCGGCATCAGTATCCAGCTTCTCCTCGTGAAATGATGGTTCAATCTCAAAACAGGCGGCTGATGGACATGCAGCAGTTGCGATCCCGCGTCCCGCGTACAGCGCTCCGATCAGCAGACCGGTCTCGGCCGCATCCGGCAGCCCCATTACCAGCTTACCACGCGCACGCTTCAGTGATAGGTGTCTGTTGAGCGCACGCACGAGCTCCTTTCCTGCACTGTACAGTTCGTCAGCGTGCGTCATCATCGTCTTCCAGTCTGGCCCTTTCTTTTCAGCTTTCTTCCGCTTCCTCTCATCCACGTTCCATGCCGTGCGACGTTCCAGTGGTCTTCGGAACACCGTGCGACCCAGGATCCGTGCCTGAAATTCCTGCTGCTCTGCACGGTACTCGACGAGCCCGACCAGCGCACCGAGCAGTAGCCCAAAAGATAGAATTACTTCAGTGATCGGACCTTCTTTCACGACCCGGATCGCGATGTCGGCGGGAATGAGTACTGTCGCAACACTAAGTAGTATAATAAGTGCGAAAATAGCCAGGAGAATGAGTGTTAGGGTCATTTCAGTTCCGGTTAGTGCACTACAGACAATCCTGTGGGATTACCAGAATACGTAACAGGAGACGAAGGGCAGCAGAAGCGTATTTGTATCGTTCACTTACACCGGGTATGATCCTGTTTCGGTCTTCGTACCTTCGGCCTTCTTACCAGTTCGCATCTCCGAGACTTTCTCCATAACGGTCGGCAGCGCTTCGCCCACGATCTTATCGAGCGCGCCGGACGGTTTCAGTGAGAGCACCTTCAGTCCCCCGGCGCCTGAAACGCCCTTGAAAACGGCAATAAGCGCAACAGGACTCAAACCACCACCACCGCCAACGCCATAGCCTGCCCCTTCCTTCTCTTTGCGCGTCGCACCACCGCCGCCACCTGCAGCGAACCCGATGCTAAAGACCGGGATCAAGACCTTATCCTCGAACTCCATCGGCGTACCCACTGCGGCCTCAACTGAGATGATCTTCTGGAATTCCGCCAGCATCCCCGTGATAATATCTTTAAGTTCCTCACCCATAACTCTCACCCCATAACGAGCAAGATCCTTTTGATACTTAACGGTATCCACTGCGGTCTTTTACTCGCGTAAATGGGCTGTTTCGAACCCTTGCGCCACTCGGGCAAGCGGTTTCTTCAGTTATCATGCCCTTCGCACGCAACGGGGGATCCTCTTCAGAGCAATTTTAGGTGGTATAAACCCGAAGGATCGGAACGGGTTTAGGTGTGTCAAAATACATCCAGACGCACACGCGGGATTTTCAGTACGTTCTCAGCGTCCATTACCGGTACAGACTCAACCTTAGCGACGTCCGTCCAGGAATTGTTGGCTGCCAGAAGAACTGTTGGATCGTCCACCTCGTAGAGCACAAAGTATCGAGTTCCGGAGAGATCTAACCATGCGCCTTGAACAGTCATCCCTTCAGGACATTTCCACGCTGACCATCGTTTCCCCATTTCTTCCCGCTGTTCTGGTTTCCACGTCCATATATCCATAAACAACATCTTCTTTTCCTCCTGTTCTTCTCTGAAGAACAACTTACCCTATTATACCATGCGTTCTGACGCTATTCATACTTAACCCTCACCGTTCTCGTCTCGACAGTCCGCTCTTCTTGCGTTTCCCGGCACATGGTTACACATCACTAGCAACTGCCACCGCTCAGTTAAACGATCCGGGTTAGATCAAGAAAAAGACGAGGCGTTCCGGGGTGCACCCCGCACTCAAAGCTCATTGACAAGCTCATCGAGCTGCAGGGGTTCTTCAACTACAAGCAGATCGGCATCGAGGCGAATTCGCTCGACAAAGCTAAATCTGATCCCCACCCCTGTAGCTTCGAACTCGTGCTGCGTGAACGGCAACAGGCGGCCAGGGTTACCGTGCCCCACAAACTCATCTGGCATAACACACCGAAGCTCGCTCGCATACAGGCGATCGAGCCGTACTATTCCAACGGACAGCTTCGATTCCTCGATACATGGAACCAGGACTATCCCGAGCTCGTTGAGCAGCTGATCCATTACCCGCTTGCAGCGCACGATGATGGGCCTGATGCGCTCGCCGGCGCTATCGCGTTGATACTTGCGAATGAGAAGGCACGAAGGCAGGTGCTTATACCGCGGGCGCGATAGCCTTACGCGGCACTCTTATGAAAAGTGAAGAAAGCTTCTGCCGAGGCATTGTTTCTCAAAATAACCTGTCTAGCTGAAGTTACGTCTCCTCTACTCGCTCCTAAAGTCGGAGAAAAACCCAATTCATTATCGTTAGAGCTAGAGCACTTCGAATCTAATGAACTGTTACCGCATGAATATTCTCTCTATTTGTTCTTTGATTTCAGTCTTCAGGTAAATGTGGCTGAAAACTCCTCCCGAACTTTTTCGCAGCTCCATAGTCTCAATCAGGCTCTCGTATCTGCCACCTCCTATGCCGTTTGCGATAATTGCCGCGCCCTCTGCAGCTTCCTTTACTGCACCGCCGGCCCTTGTCAGCGTTCTTATCCCTGCGTTGATTCCGAGTTCGCCGAGATGGTCATGCAGTACAGATCTCACGTCCTGAACAAACGGGTCTATCCTTGTGAACCGACCACTCAGTAATATCTCCCGTGGCTCGCGGACTGATGAGAGCATGAGATACGTGTCCTTGAGAATCGCTTCGAGCATGGCAGAATAAGCGAGCGCCGTCTGCTCGGAATTCCGTGCGCTGCTAATGAATTCCTCAATTGACATCTGCTGAGGATTTATAGTTGCAATAGCTGCTGCCCCACCATCGAAGAGCTGCATCTTCGAAAAATCCGCGATCGTATTCGCCAAGGCGTAGGCAAGCTCGCCATCCATTGCGCCCATGCCCATGTACCCGACGCCGCCCATAGTTCCACCGACGCCGTCAACTATTTTACCGTTCTCTATGCCCATTGCAGCTGTGTAGCCGAAGCCGATCTCAAGAATAATGAACGAAGTTTCTGAGTACTCGAGACCGTACTTCTCTGCTTGATCTCTCACCCCGGAAACGGCCGTGAAGACCTTGTCCGCGGTCCCCATGTCGATTCGGTTGATCTTTCGGTATTCGGGCACGGTCGGCAGCATGATCACACCGGGCGGGAACCAGATATTCATGTCTGACGCTTTCATGAGGAACATCAACTCTCGTAACCCGACGATATTAAGCCTTCTTGCAACGTCGGCTTGCGTGATGAACGTTGCAGCCTTAATTTCCGCGTCCGTTGCGTCCGAGGCTTTTACCATCGGCAGTCCGTAGCCGCTTGGACCGACGATGACATCAATCTCCCGCTCTAGTGCCCGCATGGCATCCAGCACGATCCGGGGATTCTTTGTTACTTCAACGCGCGGTATTGCAAGGTCGATGAAGACCTCATCGGTTGCATCATCAAACCCAAAGAGGTCCATGCTCTTGGTGCCAGGGTCTATGCCGATCGCAGTTACCATTTTCGTATCGTCGCTCCTTGATTGTTTCCCGGTGTGTAAAAGACGTCTCCACCGCCTCGCGGCTCCAGTAAACTCGTTAGCTTTCCAACGAGCTCTCGCGCGGTCGCTTCACTGTCTACGAGTCCATAGAACGTCGGACCCCAGCAGGTTTGGCAAGCGCCATACGCGCCATTCTCTAAGAGCAGGTGTATGCCCGACTCGACGACGGGGTCGCAGTAGGTATTGCCTTCCTGAAACTCTTCCCAGAAGCTTCCCAGGCGGCTGTTGTACGCTGTTATGTATTTTCCAAAGGTCTTTATGTCGTGCTCCATGATTGAGGGCATAACCTGCATGAGCAATATCCTTGAGAGCCGGTCGGACATCGGCTCAGGCATCGACTTCAGGTTGCGTAGTATTTCTTCCTCGTTCGCTTTTAGCTTCAGTATCGCGGGTATCGGTTTGTGCGGTATGCAAACGACGAAGAGCCAGTCCTCAGGGATCGGATATCTGAAGATGCAGGGTGGCACCCGGCCTCCCCTTCTCTTCTAGCTTGTAGCCGCCGTCGACGATGAAACCCCCTGTTTGGAACGAATTAAACCCGAGGGCAACAATGTCTGATCTGCCGAGCGCAATAGCCATCTCCTCCATGTCGATGGGACGGTTGTAAAGCTCGGATAGTGCACGACCTATCGCTAATGCCAGTGCGGTCTGAGAGCCCATGCCGAGGTGTTTTGGGATCGTTTCTCTGACATTAACCGCAATTCCTCCCTCGATACCGAATCGCTCAATGCAGGCGCGTGCATATTTTTCGGCATTCTTCGCGTCTTCGCCGGTGATCGCGATTTTCTCTGATTTCACGGCTTCTATGATGGTCCGAGGATAGTCGATAGTAAAGCCTGCTGTGCCGTAGAGCCGTCCAAGGTCGCCGGTTAAGTCCATGTTGCCCGCGTGTAAATGAGCAGGTACAACAACGATTCTTCCAATTTTATCTCTTCTGGTCATTCTTATTCGTTCCTCCAATGTACCACCTCTACTGTACACTTCCTTATTGTGTTGAAGAAGTCCACTTGCCTTATGCCTTTCATCGTGCCGCCGCATCCCACCCCGCCGATGGAAAGCGCGCCGGCGGCCCGAACGCACGCAAGGATCGGCGCGCATGGCTACCACCGCACCGCATCGTGAAGAAAAGAAGAAGCCCACCAAAGCTCGTATGCGCGACAGGCGATTGAGCCTTACTATTCCAACGGGCAGCTGCTCTTCCTCGATACCTGGAACCGTGATTACCCGAACTCGTGGAGCAACTGATCCATTACCCGCTGGCAGCGCATGACGACGGGCCTGATGCGCTTGCAGGCGCTATCTCGCTGATACTTGCAAGTGTGAAAGCACGGCGCCAGGTGCTCATACCGCGTGCTCGCTAATCGCCCACGCACGCACCGCATAATATCCATAGGCGCGTGCAAACATCATCATACCCTGCACCCAATCTGCTTCCGGAGTGTGAGCGAATAGGAAAATTACTTTCTCAACTTTTTCTTTATTTTGTCAACATTTATGTAAAACTCTACATATCCACAATCTAAACAAAGAGTTGCTTCAAAGTCTTTAACAGGCTCTGAAAATAAACCCTGTTTATGTGATTTATGAGGCTGTCCCGCAACTCACTCCTGAGGACAGACTCGCAATTTACGGGCACACG
>JBNGDK010000005.1:0-64574 GCA_049975405.1 Candidatus Methanospirareceae archaeon
GCATCTTCGGATCACTCGCAACGGCGTCTATGAACTCCTTCACCATCGCATCCACCTTCGCTTCGCGTGACATCACCTCCGCCACTGCGAGCGGCTTACGGCACTGCATGCAGATGCGTGCACCCGCGGTGTTCACGGTGCGGCAATGCGGGCACTCCAGCATCTTCAGCTTGACGGGCTCGTCATCCCTGCGCTCCAGCCCATACATCTTGAGCAGGTCTCCATGGAGATCCCGGCCCGACATGTGCACGTAGATCGACGGCATCCTCGAACCTTGCGTCCAACCTAAATATTCCACCAGCTGCGATTCCATCAATCGCGAGGCGAGATGCGTTGATCGCGACCTGGCTTTTAATTAGTCGAACTCATAGAACTGAGCGCGAAAAAAAAAAAGGTGTCGCACAGGTTCACCCTAACTTTTTCCGCTTCCCGGTCACCATATAAATGATGCGCGCAGCAACATTACAGGCATGGTCCGCGATCCGCTCCTGGTGCAGTGCGATGAAGATCAGATGGCTCGCACTCGTTATCGTGCGCGGATTTTCGATCATAATCGCGACCAGCTCGCGCCGTATCTGGCCAAAGAGCCCGTCAACCAGGTCGTCGCGCTCCGAGAAATCCTGTAATTGCTCGATCTTTTGCGTCTCAAATGCCGCGAGACAATCGGTCAGCATACCCTGCGTAATCTCCGAGATCCGCGGGATGTCTATCAGCGGTTTCGCATACGGCTCATCCGCTATTTGCAGGACGATCTCGGCGATATCGCCCGCGAGGTCGCTGATCCGGTCGAGGTCCGTAATGATCTTCAGGCAGGTGCCGATCAGTCTGAGATCACCGGCCATGGGCTGCTGCAGCGCCAGCAGCCGCATACACTGATTCTCAATGTCAAATTCTATTCTATCAATAACGACGTTCTCTTCGAGCAATTTCGATGCCAGTGCCTTATCATGGTTGACCAGCGCTTTGATCGCGTTCTCCTCCGCCGTCTTAGAGAGCTCGCCCATCGTGAGCGTATCTTTTTTGAGCGTTTCTAACGCATCCAAATACTCTTTTCTGACTTTCATCTATCTAGCCATATCTCCCGGTAATATAATCCTCGGTTCGCTTATCATCCGGCCGCTCGAAGATCCGCGGGGTCTTGCCGCACTCGAGCAGCTCGCCCAGGTAGAAGAAGGCGGTGTAATCAGAGACACGAGCGGCCTGCTGCATGTTGTGTGTAACGATCACAATGGTATAATCGCGCTTCAACTCTTTCAAGAGCTCCTCTATGTGCGCGGTCGAGATCGGGTCCAGAGCCGAGCAGGGCTCGTCCAGGAGGATGATCTCGGGGTTGACTGCCAGGGCGCGTGCGATGCAGAGCCGCTGTTGCTGCCCCCCTGAGAAGCCCAACGCGTTCTCATCCAACCGATCAGCGACCTCGTCCCAGAGCGCTGCCTTCTTCAAACTCTCCTCCACCAGGCGGTCCATGTCCCTGTTCTTCTGTCCATGAATCCGCGGACCGTAGGCGATATTATTATAGATACTCATGGGAAACGGATTGGGCTGCTGGAAGACCATGCCCACCTGCTTCCGCAACTGGATCACATCCTCCTCCGGATCATAGATGTTCCGCCCGTCGATGAGGACCTGGCCAGTTGTTGTCGCACCTCTCAGCTCGTTCATACGATTCAACGCCCTGAGGAACGTCGTCTTACCACAGCCCGAGGGGCCGATGAGCGCGGTGATCCTGTTCGCTGTGATCTTTATATACACGTTCTGCAAAGCGTGCACGGTTCCGTTTCGGTAATAAACATTCAGGTCGATCGTCTCGATTTTACTCATTTCTCACTTATTCTTCTCCGTTCTCACATTCCATCCATCTACCTGCCCCCGCCCATCTTCTTCACGTACCGGTTCCGGAGCACGAGCGCAAAGACACTGAGCGTTAAAAAGAGCATGATGAGCACGAGTGACGCGCCGAATGCACGCGAGAGCGCATCGGGCGTATGTCCTTGCGTGGCCAGCATATACACATACACAGGAAGCGAGGCCACGGGATCGAGTATCGACCGGGGGAGGAAGGATTCAAGACCCGAGCCTGCGGTTAAGAGCACCACCGCAGTCTCCCCGATCGCCTTGCCCATGCCCAGGAGTATCCCGGTGATGATCCCGGGGTATGCGCTCTTCAGGACAACATGCCGTATGGTCTTCCACTTCGTCACACCGAGCGCCAGTGAAGCTTCCCGATACGATTGTGGCACGGTCTTTATCGCTTCTTCGCTCGCACGCACCGTCCACGGCAGGATCATGAACCCGAGCGCGAGCCCGCCGGAGAGCAGGGAAACGCCAATGCCCAGGTAGTAGACGAGGAACGCCAGCCCGAACAACCCGATCACGATCGAGGGGACACCGGCCAGGCATTCCACAAAGAAGCGTACAGTGCTGGTGATCATGTTGTCGGGCGCGTACTCCGCGAGGTAGATCGCGGACGCAATGCCCAGTGGTACGGCGAAGAGCATGCAAACCCCGACCAAACAGAGCGAGCCAATGATCTGCGGAAAGACGCCGCCGTATTCAAACCGGTAAGGTGCTTCGAGCAAGAACTCTGGACTGATTGCCCCGATCCCTTTGACGAGGATGAAGAGCACGACGATGAAGAGCACGATCACAGAAATAAGCGCCGTTGCGCTCAATCCGGCCTTTACCAGTTTCTCTTCCGTTTCTATCCTCATGTGGTCTTCCTCATGCCTCCCCGGATAATTCCGGTGGTAATCACATTGAGGATCGCGACGATAACGAAGAGGACGACGCCAAGCGCGAAGAGCGCATGCTGGTGCATCGAGCCCCAATCAACGTAGGCATGTTCGATCACAATCGTGGAGGTGAGCACGCGTACCGAGTCCAGCACACTGGTAGGGATACCGGGGATATTCGGGTTCCCGATCACCATGAGTACTGCCATGGTCTCGCCGATCGCGTTCCCCATGCCCAGCATCAGTGATGCCAGGATGCCGGACTTCGCATGGGGCAAAATAATCTTTCTGATGGTCTGTAACGGTGTCGCGCCGAGCCCGAGCGAAGCCTCCTTATAAGCCTTCGGCACCGCACGGATAGAGTCCTCGGAGATGCTGATGACGTGTGGGAGCGTCATTACCGCGAGAATCAACCAGCCCGCGAGGATGCACTCACCGTACCCGCCGAGGTTGTCCCTGATCGCGACTACGAGCACCAATAAACCAAAGAATCCGAGCACGATCGAGGGAATGCCTACGAGCATCTCGACGCTCGGCTTGATGATGTTCCGCATCCATTCAGGCGCGAATTCCGCCAGATAGATCGCGGTTGGAATCCCAATAAGCGCGGCGATGCCCAGTGCGCCGATGCCCACGATGAACGTGCTCACCACCGTCGGCACGATCCCAAAGAGGTCATGGGACGGCCACCAGGTCATCCCGAAGAAGAACTCGGTGCCCAGCGCGAGGGCAGGAATGCCTTCACGTAGAATGAATATGATAATAAAAAGCACGATAAGGATAGAAGAGAGCGCGCACGCGAAGAGTAATTTCTCGATTACCCATTCCAGCAGGCTCCCGTTGAGCGTCATAAATTTCCTGCTCCTGATTCGCTCCAGGGCACACATCTTACTCAACCTCCTCCCGGTGCCGCGTCGAAAAGGCTAGCTCCTGCTCGCCACGAGCAGAAATCCTGAAGATATCGACCGTGCCCTTTTTCCGGTCGTCCAGCTCGATGAGGTTGAACGACTGCGGAATATTCCATTTCACCCGATTCGAGCATACCGTGCCCGCGTTGACGATGACCATCCCGTTCAGGTTCCATATCCAGGGCACGTGCCGGTGACCACAGAGGATGAGGTCCACGTGACAGCGCGAGAATAACTCGAGCAGATCGCCCGCGTCAGTGAGTATGTTCCGCTCACGGCCGGTCTTCGGGACGGGGATCACATGGTGATGAAGTGCAACCACGGTGAAATCGTCAGGGTGGTGGGTGAGGCACCGCTCGAGCCTTGCGTACTTCTCCCGGCCCACATGGCCCTCATCGAGATCAGGTTGAGCAGAATCGAGCCCTACGAGTGTAACGCTGTTGTAGCGCTCGACCTTCGAGCGTGCTCCGAAGATCGCTTCAAACCCCAGATAGCCCAGGTTCCGCACATCATGGTTCCCGGGGATAACCAGCGCAATGTCGCACTGGATATGCTCGATGAATTCCCGCGCGCGTTTGAATTCCTGTGGATAGCCCTCATCCGTCAGATCACCAGTAACAACAAGGATTTCCGGCTCCAGCTCGTTCAGCTTCGCGATCACCTTCTCCGCCAATTCGGGCAGGAAGTGGGCGTCCGCAGCATGAATGTCCGAGATGTGCGCGATCTTCATGGTTGATTCACGAGCTCCGTGTTGTTGCTTCTCCTTTCGCTTCACCTGTTCACCATCTATTAAGCCTAAAAATAACAAAAATAGAGGGGGAAAAGTACCTCTATCCTTCATTCTTCGATTGGTGTTTTCTCTTTCCTCCTGTCTGCGCTGTTTACGCGCTCTTCATGCGGCGTGTGAGATACGCTACGGCCAGCAGTCCCGTAACGGCGACTATGGCTTCGAAGCCGGGCTCTTCAGGCGTCGGAGTTGGTGCCGCTGTTGGGATCGATGTAGCAGTTGGCGCTGCCGTTGTGGATGGCGTTTTGGTCGGCGTGACCGCCCCACCCACCTCGATGTAGCCCATATCCTCGACGACCGCTTGCCCTTCGCTGCTGAGCACGAACTCGAGAAATGCCTGTTCGAGCGTGCTTGGGTCACCCTTCGTGATGAGATACAGACTCCGCTGGATCGGATAGTCGCCCGCTACAACGTTCTCGACCGTCGCTTCTACGCCCCCAACGCTGAGCGCCTTCATTGACGAATCAACGTAGCCGAGTGAGAGATACCCGATGCTCCGGTCATCGCTGCTGACCGTTGCGCGCACCTCGCCGTTTGAGGATTTTACTGATGCCTGTGCCGCAATATACAGATCAAAGGGCGTCATCACGTACGTTTCGAAGGTCTCGCGTGTCCCCGAACCTTCTTCACGCGTGATCACCCGGATCTCTGCATCCGGGCCGCCAACATGCTTCCAGTTCGTGATCTCGCCGCTGAAGATCTGTGCCAGTTGCTCCAGTGTCAGGTCACTGACCGTGTTGCCGGGATGTACGACGACGGCCACGCTATCCTTGCCGATGGCCACTGGATTCAAATCGGGATACTGTTCCAGCTCCGAAGACTTGACGTCCCGGGATACCGCGCCGATATCGATCTCGCCCGCACCGACGGACTTGACGCCGTGACCGGAGCCGCCGCCGGAAACAGAGATCCGCAGGTCGGGATTCGCGTCCATGAGCAGCCGTGCGCACTCCTGATTGATGGGGAGCACGGTGGTCGAGCCGGCGATCGTGAGTTCACCGGAGAGCCCCGTGGGGATCGCGGCGTCAATCGCGGGCGTGAGCCCTGCAACCAGTGCCGTCAGGACGAGTGCCGCCAGAGCTATCGCCTTCGCTTTTTTCATCTTCGTATCACCAGGATATATAAACAGCTGCATGTTTATATAAATACCCCTTAAAGATCATATTAATAGGGGAGTATATATACAGAAAAAAGGGCACTTCACCTCCTAGAGAAGCGCGTTGAGCAGCCAGTAGGCCAGGCCGCCGATGAGCGCAGCCAGGGGGAGCGTAATTGCCCATGCCGTTACCATCCGGACCACTTCAGGCCACCGGATCCGGCTCAGGCTCTGGAAGAAAGATCCGCCGATCACCGACGAGCCCATGACGTGTGTCGTGCTCACCGGCATGCCCGCTAAACTCACGGCTATTAGGGCGAGTCCGGCACCCGCTTCTGCCGAAAACCCGTGCCGCGGCTCCAGCTTCGTTAAGCGCATGCCCATGGTTTGGATCACCTGCGAGCCCATCAGCAGTGTACCGAGCGCCATAATGACGCCACAGGCGATTCGCACCCACCAGGGCACGGGAAACGGCTCCCCGGGTGGTGCGGCGAGGAACCCCGCGGCGATCAGAGCGGCACTGATCACGCCCATCGCATTCTGCGTATCGTTCATGCCGTGGCTGAAGGACATGAAGGACGCGGAGATGGGCTGGAGCTTGCGAAAGAATCGCGCCACCTCAGGTGTCGGGGTGCCTTTAAAGGCGAGAAAGAGCACCCAGCTGATGAGTGCAAAGATCAGTGCACCGGCAACAAAACCCGCAAAGGGGCCGAGCGCGATCGCAAGGAAGACCTTCTCCGTGAGGATCTCCCACCTGATCACGCGCGTGCCACCAGCGACAAGCCCGGCACCCATGATCGCGCCGACCAGCGCATGTGTCACGCTGATCGGGATCCCGCTCGCGGTACAGACATAGGTCCAGATGATCGCGCCCAGTAAGCCGCTGATGAGTACGAGGAAGAAGACCTCCGTGGCCAGCTCGGTGATCGAGACGATACCTTTTCCGATCGTCTGCGCCACCGCGGTGAACGCGAAGGCGCCAATAAGGTTGAAGACACTTGCGAGCGTTAACGCCTTGAGCGGGGTCAACGCTTTCGTCGCGATCACCGTGGCGATCGCATTCGCGCTGTCGTTCGCGCCATTCAGGAAGTTGTAGAGTAGCGCAAGGATTATGATGATAATGACGTAGAGAACTGCAGAGGCCATCAGATCAGATGCCGCCTTTCAAGCGAAAGGTCTCCAGGATATTCGCCACGTCCTCGCAGTTATCCATGGTATCTTCCAGGATATCCACGATCTCCTTGATCAGCAGCCGCTCGAGCACCTCGTTTGGACTCTCCGTCGGCGTGGTCATCAGCCGTTTCAGCCATTTACGATTTACCTTATCCGCTTCATTCTCCAATTCGTTGATTCGTATGCAGCTCTCCTCCAGCGTTACCTCACTGCGGCGGATGTCACGTAAACAGCAGACAGCCTTCTTTATCTCGTTCGCTGTCTCCAGAATGATCGGTGCGAACTCATTCACAGGTTCCGGCGTGAGTGGTCGCTGCGAAAATGCCAATCGCGCAACGGCCTTCTCCACGCCGTCGATCACATTGTCAAGATTGTGAGCGAAATACCGGATGTCGCCCTTCTCCTCCGTGACTCGCGTGTGATCATAAAAGAGCCCCTGAATAATGTGGTGCACAATAGCATCACCTTCCTGCTCAATGACCTTGAGCTGCTCTCTGATCTCCATGAGGTTGGAGCTGCGCGAATCCTGGTTCAGCGAAGGGGTAGCAGCATCCTCGGGTTGATACTCAGCACTCAAATCCAGCATCAGTTGTGCGGCCTCTACCGTGGTATCCGCAAGCTCCTCGAAGAGGTCGAAGAATTTCTTCTCATGCGGGAGGAAGACAGACATGCCATGCAAGACGGACCCGAACAGGAAGTATCTGGCAAAGGGGGTGGTGGCAGGGCTACGAGTTTCGGCTTGCCGGGCAATAAGAGCGGCAAACCGCTTCCGCGCTTCACCTCGTGTCATCCCTTGCAGGAAAAGAAGCGCGCGGGGTATTTAAGCCTTTCGAAATTTCTATATATAGTATATATATTATATAGTCTCGTCCGGGCTCCGCTGCTCTGAGATATGCGCCAGGAATTTCATGAATGCGCGGCTCCGGTGCGAGCGCTTGCTCTTCTCTTCGCGGCTCATCTCAGCAAAGGTCTTGCCCCTGATCTCGAAGAGCGGATCATAGCCGAAGCCGTTCGTGCCCCGCATCGTTTCTGCTATACGACCTTTAACGATACCGACAAAGAGCAGCGGCGTCGCGGTTCGTGATGCGCAGTAGGCGACCACGGTCTTAAAGGTTGCGGTGCGGGCTTCACCCGTGTGGTCAGCCATCAGTCGCAAGATTCCTTCGTTTCCGATCGTCCGGAAGACGAATGCGGAAAACGGGCCGGGAAAGCCGTTCAAGGCGGGTATGTGGAGTCCGGAATCTTCGAGGAAGAAGGGCCGCTTGATCGTTAGTTGATTCTGGATGTACGCCGCACTCTCGCGCGCCACCTCCTCACTGGTATCGAGCTGTAGCTCGGGGTAGTCGTAATCGAGATGCTCGATCGTGATAGCTCGCGATTCCGCTGCCGCCAGCTCCTGTATCTCCTGTACCTTGTGCGCATTGGAGGTGATGAAGAGCACCTTCCGTCTCGAGCCCATGGGTTTCCACTGCTTAATATGCTCCCGCTATAAAGATATACCCGTAGCGTTCCCCACTACCATGACGATCGAGAGCAGTATCAAACTGGAGCACGGCGCGGGAGGCGAGGGAATGCACGAGTTGCTCAAGCTCGTGCTCAGATACTTCACCTTCACGTTCATGGCAGAAAGCAGTAACAGTGATTTGAGGAGCACGATCGAGGTGCCGTTACAGGCGCTGGACGATTCCGCAGTCGTTGATAATATCGTCTTTACGACCGATTCACACACCGTGAAGCCGCTCTTCTTCCCGGGTGGTGATATCGGATCGCTTGCAGTCGCGGGTACAGTGAACGACATCGCGGTCATGGGTGCGCAACCGCTCGGGCTTTCGGTCGCCTTCGTGATCGAGGAGGGGTTCCCGATGCACGACTTCGAGCGGGTGTTAGCGAGCATGAAGCGCACCTGCGAGGAGGCCGGGGTCGCGGTCGTCACCGGCGATACGAAAGTAGTGGAGCGTGGCGCGGTGGAGAAGCTGGTGGTGAACACCTCCGCGATCGGCCGGCGAACAGCCGCGTTGGAGCGTAATCTCGCGGAGGTGCGAACGTACCGTGCGCTCAACGGCAACTGGTTACTGGATTCGAATCTGCGCGCGGGCGACAGGATAATCGTTTCAGGGTATGTCGGCGATCACGGTGTCGCGCTGCTCTCGTTCCGTGAAGGGTTCGAGTTTGATACCGCGCTGGAATCTGATATCGCGCCTCTGAACAAGCCGATCCAGGCGATCCTGGCGGTTGGCGGGATCGTAGCGATGAAGGATCCCACCCGTGGCGGGCTCGCGAATCTGCTGAACGAGTTCAGCACGAAATCGAACGTCGGCATTCTGATCGAGGAGGCGGCGATTCCGGTGCGGGAATCGGTGCGGAGCGCCTGCGAGCTGCTGGGGATCGATCCGCTGGAGGTCGGAAACGAGGGGAAGTTGGTACTCGGCGTCGTCGAGGAGAAAGCGGAAGCGGTACTTGCGGCACTGCGAGCAACAAAGCAAGGTCGGGACGCCGCGATCATCGGCACGGCAACAGATGACTTGAAGGGCGTGGTAATGAAGACCCGGGTGGGTGGTATGCGGATCGTGGAAACGCCCATTGGCGATCCCGTGCCCCGGATCTGTTGAGGTTACGGTGCTCTCCACACGCTGCTCTGGCTCTTCTGGTGTGCGATCCTCGTGCTTTGAAATCTTTTTAAAAAGGGTTCAGCGCTGATTCAATTTGAACCGCGGATCCTGTATGACGATCTCCGTGAGTCGCGCAGCCATGGCGCTCTTACCTAACGCGTCCGCATTACCGATCTTATCCTCAAGATCCATATCGAACTCGATCGCACCCAGGAGCGGCACGTTGTATGCGCTCAACTCATCCCGCACGAGTGCGGACTCCCGCATCTTCATATTCTCAATGACGCCGATAATCGGCTTCTGAAGCTCCTGGAGCATCTGAATGACCTTCTTTACCGTGACCAGAGCGACCTTCGAGCCAGTGGTCATGATCAGGAACTCGGCACGCTTCAGCCACCGGATGACGTCCATCGCCGCATCACCGATACCGGGTGGCATATCAACAATGAGGAAATCCAGGGCGCCCCACCGTGTAATGGCGAGCAATTCCAGCATCGCGTTCGTGATATCTTCACCGCGCAGTGGTGCAGCAGCATCGTCAGTGAAATAGCAGATGCTCATGAACGAGATGCCGTGTACCACAGGCGGGATAATACCGTACTCCTCCTCGGGGAAGACATCGTCAATGCCCAGGATCACGTGTGCGGAAGGCGCGGACATGTCCAGATCGAGCAGCCCGACCTTATAGCCCCGTTGCGCAAGGATCAGGGCGAGCACCGATGAGGTCAGGCTCTTTCCAATACCACCTTTACCGCCGGTTACCGCGATGATTCGCTCTATACCCGCCAACCGTTTGTCAACCACGCTCACGCGCGGATCCATCGTCATGCCCCTCCATTATTTCAGCCCTTTTATCCGCTGGATCGTCACGCCACGACCCTGCACGACCTCAAAATCCGGGCTCTTACAGCTCGGGCAGCGCATATACGCGTGCGCCACTTCAGGCGCAAAATGAATCGCTTCGCCCTCCGCTTCGTTCAGACTCGCTTTCTGATAGCGCCATTCGGTACCGCAGACCCGGCATGTGAAGATCGCCGGCTCGTCCTCCAGCTTCACCTGCGCGTTCTGCAGCAGCTTCCCATGCATTTTGGTGATCTCGTCCAGCGCAAAGGTGAACGGGTCGAGCTCTATCTGTTGCAGCTCACCGATCCGCACGGTGATCTCCGTGATCTCGGTCATCCCTTCTTTACGCGCATCCGCAACGGCTGCCTCGATGACTGCCTCTGCCAGTGCCCATTCGTGCATCGTTCAGACTCGCTCCCTTCTCTTTCTGGTTATTAGTGAGGCACGAAGGGATAAGTAGCTAGCTTGATTCATGGCTCGATCGCTCGTGTGTTAATCCTCCTATAGCAGTATCGCGGTTTCAGTCACGATAGCTCTGCCGTGGATTGGAGACTTGACAATGCGATGCAGGAGAGAAATCGACATACGAGCGAGGACGCAGCGGGGAAAAAAGTATGTGGTTTAAAGCCCCCAGCGTATCCGCTATAAGGACAAAATCACGATTTGTCTTCTCATCTCAAAGTGAGCACCAGAACATGTTTAACCTTATTTCTCTCTACGTCTCGGTCCACACGTGCAGGCGGCAGGTTCTTTACCGCAGATGCTACACTTATCCTCCGAGTTCAAAGGTGCCCCGCACGTAAAACAGTAGTATTGTTCAGGCATTTTTTCCATCGGGGAGCAATTAGTGCACTCGCTATTTAAAGGTTTCGCTTTTGAGTGGGTGTCAACTTATTGGGGGTTGGTGATCTAAAGCATTCATCAAAAGCAATATTTTCACTCCGGCGGCTTAATTTTCGAGTTGATTTTGGGTAGCACCCACTAACTCTACAGCCCCATTACGCCGCAAACTTTTTAAGGCGCTTCACCATGTATTGTTACAATGAACACCTCTTCTGAAGGCGACCGCTTTTCAAGATGACAAATTCCTGGCTACTTCTGACCCCGAGGTTGTTTTTTTACTCCATCTCGGGCATTCTGAGACCTCATTGGCTACCCTGCTTCTAACAGCTTGACGATCCGTTCTGTCATAGCGCTCTAAGGAGGAACGTGAAAAAGAGGGTGAAGCTGAAAATGAACAAACAAGTTGTAAGTCTCTTATTCATCGTTTTTTTTCTGGTGTTTGGGTTTGCACCATACTCTGGCGGCGAGAGTACGGTAAACTCACCGAACGGAGCAGTTGTGGACGCAGGGCCTTTATCGGAGGGACTTGCCGCACCGTATCCCATTCACAATCTGAACACCTCCGAACAGTTCTCCTCGATTCAGGCGGCCATTGACGCGCCTAATACGACTGAAGGTCATATCATCGAAGTCGATTCCGGCACCTACACCGAGAACGTGGTGGTGAACAAATCAATAACGATCAGATCATCTACGGGTGATCCATCTGGCACGGTTATTCAGGCGGCCAATACGAGCATTGATGTCGTTACGGTTACTGCTGATCGGGTGACCATCAGCGGATTCACCATACTGAATGCAACAGCAGCAGGGAAAGCGGGTATCTTCCTCGCTTCGAGCGATAACCTTATCGAGAACAACATCGTGACCGGTAATTATAACGGTATTTTCGCACTGAATACGATTCCTGGTGGTCTACCGGCGATGTGTGTACAGAGCCTGTGGAGTGCACCGGCATTTGAGCGTTATTCTGGAAGAGATGCACGCGCGGCGGATAACGATGATGATGCCCGCACCAAGCTTTCAGAACCACCAAAACCGTCTGCTTTACGGACGTCACGAAAGGCGAGCTCGAGCGGGCCACTCGCGCTAGCTCTGGTTTATAGCGCGGGGGATTCACCACCAGCCTCGATTCAGCGTAATACGATACGTGCCAACAACGTGAGCCTCAATGAGTATATCGGCATCGTGTTATCTGGATCATCGGAAAACATTGTAGAGGATAATTGGTTGGACGCAAACGGTGACACAGGCATATATCTCGAATATGGAGACCACAATCTTGTGCGCAAAAACATCGTGACCTCGAATTACTGGGGCATTTATCTGTACCGTGGCGATAATAATACGTTATCCGGAAATACGCTCGATTTAAATAGTATCGAGGGAATCTCCCTCGGTGACGCTACAAATACCCAGATTACTAACAACACAGTGAAGTATCAGCATTGGGATGGCGGTATCAGTCTCTGGGGCACCAGCAGTAATGCCACTATAACGGATAACATCGTCAGCTCTAATGAAGGTTCAGGGATTATCCTATGGGACGCTAATGATAACAATACTATAGCTCGTAATGACGCACGGTACAACTACTACTCGGGAATTGACATTATGGGTACCAGCAGCAAGAATACGATCGAAGATAATATTGCCACGGCAAATGAAGGATCTGGTATTTCATTGTGGGACTGGGCAAGTAACAATTACCTGAATAATAATATCCTTTCCAACCACAGCTACAATGGGATTGATTTGGGTGATTTTACGAACAATAATAACATTGCAAACAACATGGCAAGCTACAACATTTTCAGTGGTATAGGACTGTTCGATTCTAGTAGTAATAATACGGTATTACAGAACGAATTGTCAGGTAACCGATTTGGATTAAGCATTTACGGAACTGGCGGATATGGGTGCAATAACATAATAACGAATAACACCATTGTTAACAATCAGTTTCAGGGTATCTGGTTATTCAATGTATGGGACACTATTATAGCTCATAATATCGTCTCAAATAACACGTATTTTGGGATAGGCGCTTCCCGTTCTTCCAATCTATCAATAAGCTCGAACGTCGTTACCGGCAATGAGCAGGGTATAGGGTTACTATATTTCTCTGATAATATAACTGTAACAGGCAACATTGCCACTGAAAACAGGCTCTCGGGTATTTATGTATGGGCATCTGAAAACAGCACCTTTTCGAATAATTCGCTGAGTTCTAACATTTTTGAGGGTTTTTATCTTTTGGAAGCAAGTTATAACACGATATCCAATAATTTCGTAACAGGGAGCTATTGGGGGGCAGCGTTAATTGATGCATCGAACAACATTATAGCAAACAACGATGCGGAATCGTGCTATTATAGTGAGGTATGGCTCTATTTATCGCCTGATAACACTATTATTAACGACACCTATTACATTCAGGACGATATATTCTACGGGGTCAGTGTGTCTATTTCAGAATCGTCAACGCCGGCATTGCAAGCGGTCACGACCGAAACAAATGCAACGTATAGTATCAAGGTAAAGAATCTTGGCAATGACTTGGATGAATTTGAGCTATTCAATTCGAGCAGTGATGACCCTGCGATTCTCTTCCTGGACCCTCCCAGTATGCTGCTCGGGCCGCGCGACGTTTCGAGCATTACGCTTACCGTTGGCGATTCCGAGCCGGGCATATACCGCGTTACGGTAGAAGCGCGCTCAAAGTATGACCCGACCGTGACGGACAGCCTGGAAACACGGACGATCGTGCGCGGCATCGTCGGTCCAGAGCCCGATGTAACCAACAGTATCACTGATTCCGCGATCATCAATTGCTCAGAGGACGGGTCAATGTCATCTATTAGCGGTTCTGTCATTGATAGATCCGCAATTATTGACTCCACCATTACTGATTCTACGATCACCAACTCGGTTATCACGAACAGCGTGGTGGTTGGCACAGTCCTCCCTCCTGAGATTACCCTCACCAACGCGATGGTGCATGCGGGCATCATTTCAGAAGGCTCTATCACGATACAGGGCGTCACGTACACCATCGATTCTGACCGGCGGCTTGATGAGCTCATTATCGGCTCGGATTTCAGTGACAGTAATCTCGTGGGGCTTGCGGGTGCGCGCACGCTGTACGTGACCGCTACCGAGTCGGACGTGGACTTCGATATCAGTGCTAAGGATGATTATTCCGCCGGCTCGCTGCGTGTGCAACGCGCGATCCTGCCGCCAGCGGGCGTTCGTGAGCTCACGAACAGTATCGGCGGCTATGTATGGGCGAACGTGAGCGCGAACGTGGCGAACAGCACCGGATGGGTGGTGATTACGGTATTCTATGATCCGGGTGAGCTGGGAGATCTCGACGAGCGCTCCCTGACGCTTCGGTATTACAATGAACGTTCCGGAGACTGGGAGGAGGTACCTGTCGGTGGCGTTAATCTCACCGGGCATTACGTCTGGGCGAACATCTCACATTACAGTGTCTTCTCGGTTTCTGGTACGGTCACCCCGAAACGAGATATACGCCCAGGTGGTAGCGCTGCGTCGCTCGATGCTGATGGTGATGGGCTTTCAACGCTCCAGGAGCTGATCATGGGAACAGATCAGTACAACAACGATACGGACGGAGATGGTTATGACGACGGTATAGACCCCTTCCCCCTGGATCCGGCGCGGCCGTTACAGCCCACGCCGACGGTGATGCCGGAACCAACGCCAAGTCCAACAGCATTACCCACACCGCCATTATCTCCGCCACCTGCTTCACCGATGCCAACAGCTGCTCAAGAGGGCTGGGATTTCGAGTTACCGATCCCCGGATATGAAGCAATCGTTGCCCTCTGCTGCTTCATAATCGTGGTATGTATTGCACAACGGCGCAGGCGCTGAGTGAACCACTTTTAGCTAGCGACTGGTAAGCGGGGCAGTTCTCGCCAGCTCTTCATGGATTCTGCTCTGGTAGCGGTTGAAATCAGCAAGGCTGCCATCTGCAAGCGCCCATGTCGCCTCGGAAACCCGGGTGTTTTCCGGATCATACCACTGATCCACGAGCGTGATCACATAGGCGTAGCGCTTTGTCTGCCACTCATGCGCATCGAGCGTCCCGCCGGGATATTCCAACCCATAACGTTCACAGGTTGTTCGCATCAGATATGGATATCCTGCAACGGTGTTGAATTCCTCGAAGTCGTAGAAGAAGAGCAGCTCGTTGACGGGATTCACGGTGAATGCTAGAGCGTTCTGGGGCTTATCCACATTGACAATGAACTCGCCCACGATCTGATCGCCGTAGACACCCAGGCGGTCATCGAATCTGAAGCTACCCTCGGGCAATGAGAAGATCACACCGCCTCCAATTTTGTCACCGAGCAGGATGTGGGTCGGGAACATCAGCGAGAACGCGGCAGAACCAACGTGCCACGGCTTCCGCTCGCTCCGCCCGATGGTGGTGAGATTGTAGAGCAGCGGTGGGCCCCACAAATCGTAATTTGAGTTATCCCCGCCGCGCATACAGGTAGTGCGATACTCATCAATCAAGACCCAGGATTGCACGATCTCATCCGGATCCCTGACAGCGTTCGGATAGACGTATCCCTCCTTCTGGAGGTTGATGAGTTCAACGGCATTGATGAAGTATGGTCTGTCGGCGAAGATGCCGAATATGACCTCTGCTTCCACATCATAGCCCTCTCCCCTCTCCACCTGACACGTATCCCAGCTACGAGTATCGATCATCAGAAAGCCCCGGGCTGCGTCCTCGTAAACGAACTCGTATTCCAGTCCGTCGGTGTCGTAGAGCGCCGTGCTTGCATAAGCGAGTGAATTGTCACCGTCATGATCAGCAAAGCCGAAATCACAGGCCGTGAGGACATCGATCTTGCTCGAAACGGCATCATTGTAGACCAGGATATCCCGGTCTCTCATCCTATCAAAGATCGTATAGTAGCTGTGATCCAGGTTGATATTCAACCGGTAATAGGGGTTCTCAACGACCAGCCAGCCCTTATCCGGTGCATGCTTGCTCGTGCAGGGCTCCCAGATACGGACGTACCCGCCGTCCCCGTAGGTCAGCAGATGGCGGATCTGCGTTGGCGTTATCTGCTCACTTTCAATCAGCGATCCCTCCTGGTCGGGAGCCTCATGATATTGATAGTACCACTCGTGTACCCCAACGTGCACCGCCGCATCAAATAGGGCAATGGCGACGAAGAAGAGGATAGCGAGGAAAAGTGTCAAAACGGGCTTGTTCTTGTACAGTCTGGTAAAGCGGTCATGAACAACACCGTGGAGGTCCGAGAACGTTGCAAACTTATCGTCAATACGCTCGCAGACCGCTCTCAGCCTTCTCGGGCGGGGCTTACTTTCTTCACTGGCCATTACACACCTCTCCCTTCCTATATTATAGGTGGTACTGCTCCCTTTTTAGATTACCCCACGCTTTGTTGAATCTTCAGCGTGAACTACTTTGCGGTCGTGGAATTCATATGCTTGCCGTTTGTTGTTGCTGCTGTTCATTCTCCACGGTTAGCTACTTCCTGCCGCTTCTGCATCACGAAGAAGACAGAAGCGTTTTGTTCAGGATTGCTTTTGAACAGCGATACTTCGCGATACTCTCTGTCAAGCACTGCAAGCGCCTTTGTGTCGTCGCGGTATTTTGCACGCAGTTCCGCTATCCGCTTCTCCAGCGGCTCATAATATGCACACCACCATTCATCGGCGGAAATGGTAAACTGCCCGAGCAACTCATAGCCGCTTTTGGTGATGTGGTTCTGTTTCGTCTTCAGGTCACCGAGTTCATCATGAACCACCAGGAAACCGGCGGGCTTGAGCAGTCGTCGCCATGCTTGCAGACCCTGTTCAAAGCCAATAACCGCGATTGAGCCCTCGGCCCAGAGGATATCGAAGCTCTCGTCCGGGAACTCCAGCTCGAATAGCGAGCCGTTCACAGCCGTCACCCGATCTGCGAGGTTTGCCGCAGCGATCTTCTGCTGTAGATCGTCCAGTGCAGGCTGATTGATGTCCAGTCCTGTTACTGTTCCGTTACTCACCCGCGCGAGCTCCAGCGTCGGAACGCCCGTGCCGCAGCCGATATCCAGAATAGCGGGATGATTAAGCGCGGGCTGCATCCGAAATGCGCGCCGCGTGTAGCACAGAAGGTTAGCTCTTACCCGGTCTTTGCACAGCTCATCCTGCACTTCAGTGGTCATGCGAATTCAGTAATTACTCGACTATTGCTCGGTCACGTCACTGCATGCGTCACTTAACTCTTTGCGCGCCCTTCGCGATCGCTTCCTCGACTGCGGCGAGATCCTTCATCACGAATACTCGCTCCTTCGCGCGATCCTCCGAATGAACGGAATTCTTCAGTATCGGTGCGTATTTCTTGAACCGATCGATCTTCACCGTATAGGGGGCGGTATCCTCGATCGGAACGGGCTCGAAACCCCGCTCCTCCAGATAGGCGATCACCTTATCCCGCTCACTCACGTTCTCGAACTCGAACCGGTAGGTCTCGCGATGGTAATACTCAGCCAGCTCTTTGAAGATCTCAGGCTCGCCGAAGAAGTGCTTGAAGCACCACAATCTGCCAATCTTGAAGATATTGATCTTCTCCTTCTTTACCTTCGGTTGCTGAGCGCTCATGCTTGCCTCCTTTAGTTTACTATTCGTCAAGCCAGGATAAAACCTTTCGCGATGCATACACATCTTCTGCTGCCAGGTTGACCGCGGATTTTCGCACGTGACACCTGAACACCATGCACTTCACGGGTTCGGCACGAGCTATCGCGCCCGTCACCAGATTAAGCCGGGCCAAGGGGGTCAAACCACCAAAAAGCTTATATATATCCTCCTCGTACCCAGTATCAGTGATAAAAATGGCTGTATTACCAAAAGCACCTGTAACCAGGTTGGTTAAGAGCGCAGGAGCCGAGCGAGTGAGTGAAGAGGCCGCTGAAGAGATGACACAGCTGCTCGAGGACTATGGCGCGAAGATCGCGAAGAAGGCTGTGGCACTCGCGAAGCACGCTGGTCGGAAGACCGTGAAGGCCGAGGACATCGCGCAGGCTGTAGATTAAAAAGGCATACCGAAGAGGAGGGGAGAACGAATCAATTCAGATCATCCCCTTTTTATTTTTTTACTCATTCATGCAGTGATGGTGCTTCAGGTCGCACAGCGCGCATTCTCATCGTCCGATCGCGCCTGACGTAGTGCTTTCTCGTCTTCAGTGCGTTGAAGAACGATCTGGCAGTGCGCTATAACCCTTATATCCTCTCAATCTTGATGGACTCTTGATGCAGCAATCTGAGTTTGAAGAGGGCGACCGCATACGGGTACGAAAGAGTACCGATTCCGGCATCACCGTCTACGAAGGCATTTTCATGCCCACGGCATCGCAGAATATCGTCATTAAGCTCGACAGCGGCTATAACATCGGTATTCGGCCTCAGGATGTTGAGCTCGAGCTGGTCAGTAGAGCAGGTGTAGTTCAGGAGCATACGGCGGTCGAAGCACCAGAAACGCAAAGAACAGAACGCTTGCCTTTCCTCGCGATACTCTCGACGGGCGGCACGATCGCCTCGAAGGTCGATTATCGAACCGGTGCGGTCTCACCGCAATTCACCACTGCGGATATCCTCGAGGCCATTCCAGAGCTGGGCCAGATCGCCACCATTACTGGCCAGGTCGTGTACAGCATACTGAGCGAGAACATGCGTGCCACGTACTGGCAGCGACTCGCTGCTGAGGTCCATGCGGAGATACAGAATGGGGCGGACGGTATTATCGTGACTCACGGGACCGATACCATGGGCTATACCGCTGCGGCACTGGCATTCATGGTGCAGACGCCCGTGCCAGTTGTGCTCGTCGGCTCTCAGCGCAGTTCAGACCGCCCGTCCAGTGATGCCTCGATGAACGCGATCTGCGCCGCGAAAGTGGCCACGAGCGACATCGCTGAGGTTGTGGTCGTGATGCATGGCAGCACCTCCGACGATTTCTGTCTCATACACCGCGGCACGAAGGTGCGGAAGATGCACACCTCGGCCCGGCCCGCATTCCAATCGATCAATGATGAGCCTATTGGCCGAGTATGGTACAGCGCCGGCGATGTGGCGAGAGTGCGGATCGAGGCCACAGCGCCCTATGTACAGCGTGGCGAGCGCGAATTGGTGCTCAGAGCTGCGCTTGAAGAGCGGTGTGCGCTCATCAAGTTCTTTCCGGGTGAAGATCCCGCAGTGCTCGAGTATTTCGTCGAGCAGGGCTATAAGGGGCTTGTCGTGGAGGGCACAGGGTTAGGACACGTCTCCGCGGAATGGATCCCGAGCATACGGCGCACGGTGGAGCGCGGCATTCCTGTCGTGATGACCTCCCAATGTTTATATGGCGCCATCTGTGATAGGGTCTATGATACCGGCCGTGATCTACTCCATGCGGGCGTCATAGAGGCTGAGGACATGCTGCCCGAGACGGCGTTGGTGAAGTTGATGTGGGTGCTCGGCCAGACGCAGGATATGGCGTCTGTAGGGCAGATGATGCAGGAGAATATCGCCGGTGAGATAAAAGGGAGACGAATGCCATGAATATTCTCGCAATGGATATAGGCGCGGGCACGCAGGACATACTGATCTTTGATTCTGATCTTATTAGGAATCTTGAGAGCGCATACAAGCTCGTGCTCCCGTCACCCACCCGTATCGTGGCTAATGAACTCCGGAGGACACGGGAAGACGTGGTCATCTTCGGTGATACAATGGGTGGTGGTGCCTTCACACGCGCCGTGCTCGACCATCTCAGAGACTACAAGGTGTATATGACCGAGGATGCAGCACGGACACTAAGAGACGATCTGGAGAGCGTCCGTGGCTATGGGATTGAGCTCATATCGAGCGAGCAGGAGCTCGAGGAATTGAGTGAGACGGCCGAGCCGATAAAAATATCGGATTTTAATCTCCAGCTCATCCCGACACTTGCGTCTTTTGGCATTGATACCAATTTCGATGTCATCGCGATCGCAGTGCAGGACCACGGGGTCGCACCTGCGGGTCTTACTGATCGTGAGCACCGGTTTCAGTTGATCGAGGAGAACGTGGGCGGTGGGTTGGAGTCCTTCGCATACCTCGATGGCGTACCGGAGAATCTGAGCAGAATGCGATCGCTCTATCGGTCGCTGAGACGCTGGTATGATGGGCACATCCTCCTGATGGACACCGGACCTGCGGCGGTGCTCGGCGCACTTGAGGACGAACGGGTGAAAGATAAAAGTCGGGTTGTCTGTGTCAACGTCGGCAACGCGCATACTATCGCGATCTCGCTCACTGATGGCCAGATAGTCGGGGTCTTTGAGCACCATACGCACCTGCTTGATAAGCCGAAACTCGCGCGGTACCTTTCCAGACTGTGCGACGGCACGATTACGTTCCAGGAGGTCTTCGATGATGGCGGGCACGGTGCAGTCGTGCGCGGCGCGAATCAGCCGGAGATAATATCCATAACGGGACCGAACCGGGGGCGGATGGCAGGCCTGGGCGTCTTTGCCGCACCTGCGGGCGACATGATGATGACCGGGGCGGTGGGCTTAATCAAGGCCGTTCTGAATCGCGTGTAATCAGCAGCGCAGCACATGATTCTCGTATCCAGCATCCCGTTCATTTCCATCGGGCTCTTCGCCCTAGCGTTGCTCTTCAAGAAGCGAGTGGTCGGTGCGCTGGGCTGGCTCGTCTTCTCACTGTACTGCGTATCTGAGGTCTCCTATTATCTCATTGAAAAGGCGGAGTACTTTGACGCTGCGATTGCCGTTATTTTTCTCGCATTTACCCTGCTCTTCGCAGCACTCATGCTCAAACCGGCATCGCCGAGCGACCGTGATGAAGAAGCGCTGCACTTCACGGTTACCAAAATCGCGCTGATCACAGCCACCCTTTACTTTCCCTTTGCCGCATTTCCCGCGCTTGAAACGCTCATTATTGCCCTCACCACCCGAATCACCGCCACGGTACTTGCGATGCTCGGCGTGAGCGTGTACATGGTCTACCCATCCAGCATCTATACCACTGCCAGCTCGTTCCACGCCGTTTACAAGCCGATCGAGATCATTCTGGCCTGCACGGCGATCCAGAGCATAGTGCTCTTTGCCGGCCTGACCCTCGGGGTGGAGGCACCGCTGAACCGAAAGCTCAAAGCTTTTATCGTCTCCGTTCCCACCATCTACGTGCTGAATATCGTACGGAACGTCTTTGTCACCGCAGCGTACTTCGGTGAGTGGTTTGGGCCGCCGCTTCAGAGTTTCGATATCGGCCATGGGATCATTGCACGGATCTTCGTCATGGTCTCGCTCATCGTTGTAGCTTACGCCGTCTTCGTGTTACTCCCTGAGGCGCTCGACCTCATCGAGTACTTCTTCCGCTATCTGTCCAGACGGCTTACCGCTTCAATACGCATCAGCGGATAATCTCGCGCCTTATCGTACTTCACCCGCACACGCGCCTCGACCGCCTTATACTGAATTACAACGGTCACGTCCAGCATATCGCCCCGCAACTCGCAGTATCCGAACTCGTTTGCACGTGCTCGGACCTTATCGCGGTTGATCTTCGCGGTTACCGTACTGACCCATGGTTGTAGCGATACGCTCTGCGCAATTGCGTTTTCCAGCGATTCCGCAGTCTCCGTGCTCACAGGCGTACCGATGAACTGGTGATAGAGCGCGCCGAGCTTGATGCCCGCCTCAAAGAGCGCGTTATCACGATCGGTTATCGCTTCTGCTTCATCTTCCATTCCACACAACGCACCTCCGCATATTTCCGGATCTCATCAATCAAGGGCTGGTCCGCCCACGTTTGGTCATACCAGAAGACGAACTTCACGTCTCTATTGAGCTTCAGCAGTTTGATGACATTCTGCAAGGCGACTGCTCTGGCTTCGTCATCTACCGACTCGGGTAGCTCCGCCTGCCCCACCGGATAGCTTTCCGCCAATTCCACGGGACACGGTCCGAACGGCGGCTTCACGAAGAAGACGTGATCAAATAGGTCTTTTGTATCCCCTGGTTTTGCCGCCGTGGTGACCAATACCGTGCCGGAGACCGTGAATCGGTTCAGCCGGCTTGCATACCGCAGCACCTCAGGCCTGCGTGCTGAACATGCGCTGAGGTAAAAGAAGGGGTGCTTAGTCCCCGGATCGTAGCGCTCGATCAGTTCGGCATAGCTCGTCATTCGGAGCAGCCCGTTGAGTAACGCAGGGTACGCGCGGCAACGGCGCTCGCAGAGCTCCCAGAGGTTCCGATCCACGATGCTCTGCTTCACGATCCGCATCTCCTCGAACGTGACCCAGAGATTGTGCGCAGCCAACAGCTCCACATCTTCCTGAAGCTCGCGGCAGGTATATGAGGAGCAAACGGGGCACGAGCAGGGCAAGTACTGCAACGCATCCACCTTCTGCGTGCCGTCCGCCGTTATGTACCGTCCACCTTTTGCATAGAGCACATAGGCCGCGGAATCGAAGAGGTCGCAGCCCAGTGCAACGGCGAGCGGGAAGATGATCGGATGTCCGGCGCCGAAGAGATGGACCGGCGCATCCAGCGGTAAGTGCCGTTTCGCTGCGACGATGATGTCCGCGATCGTGCCAAACGCGTATGATTCCAGCAAGGGCACGACACCACCGATGGCATAAAGGTCAAAATCCAGCTCAGCAGCGCGTTGCGCGCTCTCTTCACGTAAGTCGAGGCAGGTCGCGCCCTGCACGACACCCGCCAGCAGATTGCCCGTGCCCTGGATAATGCTCCGCGCTTCCTGCAGCCGTCTGATCGTCTCCTCTAAATCCGATTTTGCGCGTGCATAGAGCGCATCAGGCGGTGTGGGAATGTCGAGCGGAACACAGACGTCCGAGCCGATGAGCTGCTGAAATTCCAGCGTCTCCCGGTTGCTCACCTCAACATCCTGGTATTCGTAGAGCTGGTAGGAGCCCGAATCTGTCATGATGGGCAGATCACAGTCTAATAGCGCATGCAGGCCGTGTGTGACCGCTTCTTCATGCAACCTGGCGTTGCGATAGATAATGTATGCATTGGTAATGAGCATCTCCGCGCCGTACTTCCGCATGTCCCGAGGCGCGATCGTCGGAATGTTGGGATTGATCACGGGCAGTATCGTGGGTGTTTCCACAGTGCCATGCGGCGTTTTCAGTTTACCGATCCGCCCCATCAAATCCTTATGCTTGAGTTCAAACACAGCCATAGCCTTCGTCCCTATTCAACAACTACATACACAACCTGCAAGCAGAACTACCTGTAACGATCACCCATAGCTTTGCGACCTTATAAACCCCCATTCATCACCACACAGACGCTCCTTTACTGATCGGTTCAGAGCGGTCCAGCGCTGTTTGCGTATTCGAACGATTGTGCACGAGCTGCAAATTTAACTAGTTCTATCACCAACACCACTTTTGGAGCGCGATTGCGAGCACATAGGGGATGGGACAGGAAGAACACATAAAGCTGCTCTGTGCAGACGTTCTGGCGCGAATAAGACCGACGGCTGAGGGACGGCGCCGTGTGAAGTCAGTAATTGAGCGTATCATTGCGCAGGTAGCGGAGCAGGCGCAGGAGCTGGGCATTGAGGCTAAGGCCATCTCAGTGGGCTCAACGGCACGAAATACCTGGATACGCGGCGAAGCTGACATTGATATCTTTCTCATGTTCCCGGTCGAGCTCACGGAGGACGAGTTCAAAGCGCAAGGGCTCGCACTTGCGCAGAGCATTGCGCATCGCTATGAGGCGCGGTACGCGGCGCATCCGTACATTCACGCTTACGTACTTGATGCCGAGACCGGAACGGAGTACGAGGCAGACCTGGTGCCCTGTTACGCGGTTGCGGACCTCGCGGCGTTGAAATCCGCAGTGGATCGCACGCCCTTTCATAACCGGTATGTTCAGGGGCGAATCGCGGGCCGCGAGGATGAGGTGCTGCTATTGAAGCAGTTTCTGAAGGTACTGGGCATTTACGGCTCGGAGCTCAGGCGTCGCGGGTTCGCCGGGTACCTCTGCGAGCTGCTGATTCTGCACTATTCATCCTTTGTCGAACTCTTGAGAAACGCTGCGCAGTGGCAGTATGGCGAACGAATCGACCTTGAGGGGAAGGGTACGTACAGGGGCAACGGCACCGAGCCGCTCATCGTGATTGACCCGGTCGATCCGAAGCGTAACGTTGCAGCGGCGGTCTCGGCGTATTCTTTCTCACGGTTAATCGATGCGGCGCGTGAATTCCTGGCGGAGCCGAGTACGGACTTTTTTACGCTCTATCGGGAAGAGCCGATGAGCGCGGTCGAATTCATGGATATTGTGCGTGAACGCGGGACACAGTTCGTGCTGGTCGCCTTCAAGACACCCGCTGTGGTGGAGGACATCCTCTTCCCGCAGTTGCGTAAGGCAGAAACGTCGGTCAACAATTTGATGAAGCGATACGGATTCCAGGTCTACCGGAGCGACGTGTATGCAGAGGGCGATAAAGCGTTTTTACTCTTCGAGCTGCTGGTGTGGGAGCTCCCGCGGATAAAGAAACATATCGGGCCGCCCGTTACATCTGCATATCATGCTACGAAGTTCAAGGAACAGTACCGTGCATCGCACCGGCTATTCATTGAGGACGGCAGATATGTGGTCGAGGTGGCGCGAAAGCATACCGATGCGGTCAGTTTGCTCAAAACGGAGTTGCGGTCATGCAGCCTGGGGAAACAGCTGCGGGAATCGATCGATAAGGGCTACGACGTATTGCGCACCGAAGAGATCGAGTTCACGCCGGGCATTGGCGCGTTCTTCGGGGAGTATTTCAGGGGTATCTGAAAAGCGTGGATTATACCACTACACTACAGTTATCGTATCGAATTTTCGACTTGTTTGCGCATTTCTGTTTCACGAGCCACTCTGCTCATACGCGTCCGCCACCCGCATTATCAGATCTTCCTCGAAATGCCGTCCCACGAGCTGCAACCCGATCGGCAGGTTATGAGAGACGCCGCACGGAATCGAGAGTGAGGGCACACCAGCCAGGTTGATCGAAACAGTATTCACGTCGGCGAGATACAGTGAGAGTGGATCCTGGATTCGTTCGCCGAGCTTGAAGGCGACGAACGGCATGGTGGGCATCGCGAGGATATCGTGCGTCTCCAACGCATCCTCGAATTCGCGTTTGATTAGCGTCCTGACCTTCAACGCCTTAAGGTAATATTTGCCGTAATAGCCCGCGGAGAGCGCGTAGGTCCCGAGAATGATCCGTCGTTTCACCTCCTCGCCAAACCCGTCGCCCCGTATCCGTGAGAAGGTAGTGTGCCAGTCCTCATCCTTGCCTTCCCGGAGCCCGTACCGAAGCCCGTCAAACCGTGCGAGATTCGAAGACGCCTCGGACATCGCGATAACGTAGTACGCGGCGAGCGCATATTTCATGTTCCGCATGCTGAGTTCCTCGTACGTCGCACCCAGCTCCTCTAATGTATGAATCGCGTTCCACACGGCCCGCGCGACCTCAGGATCGCAGCCCTCAAAGAAATCACGGGGCACGCCGATTCGCAGCCCCTTAATCGCGTCTACTGTTTCAGCCCCTGTTCCGTTGAGCCATGAGCAGTGGTAGTTTGATAGCCCCTCGTTCTTGAGTTTCACCTGGGTGCTGTCCCGCCAATCCCTGGCTGCTATCACGTCCAGAAGCAGAGCGGTATCCTTTACGGTCGTGGCTATCGGCCCGATTTGCTCCAGCGAATTCGCATAGGCGATGAGCCCGTAGCGCGAGATGAACCCGTAGGTGGGCTTCAGACCGACGACGCCGCAGAACGATGCAGGGCACCGTATCGAGCCGCCGGTATCGGACCCGAGCGCGAGGAGTGCCTCACCTGCTGCAACGGCCGCGGCACTCCCGCCCGACGAGCCACCGGGCACTCGCGTGAGGTCGTGCGGGTTCTTTGTGGGCCCGTAATAGCTCGTCTCCGTGGACGTGCCCATGCAGAACTCGTCCATATTCGTTTTCCCGATGATGATCGCGCCTTCACGTTTTAATGCTTCGATCACGGTCGCGTCATAGGGCGGAACATATCCTGTTAGAATCCGCGAGGCGCACGTGGTCTGGATACCCTGCGTGGAGATGCTATCCTTGATAGCAATGGGTAGGCCGAGCATCTTTTTGCGCTGGGAATCCGGGTCAGCATGCCGTTTATCAACACCACGCGCCTCTTCAAGTGCGCGTTCTCTGGTGAGCGTGATGTAACAATTCAGCGTGCTCCGCTCGATGCGCTCGTATATCCCTGCTATAAGCGCTTCGCACGATATTTCGCCGCTTTTAATGCCTGCTATGGCTTCTATCGCGGTCATCATTGCTGATCTTCAATCGCCCTCCGAGTAGATTTATATACCAATAGCCACCACTTCTTTTATAAACTCTTTTCGTGGATCGTTGACTCATGGAGCCCAAAAAGACGAAATCGCTCTGTCCGCAGTGCCTCAAAGTCATTGATGCGGAGCTTTTTGAACAGGACGGTAAGATCCTTATGAGGAAGCGCTGCCCAGAGCACGGTGAGTTCGATGACGTTTACTGGTCAGACGCTGATCTCTATCGCAAGTACACGCGCTGGCACTTCAACACGGATGAGGGCGATGCGGGTATCCAGACTACGGGGATAGAGAAGGGCTGCCCGTTTGATTGCGGGCTCTGCCCGGAGCACAGGAGCTCGACGATGCTCGCGCTCATCGATCTCACGAACCGCTGTAACCAGCACTGTCCGACCTGCTTCGCAAATGCTGCGGTCGCCGGGTATCTGTATGAGCCAACGATGGAGCAGCTCGTGGCCATGATGAAGCTGCTCAGGAGTGAGGTACCTCCCTGTCCCGCGATCCAGTTCGCGGGTGGCGAGCCCACCGTGCGTGAGAATTTCGTGGAGATCGTGCGGAAGGCACGGGAGCTCGGCTTCTCGCATATCCAGGTGGCAACGAACGGTATCGCCATGGCGAAGAGCGTCGAGTTCTGCCACGCGTTAAAGGAAGCGGGCTTACACACCGTCTATTTGCAGTTTGACGGCGTTACAGACGCGCCCTATGAGAAATTACGGGGTGTACCGGCGTTGCAGACAAAGCTGCAGGCGATCGATAACTGCTGGGCGGGCGAGATCAAGAGCGTTGTGCTCGTGCCCACACTTGCCCGTGGTGTGAATGACGATCAGATCGGGGATATTATGCGTTTCGCAGCCACGAAACTGCATATCATAAAAGGGGTAAACGTGCAGCCGATCTCATTCGAGGGTCGTGTGGATGATGCAGAGCGTAAACGGATGAGAATAACGATCCCTGATTTCATACGACTGCTGGAAGAGCAGACCAACGGTGAGATACCGGCTGAAAGCTTCTATCCCATCCCCTTCGTCCTGCCGGTCTCTCATTTCGTGGAGGCCTGGAAACACAAGCCGCAGATCGAATTCACCGTGCATCCACACTGTGGCGCGGCGACCTATGTATTCGTAGTGGACGGCAAATTCGTGCCAATTACTGACTTCGTTGATGTCGAAGGTTTCATGGAATTCCTGCAAGAGAACGCAGAAGAGACCCCGCGGGGGCGGATCGGTAAGCTCAGGGCAACAGCAGGGCTCTTCTCAGCCTTGCGGAAATTCATCGACCGGGAAAAGGCACCTGAGGGGTGCGATCCCCTGAATCTGCTCGCTAACATCCTCGGCATCGGCACACGTGAGGCGGTAGCGGAGTTCCACCGGCAAGCGCTCTTCATTGGTGCTATGCACTTCATGGACCCTTATAACTACGATCTGGAACGCGTCAAGCGCTGTGGCATTCATTACGCCACACCGGACGGGCGGATCATTCCGTTCTGCTCGTATAATGCGCTTCATCGGCACCTGGTCGAGCGGGCATTCGCAAAGCAGTATCATACTCCCGACGCGCGTAACTAACCGCGAGCTCAGCAGTTACCCGCACGCAAACCCAAATCACGCTCGCAGCAGTCTTAAAAGCAGTCTTTAAATACGATACTATCCTATAGGTATGTGCCCCTTTCGAAGAGTAGAGTGACCGCGCAGGACTGCGAAGCATGAGCTCTATGGCAAACAAGGGGCGACATACACGCCGTATTGCACGGTCCCTGCGGTAGCCTTCTCAACGACGATGGCGATGACCGTAATAAGGAAACCACAATACGGTACATTTTATGCGGAAAGCTTATCAACGACCCTGCTCTTTAAATGAAATCGGTGGATCAATGAACAGTGAGGGAGAAGGAGCATGGGAGAAGAAAAAGAGCGTGAAAGCGTGGCGAAGGGCAATGAGGATCTCGAGCGGATACGGGCGAACAAGATGCGGGAGTTGGAAGAGCACATGAAGACGGTAAAGGAAGGCGGCGCCAAGGCCCAGGCAGTCCTTGACCATCCGGTTGAGATAACCGACGCGACCTTCGTGGCATTTGTGAAGCAGCATCCTCTCGTGGTCGTGGATTGCTGGGCGCCCTGGTGTGGTCCGTGCCGAATGGTCGCACCGATCCTCGAGGAATTAGCGAAGGAGTACGCCGGCAAGGTGGCCTTTGGTAAGCTGAATGTGGATGAGAACCCGCGTACCGCCACCGAATTTGCGATCATGGCGATACCGACCCTCTTTATCTTCAAGAACGGTGAACCGGTCGATGTTATCCAGGGCGCAATGCCCAAGCCTCATTTTGAAGCCAAGCTGAAGGAATGGTTGTAAAACCGTATGAACGGACGTGTGTGCACGAACTCGATATTGTGAGACGGTTCGCAGAGTGCGGGTTCCAGCTACATCCTGAAGCCCTTGCGCTGCTCACCCGCTGCAGACAGAACGCCAAAGGGGGCTGGCATTTTGACCTGAATGCGATCGCAGAAGCGGTAACGAAATCGGTGGACGCGTCAGTGTGCGTCATTTCGCCCGTTCATGTCTCGGATTTTATCAAACGTAACGGGAAGCAAGTGGAGGAGCCACTGCCCGCGGAATTGCCTATCATCCTGCGCTCATATCCCGAGCAGTGTGCAGGTGGCGAGCACAAGAACTTTTTACCGCACTTCATTGACCGGTATGAGCGGCTCAGTGCGATACTCCAGAAACGGCTGAAGTGCACGCAGATACGGTTCTTGAAGCGCGGGACGGAACATACTGAAGATCTCACGGTAGTGGGCATGGTCTCGGCGATCAGGAAAACGGCACGGGGCAATCTACTCGTGGAATTAGAAGACCCTACCGGAAGTGTACCGGTAATCGTATCGCCTCGAGAGGAGTTCATGCTCGATGAGATCATCGGTGTAACGGGTTTTCTGGCGAAAGGTGGTTTTTTTATCGGGCATAAGATCTTCTATCCCGATGTGCCGCTGCCGAACTCGGCATTACAATCCTCGCTCCCGTCGAGCGCGGAGCAGGGAGAAAGGAATAAAAGTGTACATGCCGTATTCATTTCTGATATGCATGTGGGGAGCACGTCCTTCCTGGAAGAGGCGTGGGAATGGTTCGTCGCGTGGCTGAAGGCGGAAACTGCAGACCAGCACATCCCGTATCTTGTGGTTGCAGGCGACGTGGTGGATGGCATCGGTGTGTATCCGGGCCAGGAGGACGATTTGATGATCACGGACATCGAGGAACAATACCGGGTAGCGGCGCAGTATTTTCACCAGTTACCGGCACATCTGCACGTTATCATCTCACCGGGCAATCACGATGCGGTACGAGGTGCAGAGCCGCAGCCGCCATTGCCCGAGTACATCAGAACCATGTTCCCGGGTAATACGAGCTTTGTAAGCAGCCCCGCGTATATTCAACTTGGCGGGCGCCGGGTGCTGGTCTATCACGGGCAATCGTACGACGACCTGGTGAACGCAGTCCCGCGGCTCACGTATGGTAAGCCGGAGGATGCGATGGTGGAGATGCTGAAGCGGCGTCATCTCGCGCCTATCTACGGCAATTCACTCTCCATAACGCCCCAGGAGCATGATTACGGCGTTATTGATCTCGTCCCTGATATCTTCCACTGCGGGCACACGCACACCGTGGGGCAGTTCAAATACCGGAACGTGCTGCTCATCAATTCGGGTACCTGGCAGGCGCAGACGCCGTACCAGAAGAAGCGAGACATCACCCCGGTTCCGGGCTGTGCGACGGTCGTGGATCTGCGTTCGATGCGGGTGGAAGTGCGGGATTTTGTAAGCCAGGCAGGTGCATGATCATGGCGGTTGAAGCGGTGCGGAACGGTGGCGCGAGTATCAAGAGCAGCGCGATACGGCGAGCTTTGAACTTCGTTGGTTGGGCACGTGGACGTGCATATACAGCATATGAGAAACAGCTGAAAGAAGAGATAGCCGCGCGAAAACTCCCCGAGCATGTCGCAATCATCATGGACGGCAACCGGCGGTACGCACGTAAGCTCGGGCTCTCGACGGATGAAGGGTATGATTACGGCGCGGGCATCACCGAGCGGGTGATCGAATGGTGCTTTGAATGTGGTGTGAAACAACTCACGCTCTACGCATTCTCGATCGAGAACTTTTCACGGACGGAAGATGAGCTGGAGAAGCTGTTCGAGCTCATGCGGACGAAGTTCGATAAGATCTGCGTGGACGAGCGGTTCCACAGGAACGAAGTGCACATGCGCGTGATCGGGAACATCAGCTTGCTACCCGAATCAGTGCGAGCGGCGATACGGCGTGCAGAAGCGGCGACCGAACGTTATAATACGTTCACCTTGTTCGTGGCCGTAGCTTACAGCGGCCGCATGGAGATCGTGGATTCGATGCGGATAATTGCGCACCTTGTGGAGCGCGGGCTCCTGGCGCCTGAGGATATTGATGAAGATACGATCGCCCGGCATCTGTATATCAGTCAGATAGCAGAAGAGACCGATGCCGCGAGTTCAGGCGCGAAGACCCCGGTGGATCTGATCATTCGCACGGGTGGCGAGTTACGGATCAGTAATTTCGTGCCCTGGCAGGCGCTGGGGAACGAGTGCACCGCTTACTTCTGCGCACCGTTCTGGCCGGAGTTCAGGCGTTTAGACCTCCTGCGAGCGATTCGCACGTACCAGGAGCGTGAGAATGAGCATTGGCACCGTTCGCATTCTCGTGTATCGCAGCTGAAGCGGCTCCTTGGTCGTGATGCGCGCTCGTCAGCGCGTTAAAAACTACTTATATCTATGGATTTATAAGAACGGGGTATCGAGGACATGAGAACTTTTATCGCTGTTGATCTGTCAGACGAGATAAGGGCTCAAATCGCGACACTGCAGCAGGAACTCGCATCGCTGGGGCTGCAGGGCACGCTCAAATTTGTGGATCCGAAGCAGGCGCACCAGACGATCAAATTCCTCGGTGAGGTGCCTGATGAGTCGATTGAACGTATAAAAGCGGCGCTGGCCGCGATTCAGCATGAACCGTTTGAGATCAGGCTGCGTGGTGTGGGGTTCTTCCCTCATGCGGCACCGGAGAAGGCGCGCACCATCCGGGTGATCTGGGTGGGTGTAACGGACGGCGGAGCGCAGATGAAGGCATTACAGGAGGGTGTGGAATCGGCGCTGCACGGACTGGGCTTTCCGCCTGAGCAGCGGTTCAATGTGCACGTGACACTGTGCAGGGTAAAGAAGCCGTTCAGGTCAAAGGATGAGCTCAGTCGGGTTTTGATGAAGATTGGTGAGTTACGTGCTGCGGACCTGGGAACGATGCGAGTGGAAGCGCTGAAATTAAAGAAGAGCACCCTGACGCCCCGGGGTCCGATCTATGAAGATCTGTATGTAAAGAGCATGGTGGGATAGCGAATAGATGGCGAAGCCACGAAAGGCAAGCAGCAGCCTGCTGGATTTTCTGTACACGCGAGACGAGCAGCCTCGCGCAGCCGGTCATCCGGAGGAGTCTCACGGGACCGAGCGGGTACGGAAAGAAGACGAGAAGATGAATTCCGTCGGCGGGATGAAGGGACCGCGCATATATACGGTACAGGAGATTACTGGCAGGATACGGCATATTCTGGAGGACGACCGGGAGCTACGCGACATTTATGTAAAGGGCGAGCTCTCGAATCTCCGCCACCCGAGCTCAGGCCACCGGTACTTTACGCTCAAGGATGAATATGCTGAGATCCACTGCGTCATGTTCAAGGACGCCAGTCGCGATTTGAAGTTCGAATTGGAAGACGGGATGAGTGTGATTATCCGCGGTCGGATCGGCGTGTACGAGAAACGAGGCAAGTATCAGTTGTATGTGGAGGAGATCCAGGAGGCGGGTTTGGGCGCGCTGTATCTGGCCTTTGAGCAGCTCAAGAAGCGGCTGAAAGCGGAGGGGCTGTTCGATGCGGCGTACAAGAAGCCGATAACCCGTTTCCCGCGCAGAATCGGGATGGTCACCTCACCCAGTGGCGCGGCCATTCGGGATATGCTGAAGGTAACGAAGAAGCGGTTCCCGCACGTCCATATCCTGCTGGCGCCCGTAGCGGTGCAGGGCGAGGGCGCATCGCTGCAGATCGCGCATGCGATCCGGATGATGAACCGGTACAGTACGGAACGGGAACGGATCGACGTGCTCATTGTGGGCCGTGGCGGCGGCTCGCTGGAAGAGTTATGGGCCTTTAATGAAGAGTGCGTGGCACGTGCGATCTTCGCATCACACATTCCGGTTATCTCGGCAGTGGGGCATGAGACGGACTTCACCATCGCGGATTTTGTCGCGGACAAGCGCGCAGCGACACCGTCAGAAGCGGCCGAAATCGTCGTCCCTGATGCTAAGGAGCTGGATCGGAATTTGCAGTCGCGGGAGCTGCAGCTACGGCAGAACGTTTACAAAGGGCTCGAGTTTTATCGTAAACGGCTGGAGTCTATGGAGAAGAATCTCCTGTTCCGAACGCCGAAAGAGCGGATCAATCAGTACCGGCAGACGATCGATGACCTGAAGCGAACGATGGTTGCGGAGCTGCGGCACCTCACGAGCCTGCACCGAAAGAGCGTGCTGGCATTTGCGGGCAGATTAGAGGCCTTGAGCCCGCTGGCGATCCTAGAGCGTGGTTACAGCATCTGCACGAAAGAGCCGGAGGGGACGCTGGTGCGCAGTGTGGATGAGCTTACAGTAGGTGATGCGCTCAAAATCCTCTTTACGGACGGCGAGGCGATCTCGGACGTAACGGAAAAGAAAAGAACAACCGGCATAGCGACGGTAGGAAACAAAAGGCGCCACGAACGACCATCGTGAAGATCCAGCTACGTAACTTACTCACTCTCGTCCGCCATACCAGTGACTCAGTAATTCAGTCATCGCTTCTGTATCGGTCGCATCGGACGGCTCAGCCAGACCCTGCAATTGGTCGTACTTAATGGAGTATCCTTTTTTCCTAGCGCGCTTGAGTACGAGTCCTTTCAGGTCCACCGAGAGCGACTGGCCCTTGATATTCACGACGGCGTCCTGCTTAACGACGACCCACGTCTTTCCCCCATCGGTAGATTGGAGCACACCCTTCAAGTGGATCACGTTCTCGTCCCTTAACCCCTCGAAGTCTTGATCCGGCATGATTCCAGGCTCGATGTTACCCGGAGACCACTCAGGCCTCCAATCACTACGTTTATAACTATCCAGAGGGGGATATATATAACGTTATGGTGGCTGGCGGCACGCATGAAGACTTTTACTGCATCAATCGTTTCTCTTACTCAGGTATACGCGCAACAGTATGGAAGGTCAGGAGCGTCAAGAAATGGTAAAGGAAGAAGGTAAAGCGATCGCGTTTGAAGCCGCGCTGAAGCGGCTGGAGGAGATAGTGGAGGCGCTGGGCGCGGGCAATCTCTCGCTGGAAGCTTCTCTGAAGATCTTCCAGGAAGGTATGGAGCTCTGCAAGCTCTGCAACAAGCAACTGGATGAGGCGGAGTATAAAGTGGAGCAGTTGATGGAGCAGGAAGGCGGGGAACTCAGTGTCGAGGGTTTCGAGGTGAACGAGTAGAACCACTTGAAGGTACTCATTCGTTCGTTCTTTCTTTTGTTTGCCGATCACTCCTTGGCGATCATGACTTCGGTGGCTTTGATGACCGCTTCCACCTCATCGCCGATGTCAATATCAAGTTCGTCAACGGCATCCTTGGTGATCAGTGCTTTGAGCACGGTGGGCGTCTCAATTTCGATACGTATAGAAGCAGCAAGCTCGCCAATCTGGACTCGTTTCACCACACCGGCGAGTTTATTCCGTGCACTGACCTTGAATTGAAGCGCTTCCCAGAGCTCTTCATCGGCCGAGAGCCCCGCTAAATACTGCTCATAACGATCGTATTCGTGTAAGAGTCGTTTACCCTCTTCGGTCAGCTCGGAACCGCCACCGCCCTGCGCACCCCCACGGTGGGTCTTTACCACGGGCGTCCCGATAGCATCCTCGATCTTCCGGATATGCTCCCACGCGGACCGGTAGGGCATCTCGAGCTTATCAGCAGCTTTTCGGATGGACTTGAGCTCCTCGATATCGCGGAGCAGTTGTGCCCGGCCCGTGCCCAGAATTGGCTGGCCCTGATGCACGATCCACGGCTTGAATCGCGATTCATACTTCCGCTTTGACGCTACCATGATAGTGAAAAGGCTGTCCGGGTTTTTAAACGTTGCTAGATCGGTATCGTCGCAGCGCTTTCCGCAGCGTTTTCATCTCCTGCTTCAATAGCTTCAGCTCGCTCCTTAACGTGATCAGCTGCACACCATCCACGAGATTCGCGGGCATCTCGGGTATTTTAATTGTCAGCGCGCCGTGCCGGCATATGTTGTTACAGACGCCGCAGCAGGTGCAGCGGTTGTAATCAACGACCGCCTTCTTGTCTCTAATCGCAATCGCGTTATCGGGACAGGCCGTGACGCAATCGCCACCGCCCTTGCAGACCTGTAGGTCGATTACGGGTATCCACATAGCTTCTTCTGCATCTCATGGAGCAGATTAAGCGCCTCAATGGGCGAGATCTGCTCGATATTGATCGTCTTCAGCTCCTCGAGCACCGGGTGCTCCTGCAGGACGATCTCCTTCTCCACCAGCGGCGCGGGGGCGCGCTCTTCAGCGCCGGTTCCTGCCCGTACCGCTTCACGCTCCATACGCTGCAAAACCTGCCTGGCGGAGGTGATGACATCGGCAGGCAGCCCGGCGAGCTTCGCGACCTGAATCCCGTAGCTCTTGGAGCCGCGGCCCTCGACCACCTTGCGTATGAAGAAGACCTCATCAGCGACCTCCTTGATAGAGACGTTGTAACAGTGCACGCCCTCGAGCAGATCGGCCAGCTCGGTAAGCTCGTAGAAATGCGTTGCGAAGAGCGTCTTCGCCTGGATGCGCTCTGAGACGTATTCCGCGACTGCCCATGCGATACTCACGCCGTCGACCGTGCTCGTGCCACGTCCGATCTCATCGAGCACGATCAGGCTGCGTGCGGTCGCATTATTGAGGATATTGGCCGTCTCGCTCATCTCGACCATGAACGAGCTCTGGCCCATAGAGAGGTCGTCGTAGGCGCCGACGCGGGTGAAGATACGATCGACGACCCCGATCTGCGCGTCCGCTGCGGGCACGAACGACCCGAGCTGCGCCATCAACACGATCAACGCGACCTGCCGCATGAAGGTGGACTTCCCGCTCATGTTCGGGCCCGTAATGATCATCAGCCGTACCGGCCCGCCGATGTGGACGTCATTCGGCACGAACCCTTCCCGTACCTGCTTCTCAACGACCGGGTGCCTACCTCCTGTTATGACGATCTCGTCGCTCTCGTTGACGGTGGGGCAGCAGTAGCTGTTCTCGGCCGCGACGTCCGCGAAGGCAACGAGCATATCCAGCTCCGCGATCGCATTTGCCGCTTCCTGTATCTGTTTGGCATGTCGCGCGACCGCTTTCCGCACCTGCTCGAACAGCTCGTACTCCAGCTCCTTTATCCGCTCCTCCGCGCTCAGGGCCTTCGCCTCGTACTCCTTCAGGTCCTCCGTGATGTACCGTTCCGCATCAGTCAGCGTCTGTTTCCGGATATAGGACTCCGGTACCTTCTCTGACCAGGTCTTCCGCACCTCGACGTAATACCCGAAGACCTTATTGTAGCCCACCTTGAGCGATTTGATCCCGGTCCGCAGTTTCTCGTGCTCTTCGAAGTCCGCGAGCCACTGCCGGCCTTCGTGCTTGATCGTCCGCAGCTCGTCCAGCTCGCGATTGAACCTCTGCTTGATCACGCCGCCCTCTTTTACGGTAAGCGGCGGCTCATCCTGGATGCTCTGCTCGATCATTTCAACGACCTCCGCGTAGGCCGGCGACTTCAAGGCTCGCAGCGCGTCTTTGTTCTTTGTCGCGCGGCACTTCTTCAGGATGCTTTGTAGCGACTCGCAGTGCTGTAACGAGCGCTTGAGCGCGATCATATCGCGTGCATTCGCGTTACCGTAGGAGATCCGGCTGATGATCCGCTCGATATCGTGGGTCTCTTTGAAGACGTCCTTGAGCGATTCCCGGAGCAGGATATCGTTATTATATTCACGCACCGCCTCCTGCCGCCGCTGTATCTCGGTCGTATCGAGCAAAGGGAACTGCACGCTCTTCTTCAGCAGCCGTGAGCCCATACCAGTCAGTGTTTTGTCCAGCACGCTCACGAGCGTGCCCCGTGCGGTACCGTCGCGGATATTATGAAAGAGCTCGAGGTTGCGTATAGAGACGCTATCGAGCACCATGTAATCGGAGACGAAGAAGGTTTTGAGCGGTTTGATATGCGCAAGCACCCGTTTCTGGGTATCACGCAGATACGAGATGACCGCGCCCGCAGCAGAGATGCCGGCCTTGAGCTCACCGCAGCCGAAGCCGTCGAGCGAGATGACCCCGAAATGGTTAATCAGGGTGGTAAACGCGGTATTGAACTCGAAATAGTAATCGTCATACCGTGAGATGGTAGCGAGCTCCTGGTCGAGCACGGGCTCGAGCACGAGCGACTCCGGCATAATGATCTCCGCGGGCCGCACACGCTCGATCTCCGTCACCAGTGACGAATGCGTCTCATCGTCTGTAAACTCAGTCACGGCGAACTCGCCGGTGGAGACGTCCACGATCGCGATCCCAACGAGCCCTTCGAGCAGGTTCACGCACAGCAGGTAGTTGCTGACCCGCTCCTCGAGCAGGGTATCCTCGATCACCGTCCCGGGCGTAATCAGCCGCACGACCTCGCGCCGTTCGACCTCGCCGCTTGCGGCGTCCGTGATCTGCTCGCAGATCGCGACCTTAAACCCTTTCTGGATGAGCTGCTTGATGTACGGGGTGACCGCGTGGTAGGGCACGCCGGCCATGGGCGTTTTCCGTGCTGCGCCCTTGCCCCGGCCCGTTGCGGTCAAGGTGATGTTCAGCTCGCGTGCGGCGATCTTGGCGTCCTCACCGAAGGTCTCGTAGAAGTCACCGACCCGGAAGAGCAGGAGCGCGTCGCGGTACTTCGACTTGATCTCGTAGTACTGCTGCATCATCGGGGTCTGCTCAGAAGCGGTGGTCATCGGGACGTTCTCAGAACAAATCACGCTTTTTTCTGCTGATAAAACTTTCTTTTATTGGCGAAGGCGTAATAAGAAGGGTATCTCTTCTCCTGGTGCGAAAAGACAACGAGGGAGAAAGAGAGAGGAAAAAAGAGAGAGAAAGGAAAAAAGGGCCCGTGGCTTAGCACGGATAAAGCACCGGCCTTCTAAGCCGGGGATCGCGGGTTCGAATCCCGCCGGGTCCGTAATACGGGGCCAGACAATAAAAGGTCAGACCCCCCTTATCAACCCTCCAATAAGGGGCCGGACCCCCCTTATCAACCCTCCCAGCCAACCACTAAACGGGGCAGACCAGCATCTGTTTGGTGACAAACAACAACTTTAAATCCTTGTATCGGAAACGGACAAATATGAAAACCATTACCATTCGATTGCCGGACACGCTCGTAAAGGAACTTCCGGAAGAGGAGTCTTCACTCTCAGAAATCCTGAAATTGGGGTTGAAGCAGATGAAGATAGAGAAAGCACTCGAGCGGTATAAAAAGGGTGGCGTATCACTGGCAAGAGTCGCGGAGTTAGCCGGTATTTCGATCCGGGAGATGATCCCTCTTGCCTATGCACATGGGTTAGAGCCCAAGTACGATGAAGCACTTCTTGAATCAGAACTCACGCCAGAAACCGCACGAACATTGTAGCAATGGCAGAGGTAACCGCTGTTTCTGATTCAGGACCATTGATCGCGCTGGCAAAGCTCGGCGTTCTCTCTCAAGTGCTTGCGGTTTATTCTACGCTTATTATATCCTAAGTGGTCTCTCATGAGACCGTAACATCGGGCTTAGCTCTTGGAATGGTCGACGCAAAAGAGCTGGATAAACGCTGCCGAAGCGGTCAGATAGTGATCATCCCGTCAGATGAAATACAGGAAATTTCACTGGATCAACCTGCTGAATTGCACCAGGGTGAATTAGAGACGATAAAGATCGCGATACAGCGTTCTGCGGATTTTCTGTTCCTTGATGATCTTGACGCCCGTCAGGTAGCTGAAGGGAATTGTCGTAAGATGGCGACCGCTCCAACCATAAAGGGGACACTTGGGGTTCTCGTCGAACTGTATCAGAAGGAGCCGATTTCAAAAGCGCATCTGAAGGAGCATCTTGAAGCGATACAAAAGCGTAAGGATATCTGGATAAGTGCTCAACTCTGTCAGAAGTTGATTGAGTCGTTGGAAACCGGTGTTCTGTAAGCGCTTTTCATAGTGGTAGATATGGAATAGCTGATATGAGCTACGCGCGACATAATCGGTGCCTCTTTGCTTGTCCAATAAGGAGCCGGACCCTCCTTATCAACCTTCCCAGCCCATAAAACGGGACTACAAAACGGGATCAGACAATAAGCGGCCAGACCCCCCTTATCAACCCTCCCGACCACTAAACGGGGCCAGGCCCAGCAGCTGTTTGTTGATAAACAACAACTTTAAATTCGTAAGATGCGCAAAGCATCATCACATCGGCATCACCATGAAAAGAAAAGCGCGGGAAGAAGGGCTTTTGGCTGATTCCCACCGGGCGGGGTGCACCCCTACGGTACAGGATCATGGAGCTGCTTGTGGAGACGCCGGTGCACATAACTGCCCTGGCCGGTGCCCGAGGCATATCGGAAGAGGCGAAGGCGGATGAGAATATCGTACATTTCAATAGACAGAATTTTAACTGAACTTAAGTCCAGAAAAGATTCAAGAATGGTACTTAGTGACGCACGAAAACGTTCAGAACAAGAGCTATTAGAGAAATTAGAATCATTAGGTATAACAATCGATAAAAACACCTTTAAGGAATTGTGCGATGGCTATATTTCAGCAGAGGAATTATCTCAATACTTAACAACGAGATATAACATAATTTCCGGTGAAGATTGTGACTGGGTTTGGTTCTGTATAACAATACTTTGGGAGCGGTGGTTTAAAAATATACCAAACCTAGAAATGATCGATGACAAAATGCAAAAGGGATATTCAGAATGTAAAAAAGACCACACGATACGGGCTTGTGAGATCTGGTTGTCATATTGGGATGATGTCTTAGTCTTGATGGGAAAATGGGGCGTACAATCAATAAAGGAATTTGATACCCGTTTTGATCAGACCCAAAGTGTTTATAATTGGTGTCAAGATTTCGAAATGGAACTCCATAACGCTTCGCTACAGGATGTGGGATATAATCAGTTTCGGATAGATTTCTGCGAGAAAATACTGCCGTTGATAGACAAAGAAGAAAAGTTACTTATTGGAAATATGAGAATGGGTATTGCTGAGTCATATTTTAACATGGAGCGAGCTAGCAAAGCAGATGAATTATATAAAGCATGGTTAGAAGCCGATCCCACATGGGGCTGGGGATGGATTGGCTGGTCTGATCTTTACTGGCTATCTCCAAAAAAGGGATATCATAATCTCGAAAAGGCAGAAAAAATACTTATAGAAGCCCTAGAAAACGAAGACATCCGTGATAAGAGAGATGTTCTTGAACGCTTATCCGATTTTTATAGTAATATTAAGGCTGTCGATAAAAAGAAAAAAATAAACCGCCAAATAGCGTTATTGAATAAAGAACACAAAGAAGTTCATACTCATTGGCTGAATGAAGCAAACCCCAATGATTTCCCGTACACTTCATCTGCACAAAAACTGGCAAGAGAAATTCCTAAAAAAGGAAAGATAGGCAGAAACGACCCCTGTCCCTGTGGCAGCGGGAAAAAGTACAAGAAATGCTGTGGTCGATATACTAAATGACAGAAAAAGCCGCGGTAATATGATTGAAACTGATGGCAAAAATATATCAAGAAGAGAGATAAAGCTAATATCATTTATTTGCAATACATATTGCCCCTTCTGTAAGAACGACAAATGTAATGCTGAGCAAATTATGGTAAAATATGACACCACGGAGTTGACTCCGGTTCAGGCGAAAGAAATACCTGAATTTAAATTAAACAACGCATCATGTCAAAATCACATACCTGATGAGGGATTCTTAATGTTTGGCCATAAAATTGAAATCCATTATTCTGATGGTAGAGTTGAGCTAAAGAAAGGGTGGTACACTACCACTGCGATTTCAGAACTATGGCGAGATGACGTCGAATATGTGGATATCATATTTAGTGACCTATAATTCTTCGCACATACAAAATCAAAGGCAGTGTAGTAAACTGAATGGAGGAACGCATGAAACTAATCGATGAAATGAAAAGCTGTCTACCAATTCCAGTTTATCCATCTAAAGAATTGCTACAACTCATGCGTAAACGTGGAAAAAATGTCACCAATAGGGTGGAATTAAACATTACTAAGGTATTTGACTCTGGGGATATTGGAGGAATAGTTTGCGCAGTGCTTGAAGACAAAGAAGAAGAGTTTATCGTTTCGTTGACCAATCTCAAAATAAAGCCAACACATCCATTAGCTCATAAAATAGTGGCTTATCAAAAACAAAGAATAAAAGCTATTTCAGGGAGATGATATGATTTAGCCTATCTTTGCTTTCAGCAGACAAAAAAAAGGAGATAAAATTGACTATTTCAATATGAGTCGCATATGCTACTTTAAGTATTTCTTCAATATTAAGGAAGTATTTAAGAATATATACCTATAATATAATCTATAATCAGGATAAATATAGGGTTTGAGCTATATCTACAGTTGGAGAAATTGACAAAATTATAATATATAGCGAGGAAGTAATTTTAACTCTAGCTTAGTGAATATCCTTCGAAATATACCGTAACACTAGAAGTATTCAAGAAGTATGCCACGATACTAAGAAATTCAATAGATAGCGATATAACGGGGAACCTACAAATAGTTGGTATGAACGATAGGGCTGCCGTTGAAGAAGCAATTGCGGTGGGCCACTTTACAACACGATTTGTCGGTACTTTTTATGCCGTTAGTTGTGAGCGGAATTATTGGTTATGTTGGTAGGATTTACGCTTCTTATACCGTGAGAAATTGCGTCCTGGCGCGAATCTGGGAGTCCCTCTCAGGTTAAGCCATGTGACAATTCGCACTGTTTTTAACGTGATGGAGTCCTTATTTATACGGGATCGATCGTGAGAAGACGAAAGGCGAAAGAAAACGAGAAAATATACCTGGTTAAGGTTATCCAGAGCGATTGGACCGGAAGAACAAGAGGCCAGCCCTACAGGATATTAGCCATTCAGGAAGAACTATCCCTTTATTCTTTTGCGGAAGCAATAGTAAGCTCTTTTAGTTTCGATTTTGATCATGCTTTTGGTTTTTATGATAATTTAAAGCAATGGACCAAATCAGAAGAATGTTATGAGTTATTCGAAGACATGCCGGAAGAGATTATTATCGAACCGAGAAGATGTAAAAGTGTTAAAAAGACGAAAGTAAAAGCGGTTTTTAGTGATGTTAAAAAGAGAATGCTTTTTCTTTATGATTATGGTGATGAATGGTATTTTATCGTTGAACTCCAAAAGATAGAAACTCCAAGAGAAGATTCAAAGTATCCCTTACTTGTAGAATCTGTTGGAAAAGCTTTTGCTCAATACGAATAATCAGAAGAGCATGGTAGAAATTATACAAGAGGTACACAAACGCACTTTTTTGAATCGGCCTTTTACTCACTGATGTCCCAGAGCGTCAACCTATTTTAGAGAAAGGTAGACGGTTCATTGCTCCTTGTGTTGTACAACTGTTTCTTCAAAGTGATGATGCTTCTCTGGCGATCGTGGAAGAAGCGATGAAAGCGATAGGTTCGGCGGAAGCGATGGTGGATGATGACGCGCCTTTTCCCGTTCGTCGTGAGAGCAAGGATTGTTATAATGATCAGGGTGCTGAACGTTCAAAACGCTTTTCGGTCGTGCTGAGCTGGCACGAATCACCAAAAAGTTATTTTTGCCGCCCGCAGGTTCGGCCGTATTTAATGCCCCATGGCCCCCATGACGCACCCAGTATAGCACCCACGATGAGCAGCGAGACAAGGACAATCACACTGTTCTCAATGAGCGTGAACGCAGCGGCATGGAAGGTCAGCCATAAGATGAGAAAGGCGAGCCAGCCCATGACCACAACGATCGAGAGCGAAACGCGCCACGCGAATCCTGGCGTTCCCAGCACCGCTTCATCTTCTGCCATATACTACGCTCCTTCGAGGATGTAACTGACGTAAAGCACGTCAGCTTAAAACGTTGTGGTGAGTCGCTGTCGGGGACGGAATAAGGAGCCTGATTCTCCCTATCAACCCTTCCGGCCATTAGGGGTCAGAGACAAAAGGAGCTTTTCTTGCTTCTTTGGATTTACAGAAGGAGCAATGGAGATCTCATCCCTTCGCCTATAAGCTATCGTGGTCGATCTGGTTAATATGTTAATTGATTATTCCGAAAAAAGCAAGGGTTTTTATAGATGCATACCAAATTGTCATGCTTATTGTGTGATGAAAGATGAAGAAGGAACAGATGATTGGCTTTTTCTTGATTGCACTCGTGGCAGGTATAATGTTCGCAGGATGCGTTGAAGAAGAAACACCAGCGACTTATCCAACTCCAGCACAAACAGCTGAAGAAGCACCATCAATAATGCCATTGGAAACGCTTGAACAAACACAGGCAACAGAAGAAATATTACCTTCATCAACTCCCACACAGTACAAATCTGTTATTCAATATAGAAACCAGACTGCATACAAGGCAGAATATATCTTTGAACTATTATTTGGTGAACACACCACTATAAATTTTTTAAATGTTTATGTCCCTATACCAACGGAATGGGAATCACAGAGAGATGTAGAATTAATTTTACTTTCTCCCGATGGAGATATTAGTTCAAAGAACATTTACGGAAAATACATAAATTTTAATAAAGATAATCTAAAAAACAATATGCTTTCAACAAAGCAAATATTTAAGTTCAACACGTATGAAACAATAACAAATACTAAAGTTGACAACGTGCAGAATTATAACACTAGCTCAGTTATTTATAGCGAATACACAAAACATGAAAATAAAATAGAAAGAGATTTTTTTGTAGATAAAATACAAGAAATCGTGGGCGATGAAGAAAATCCTATTAAGAGAGCTAGAAAAATTTATGATTATGTTATCGGCTCTGTTAGATATAAGTCGCAAGGTGGAGTCCTCAGAGGTGCGAAATATTGCTATGAAAATAAAGAAGGAGAATGTGGTGATTATTCAGCGTTGTTTGTAGCTATGTGTAGGGCTGAAGGTATACCAGCCAGACCCGTTGTTGGTTTTTGGGCTGATTCCGCTTATGGTAATGAGCATGTATGGGCAGAATTTTATGTTCAAGATATTGGATGGATACCCGTAGATCCAACAATCGGACAACAAAGCGAAGAGGAACGAGAGTACTACTTCGGAAATATGGATAATAAGCGACTTATAATGTCGAAGGGGTATAATGTTCCGTTTGATGCGGGTACCGCTGATTTATTCCATATTGGGGCTTAGGTGGTATGGTATTGGCGAACATCCTTCTTTAAATTACCAGTATGATGGGGGAAAAATGTAATTATTATATATTTGAGAGGGTAATAAATTGCTCGTTAAAATCCCTTTCATCACTCTGTGGTCCTGTTGATGTTGCACCAGATAAAGGATTTGTTTTAGTTAATAAAAGCAAATTAAATGGCGAACGGAGTAGAAGTCGATCTTGACGAACAGCCAGTTTTGAAATAATTAAACGTGTTCGAACCAACTCTTCTAATATTTGATTCCAAGTCTGAGCAGCGTGCATTGAATTAGGCACTGCAAGGTTTTATACCGCTGCGGACATGATTAGAGCATGCGAAAAAGCGTACTGGTGGTCTGGCTGCTGGTGCTGCTCGCGTTCGCGCTCAGTATCGCGGTCTACCCGCAGATGCCGGAGCTGATGGCTTCGCACTGGAACGCACGCGGCGAGGTCGACGGCTACATGTCCAAGTTCTGGGGCCTGTTCTTGCTCCCGCTACTGCTCGCGGGTGTCGTGCTCCTGCTGCTGGCGATACCGCGTATCGATCCGTTGAGGGCGAACATAGCAGCGTTTCGATCCTATTACGACGGTTTCATCCTGGTCTTCTGCCTCTTTCTGCTCCTGGTACACCTGCAGGTCATTCTGTGGAACAGCGGCATCGAGATCAGCCCCAACCTGACGCTCCCGATCGGCTGCGGGCTGCTCTATTACTATATCGGGATCATGCTCGAGCACGCGCAGCGGAACTGGTTCATCGGAATCAGGACGCCATGGACGCTGAGCAGCGATACCATATGGACGCAGACGCATCAACGCGGTGCGAAACTGTTCAAGCTCGCGGGCGCTATTGCCATACTGGGAGTTTTCGTTCCGGCCTACGCTATCCTCTTCATCATCATGCCCGTGCTCTTCGTCGCGGTGTACACTATTGTCTATTCCTACTGGGCATATCAGGAGGAGCTGCGGCGTGGACGCAGTTAGGTGATTGTGCCTCTTCCATCTCTTCAAATGACCGGGGACAGGTTCTACGGGGCACTTCAGTCTAAACGATACTCCACGTCGTTCCTTTACATCGTGCGATCTTGGAGAAAAGAAAGTATACTACTTATCTTACAGTGCAACGGCTTTAAAATCAAGCTCGCCCGCGAGAATTTTTTGCAGTTTGACTTTCTGCTCGCTCACTTCCTTTAAAATTTGATTGACGTGTTCCACAGTATCTATCGAGAAATATCGTTCTCCACACTGTTGGCAAACCAATGCGGGGACTTCTTTTATTACCACTACTTTCCCGTCTGCTTTTTTTATAACTTCAACCTCTTTCTCTTCTAATTCTCCACCGCAAAGGCTACAAGGCTCCATTGTTTCATTTACCTCCTTTTTTCCTCAATCTAGAGTTAATCCATCTTTCAGGATTCGGTTCATAGGCCGTTAATATTCTTATATGTTCTTTACATAAAGCAACAGGCACGTGGATAGGTCTTGGACCGACAAAGACCAGGATTAAAAAACTTTTCGTTCCGCCCTACGCTATCCTCTTCATCATCGTGCCTGTGCTCCTCGTCGCAGTGTACACTATTGTCTATTCCTACTGGGCATATCAGGAGGAGCAGCGGCGTGGACGCAAGTAGGTGATAGGAAGTGGCATTTTTCGGTAGCGTGGCCAACCTCAAGAACTGGCGCGAAGCGCCGTCTATATCAGATCCTCAGGGAGCTTGTACCGAGGATGCGAACGATGTCATTCCTGGAGATTGACGGCCGGTGCGTGGATGCAAATTTCCGCTTTGACAGATTCTCCACGATACTCGGTAACAGCTCAGCGGGGATCCCGACGAAAATATCCTCATCTTTGACAGTCATAGACCTTCTTGCACCCACATCACCCAGGCTATAAACAACTTCACCGGTCAGAGCAGGGTAAGCAACCACTGCTGAACAGACCGGAGGACCGGTTAAGCCCCTGGTAAGCCTGCCTGATTCGTATGCAACTGCTTCCGCTATTTCCATCCCTTGCTTCGCAGTGCAGATGAGAACCACGATGTCCGGTTCAAATGCGGTCTTTTCCAATGGTGAAAACGTAATCACCTTAACGGCTCCAGGTTCTAGTCTTGGAATTGAGCTGATAAATCGTCTCGCAGCTCTCGTGGAGCCAAAGAGTCCTAAATCCTTAGCAAGGAACTCACCGGTCATTAACCGCTCACTTGGCGGTATCAACCCGCAACTATAAGCGCCCCCGTCACATTCGTGGTTCTCCGCAAGGGTATAGAACGATACCCCTTCAAGCCGGACTTTATCGAGCATTTGGCAGAGTCTCATTCGCCCTTGCAGCTGTTCTACACCTTCCAGCGGTCTGCTCGAGAACGTGACAGCAATCGGAGAACGTTCGAGCCCTAAGATCGCCGTTAATCTTTTTGCGAGTTCGGCATACATCTATCTCTATTCACCTCCTCTAATCTTCTCTATTTCCTCCAGCCCCTTTAATGTTTCCCTCACTTCACCGTATCGCCGGTATTCATGTTCGTGGATGACCCACGGATAGGAGTCGATGCACTGAACCTTGAGGAGTTTTAGATATCCTCGGATGAATGCTGCAGGTATTGAGCGGTTTCTGACGAGCACGTACAGATCGCAGAAGGGCCAGAGCCTAAGGGAAAAACGCTCAGGGTGTAGACGGTAACTGTTAAGGTGCGTGCCGGAAGTAAAAAGCTAAGCGGGCCGCTCTATTTATAGCCACTTGCGAAATAGTATATTCGATAATAGAAAACGCAAAAGGTGCTCAAAATGGGAAATCCAAAAAGAATAATGAACGATAAAATAATGAAGCTCATAGCAGTGACAGGAGATCTAATCAGAGACTGTGCATTAGAAAACGGTGGTATTGTAGCTGCGAACGCAACAAAAAAATATTATCCAGCAGCTGCTAAAAATTACTTTTATGTCTGGCCACGTGATGCTGCATTTGCCTGTATTGCCGCAGATGTGTTGGGCCTTGAGAACGTCCAGGAAAACTTCTTTGACTGGTGTTTGAAGCGGGCTGAAGGGTTCAGAGATAACGGATTGTTTTATGAAAAATACTACCCGAACGGATTAAAAGCGTTAACACAGTTCCAACCAGACCAGACCGGTATGGTATTGTTTGCGGTATGGCACCATTATAAAGCGGATATGAGCCGGGCATCAGAATTCCATGAGCTCATTGAAATCGCCGGCAACGGTATCTGTAGCGCGTGGAACAAAGATCACTTCACCAGGGTTACGAACGACCTGTGGGAGGAGCGACTTTGCTTTCCGGATCTCAACGAGAATTTCTCGTATTCGTTAGCCGCATGCATCAAAGGTCTTCGCTGTGCACATGCAGTAATGCCAAACCCAAAATGGATTACAACTGCATCAGAAATGAAAAAACGTCTGGATAACCAGTTCATGGACTATTTCATCCGATCATGTGGTAAGCTATCTGACCGGCGGATAGATGCATCCGCAATGGGGTTAGTTTATCCGTTTGAGGTGTATGACGCTAATGATCCGCGAATACTTGCCACAATAAACGAAATCGAGAAAAGACTTGTTAATAACGGGGGAGTACACCGGTATGAACACGACGAGTATGATGGCTGGATGTATGAAACGCTGCACAGAAAAAAGGGTGCAGGTGCATGGCCGCTCCTGAATTTCTGGATGGCTCTGTATTATGCGATTAAAGGAGATAAAGATAGTGCTGAAAAGTACTATTACTGGGTTTTAGAAAAAATTAACGCGGGTTATTGCTGCATACCTGAGCAGATATTTGAAAATGAAATACAGGTGTCTGTCTCGCCGTTACTATGGTCTCATGCCATGTTCGTAGTGGCCTCTAAACAGCTGGGGATACTTACATCACATAACCGCGTCACTGCAAATAAAACTATTGATTTGTAGTTGTTCTAATCTTCAACTGAAGAAATAAGTGAGGCGCCCAGCATGACTGCAGGAAACTGGGTGTCTTCACCCACTCTTCATTTTTCGCACTATATCAATAGCTGCAAGAATCACGCCAACGCCCAGTAAACTGTACCCGATGAGTCTGTTATCGCTCCCCAAAAACAACCCCGCTATGATAAATCCGAAAGCAAGGCCGGCTAAGGGGGTGAGGCTTTTACCCGGTTTATTCTTATTAACGAAGAAAACAAGGAGGGCGATAAGAGCCAGGACGACAAGAGCTATCGCGATATAAATCTGTGACGGATTCATAGTAGTACTCTCGTTCTGTCATTTATATGTCCTCGCTGGTTATTCCTTCTTCGCTTAGGCTAAATCTAAGCCTTCATACCCCAGAAAATACTGCCCTTACGCCTGCCGCACCGTTCGCTTCTGCTCGTAGAGCCGCCTCAGTGCCGTTACCATATCCGCGTAGCAGCAGTACTCAGAACGCTTCGTTCGCTGTATGCTCGTACGCGGTAATTGCGCCGTACCCGTTCCAGCGCGGGATCGAACCGCACCCGGCTGAGATGCATCGACTGCTCCGGCCTGTACCCGCTGTCCTAGAGCCTCGTGGTGCTGCCTGAAAGCGGAAAGCTTATATGTGCCGGTGATACAGGTGCAGCTTAAGTCATAGGCACACACATACCTGCTTAAGTGCAAGGCATAATCACTTTTCAAGAGAAAAATGAAAGGATAACATATGGTGGCAGTGTTAACGCCAGATGTGAAAAAACTGGAAAGCAAGGCAGATATTAACGGCTTGATAAAAGCGTTAGAGCACAAGAAAATCGATGTCCGGTACAGAGCAGCAGTGGCGCTTGGTAAGCTGGGCGACGAGCGAGCAGTAGAACCGCTCATTCGCGCTTTCCAGGATGAAGACGAGGTTTTTCGTGCAAAAGTAGCAGCGGCGCTTGGCAAGCTGGGCGATGAGCGTGCAGTAGAACCGCTCATTCGCGCTTTACAGGACGAAGATGATACTGTTCGCGAGAAAGCAGCGGAGGCGCTTGGTAAGCTGGGCGATGAGCGTGCAGTAAAACCACTCATTCGTGCTCTGGAGGATAAAAATGAATTTTTCCGGAAGAAAGCAGCCGAGGCGCTTGGTAAGCTGAGAGATGAACGTGCAGTAGAACCGCTCATTCGCGCGTTGCCGGATAAGGATGAGTATGTTCGCGCGAAAGCAGCCGAGGCGCTTGCGGTGATCGGAGAACCGGCGGTAGAACCGCTCGTTCGCGCTCTGAAGGATAAAAATGATGATGTTCACACAGGCGCAGCAAAGGCTCTTGAAAGAATGAACTGGATTCCTAGAGACAAAGCTGAAGAAGCTTCTTTCTTACTGGCAAAAAAGGTGTGGCATCATTTAATAGGGCTAAAGAAAAAAGAATGATCTGGATTCCTGAAGACAAAGTTGAAGAAGCTTCTTTCTTACTGGCGAAAAAGGTGTGCTTCGAGCGGTAGTGGATCCGCTATTCAGTGCGTTATGCCAGGCCACTTACCTCAGGATTCGATTATTATACTACATATACGCCTGCCGCACCGTCTGTTCCTGCTCGTAGATCCGTTTCAGTGCTGTCACCAGATCCGCATAGCAGTAGTACTCGGACTGCTCCGCTTTCTGCTCGTACGCGGCAATGGTGCGCTGTACCCGCTCCAGCGCGGGATCGAGCCGCACCCAGCTGAGGTGTACTGACTGCTCTGGCTGATACCCGCCGTCCTCGACCGTCGTGGTGTATCCTGCCAATTCCAGCTCCGCGTTGACCTTCTCATGATTCAGCTCTCCGTACGCATACGCGAGCACAAATCTCTTTACATGGTGCAACAGCTCTCGATCTTTGATCCCAAATCCGGGTTCCGCATTCAACGCGGGCACAGTCGCCAGCCCGGCGAGCGAGAAGAGGAATGGTGTGGCCATGAAAGCTTTAAACGCTGCTGGTGCGGCGTCATGCAGCTCCTTAAAAAACGTGAGCACGTCATCGCGGCGCGGCATGCCCAGTGACCCGAGCGTCTCGAGTAGTACCAGCGGCTCTTCATAAACACCGAATGCCGCTTCTGCGCCAAGTGCCTGGACGAAACTCCGCACGCCCTGACGGGTCACCTCGAGGATCGCGTCGGGCACGACCTGCGCGGCACGCAGGTTCGCACGCTGTAGCGGCGTGATGTACCGCTGCTGCTCCCGCAGGAACCCCACAAAATTGCCGGGATAAAACTCCTCGATGTCCGCGAGATACGCGAAGTTGTGTGCCAGGATGCCGAGCTTCGCCAGCTCCGTGGGATAGTAATCGAACGGCACCCGCGGATTCGGCGTTGAGAACCGCATCTCGTGCGCCTCCGGGAAGATGAGCGCCGGGTTCCTGGACTGGTACCAGACGGTCGGCTCATACACGATCCGGTAACCTGCGTACGCTTCTGGCTCCAGGTACGTCTGGAGCTCCTGGAATGCCGACTCCCATTCCGCCGTTACCGCGGCCAGTAGCTGCTGAGTATCCTCATGCTCTTCCATGATGCTTCACCTAATTACATGAACGTCTTGCGGAGCGTTTCTGCGTCATGCGGGCTCAAATACCCCACCGGGATGTCCAGCAGCGTAAACGCACCTGTTCGCCCGTCCTTCTGTAGCCGATAAGCGGCACGCGCGCAGGCGACCAATACATTCGCCGTGAACTCAGGATTACTCTCCAGCTGTGTCCGATACTCGAGCACGTGCTGGTTGCCCTGGCCCGTCGTCCCGGAGGCGAAGACGAAACCACCGTGCGGGAGGCGTGCATGCTTCTTTGCCATCGCTTCCCTGGTCACGAAGATCACCTCGGTCTCGTACTCGTCAAAGTAGTGCGGCATGGCGGTTAGCTCCTCCCGAATGCGCGTTGCATCCGCATTCGGCTCGGCAACCACGAAGACTACACGCTTGTGCATCTCGCGCTTCGTGAACGTCGGCGTATCGCCGCAGCGCACCCGCTTTAGCGCCTCATCGTTCGGGATCGTGTAGGCGCGCGCGTCAACGACGCCCCTTACCTGCCGCGCAGCGTCTGAATGCCCCTGGCTCACACCCTTGCCCCAGAAGGTGTACTGCGCACCTCCCGGGAGGAACGCATCGCCGAGCACCCGCATCATGGAGAAGATACCGGGATCCCAGCCGGTCGAGATGACCGCGACATGCCCGTGCGCCTTCGCCACCGTATCCATCTCCACATAATAACGCGGGATATCCGCGTGCGTATCAAAACTGTCAACCGTCGTGAACCGCTGGGTGAAAAGCGGGCCCTGGACCGGGATATCGTCTTTCGAGCCGCCACACAGGATCACCACGTCTATCTTCAGCCCTGCAGGCACCTCCCCCTCATCGAGCTGCAGTACCGGTACGTTCGTTACTTCCGCTCGAACGCGCTCGGGCCGCCGCGTGAAGACCGCGACCAGGTCAGTATCCGTATTCAACGTCAACGACCGTTCCACACCACGACCGACATTACCATAGCCCGCAATGGCTATATTGATCTTGTCCATCGTTCGCTCCTCGTTTGAAGTTACTTCCCAGCGCTTATATAAGTGAAGTGGCGAGTCTGGCGTCACGGCACTGATTTCCGGCAGCAGCAAACACCGACAGCTTTAAATGCGTGCCTACCATGCGAAGCTTATAAGAGAAGGCACAGCCGCCGAAAAAGGTCTAGTTATGCCGCGATCAACTCATTGCTTCGCGATAGTTGCAATCGTTCTCCTCATAGCAGCGGCTGTGCAGCCCCTCACCGCGCAACCCGCGCGTATAACGTCCTTTCCAGCTCCTGAGCCGTCCTGCATTTCGCCGGTCACCGCTTCTGCGTTGACCATGATCGCACAGACGCGGGCGATCGCGAATCAGCAGCGGGACAGCGGGCTTGATGTCGATGCACTGCAGCGTCAAACGCCGGTCGCAGACCGGACAGATACAGACGGCGATGGCCTCTACGATCCGGTGGAATGGGTGCTCGGCACTGATTGTAACAACTCGGATTCGGACTTCGACCAGCTGGATGATTCCTTCGAAGTGTATAATGATCTTGATCCGTTGAAGCCCGATTCGAATGATGACGGGTTAGCGGATTATTTTGAAGTGAACAATGTCACCTCGCTTGATCTCGATGGTGATGACTACCCCAACGCCTGGGATGTTGATAACGATGGCGATGGCGTGGTTGATGCGTTAGACCTCTCCCCGTTCTCCAGATCTACCACGCACGAAAGCATTCATTTCGATATCCAAACGAACGGGAACCCAGCATACATCAACTTCCAGCTGCGGCCAGAGAATCCCGACCACCTGCGGCAGACCCTGCAAACCTGGGACTGGCCACCCGATTGGGAAGGTGCGATGAAGGATACGAACGTATCCCGTGAAGATGTGCACATTACCCCCATGCTTGAGTTCACCATTCCTATAACCTGCACCGTTACCGCGAACCACAGTGGGAAGTGTCTAGAGGTTTATAACGCGAGCCTCGACGATGGTGCCAACGTCCAGCAGGCTAATTGCTCCAGTGCAAGTAACCAGCTCTGGCGGCTCGAACAGGTAAACAACGGCTATTACAGGATCCTGGCACACCACAGTGGCAAGTGCCTGGAGGTCTATAACGCGAGTCTCGATGATGGCGCCAACGTCCAGCAAGCGAACTGCAGCGGCCAGGATAACCAGCTCTGGAAACTCGAGGCTGTGGGGAACAACCTCTTTAAAATCAGCGCCAAACATAGCGGCAAGTGCCTGGAGGCCTTCAATAGCACTGCAGATGGCGCTATCGTCTCTGACGCTAACGTCTATCAAGCTGATTTCTGGAGTCATGATAACCAGCTCTGGAAACTCGATCCTGTTGAAAACGCCCTGCCGAGCCAGTCACTGGTGGATGAGTACCACATCATGATCAACTTTAACAAAGCATACATTCCACTTTCGCCCACGCGTGAATACGGGGCTTCGGTCGCGCTGGCCGGCCGGATGTTCTTCCCCGCGGCTGCACCGCTCGACCTCTCTGCAGACGCACAACTGGTCTGGACCGTGACAGCACAAACCGACAGTGCAGCTGAAAAGATCGCGTTGAAGGCGCCGAATGGCTGGGATGTCCGTGTAAAGGACAGCGGCGATAATGCGCTCTATGTTCAACCCCCTGCCATCGGCGGTAGAGAAAAGTTCGAGCTCATCTATGTGGCTGAGAACAAAGTGGGTTTGAAAGTTCAGGGCGGGCAGTTTGTCGGCGTTGATCATGTCAAACTGATGTATTGGGAATGGAACCCACTTGTTGCCAATCGTGGCACCATAGGCGAAAAGGAAACCTTCATACTGGAACGCATAGATGACAAAATTGCGTTGAAAGCGTATAATGGTAAATACGTGTGCGTGGGATGTGGCGATGCTCTTTACCGGGGTGGGCTCAATGCAGACTCCACAGTGCCGGTCTATTTTGATCTGATCGAGTTAGAGGAAATAGCGTCAGAAACAACGATTCTCGCACGGTACAAAGAGGATTTCCAGCTCACTGGCTTTACCGTTGATGAGAACTACGGCTCTGAAGTGGGTGTGTTCTACAGCGATGACATAGATCGAACCCTGGCGGCCGATTTTGTCATGGCCTACGAGTTCCTCAGGAATACCACAACGCACATTGCTGACATGCCCGCTATCCTCACGGCGAGCAACGTGATCATAGCTGCGAATACACGCGCGTTCTCGCATCAGGACGCAGGGCTGGTGGAATTGACCGGTAATATGACGCTCGATGCGCTCGATTCGCTGCCAGAGGGCATGAATCTGCCCCTGCTCATCGCGTTCGAGGACCGGTTCACGAGTAGAGCCATGGACGATCTGGTCGTCGCGGGCTCGTATATCACCGGAGATACGTACGCGGTGGATCTGAGCGCTGTGCCTGTGGTCACGACGAAAACGCTGAAGATGTCCTGGTACAACACGAGCACGAACGAATCGCTCGAAATAGACGATCTGTTGACCGAGATACAGGAATGGGGGCAGGCAAAAGGGCTGGATGACGATACCATGGCCACGATGATGGGTCTCATGCTCGCCTGGGATACCGGTGAATCAACCGTGATCAGAATAGGTTCCGCCGATACTACCTTTGATACCCCGGGAAAGAACGCTGTCCTGGACGCAATTGAGGATTACGGTATCGGAGGGGTTGAACTGATCGCCGCGTCCATAATACCGATCTATGCCGTGATTCGTACCTTCAAAATGCAGCCCACTGTATTGGCAAAGGCACTCAATATCGGGCGCTGGAAGCTGCTCAAGCTGCGGTGGAAAAGTACCATGAACTGTAAGATCGGCTGGGTGGGAAAGGTCGGGAGAGTAGCAAAGGTGGTGGCTATTATCGGATTGATTATTGATGTTGGTATCGCACTTGGCTACTTAATTTACTTCCTCGCCACCAGTGACCCATCGGCGTTCGAGATCTGGTACGCGAGTTTTTACACCACCATGGTGGTTGCATTTGCGGTTGCGCTCTTCCTGATCGGCCTGCTTGCCTCCGGGCCGGTGGGCTGGATCATCGTCGCCATTATTGCGGTCATCGACTTCATCCTGGAGATATTTGGGGTTGGATTTAGCAAATTTGTGGAATGGTTCATCAGCCTCTTTTATGATATTGATGAGCTGACCAAGGTCGAACTCGAGATGAAGGAGACCACGTTGAATGTCGACGACTATGATGATAATAGCTTGACCGCTGGAGACCATATAGAGTTCAAGAGCCGTATAGTCGGTAAGGTCTGGGGTGATCCGGGTTGTCTGGATAATAGCTATATTACTCCTTCCTACCAGTATTCGGTTCCGTCTGGATCTGCATCCGCGCAGGACAAATTCAATAACTATCCTTCTGATTGGACCTATCAATATCGAGAAATTTGTTTCTGGTTTTTTGATCGGGAGATTTGTTATACGCTACCCGAAAAAGTACGGGAGTACGAAACCGGTGTGTGGGTAAAGCCCCTGAGCATGATCAATTTCCCGCTTACCGTCTGGCTCGCTTCCAGTTACAAAGTCTATTACGAGGAATGCTGGTGGTTCTTTGGCTGGCATTGCGACACCGAAAGCACATCCAAGACGAGCAATAGTGAGCGGACAACGCTCTACTTCGATGTGCTGCCTCAGACGATTACCGATTTCCTCTACTGGCGTCAGATTGCCTCGCTCGATCGCGACGGCGACGAGCTTTTCAATAGCGCGGAGCAAGCCAACCGTACCAACCAGTGGCGATTCGATACTGATAATGACGCGCTCTCCGATAAATTCGAACTCGATTACGGGACGAACCCCACCAGATCTGATACTGACGGTGACGGGCTAAATGACGCACTTGAGCTGCGGCTCAATACCGATCCTTTTGTCACGGACACCGATGATGACGGGTTGAGCGATGCCGAGGAGCACAAAGGCTGGCAGATAACCTTTACCTATTACGGCCATGAATTCACCGGGAAGGTGTGGTCAAATCCGCTGAGTGATGATACCGATAACGATGGGCTCTCCGATCTCGAAGAGTTCATGAAACGGCTTAACCCGCGATCAGGTGACACCAACGGAAACGGCGTGCCCGATCCCAACGAGTCCATTACCCCTCTGTATGGCAGTATAAGGAGTGTAGATTTAAACGGAATGGGCAGCAGCATCAACATACTGCCCGGCGAGCCGGTCAATGCGACCGTCGAATACCGGCTCATTGGCGTGCGGGATCCTGACTCAGGAACGCCTGCCTCGTGCTCTATCCTGATCACCATGGACAATTCGAGCCTGAACGAGACCATATATAACGGCACGCCGGTGATCGGAAACAGGACTGAAGGTTCTTTCAACTTCTCCTTTAATGCCTCAAATACTGAAGGGATCTACGAGTTGCGCTGCCTCTGGAAGTGGAGCCATCTCGTTGAGACCCTTCCAGAAGCAGAACGGGAGGTGATCGGCGTCATTATAACAACCAATAATACGAGTGCCGAATGGGTTGCTGACGGCCCGGATACCGATGGTGACGGCATCATTGACCTTAACGAAGCGATCGGCTGGGATGTTACCTTCACTGATGCCAATGGCACGCATACCATCCACGTGAACAGTGATCCCAGACGCAGTGACACTGATTCTGACGGCCTCACTGATCTCGAAGAGTGGAACTGGTTCACCGATTCTTCAGATCCTCGATCTGCTGATACTGACGGTGATGGCGTGACCGATCTCGTGGAGATTTTCTGGGATTATGACGTACTCTCGTTTGATACGGATGGCGATGGTCTCGATGATGGCACTGAACTTGCGTTCAATAGCGACCCGAAAGATGAGGATACCGACGATGACGGGCTCAACGATAAGGAAGAGTTTGAGTTCAATTCCGATCCTGATAACCCGGACACCGATGGCGACGGTCTCAATGACAGAGCTGAGAAGGAGTGCGGCTCCAGCCTGCTGCAGCCAGATCCTGATGACGACACGCTCTTTGATACTCTTGAATGCGCATTGGGCACTGACCCCTGGAATCCGGACACTGACGATGACGGTCTACTCGACGGCTACGAGGTCCATGCGCTTAATACCAGTCCCCTGCTCAACGACTCAGATTTCGATCTCCTCAATGACGGTGAGGAGCTCAGGTGGAAGACAGACCCGCTGTGCAATGATACTGACCGGGATGGACTCTGGGACGGGACGGAACTCGAACTGGGCACCAATCCACTCTACAGGGATACCGATTATGATAGCATCAATGACTCGGAAGATCCTGACTCCTTTGCTGAACACGTGGAGCATATCGTTCTCGCATGCGATCCTGCCACAGAAATAGATGAGTTCGCTGATAACCTCGCGCTTTACACTAACGTCACCACCATTACTGCGGACGAGCTGCTCGCAAATTATACTGCTGAGCCGTACATCGTGCTCGTTGGCCGACCTGACGGAGGAGACGGTACCGTCGGCAATATCACCCGTAATGTGCTGGCAGACGACAACGAGACGCTCGCCCGGATGCTCGAATCGGAGTACGACCGGTTTGCCATCAAGTACGGTGTCTGGAACAGCACGCAGACGGTCGTGATGCTCTCACAGCCCTACCCCGCTGACCACTGGCGCGCGCTGATGATGCTGAAGAGTTTGCGGGAGACGGTCCTGCCCGGCTCGGTTGAGATCGCATGGCCAACGCCCCGCGATGTGTTACGTGTCGATTCGGAGAATGTGCTGAAGGAGACAGATGCACTCGTCTGGATCGCGCTCGATGCGGCAGTGATACCGCGTGTGAAGCTGAGCCGCTACACCGAAGCCACCACGCCGGTCGCTCTGACGCCTGCTACGGGGATGGCATATTACGATACCCCGGTGGGCCGCTACCTGGAGATCAACGTGAGCGAGAATATCCAGAACGCAACGAATGAGAACGTTAAACAGGCGTGGATATTTGTCTATTACACAGCGGCGGACCTCGATCGAACAGGTGATGGTCTGGCGAACGATACCCGCGACATAGATGAAAACACCCTGCGACTGTATTCGTTCAATGAAAACACGGGTAGATGGGCGAAACTAACGAATAAAACGAGCTGGGTCTTCGAGACGGGCGTGAACACCACGAACGTAGAACTCTACGGCATGAGCTACGAGGGCTATATATGGGCAAACGTGTCGCATTTCTCCCTCTACAGCGTTGTGAGTGAAGGATCGCCTCGACGCGGAGGTGGGTACACACCGCGCGATGCTGATGGCGATGGATATACGGACGTTGAGGAGCTGCTCGCAGGGACTGATCCGGAAGATCCTGAGGACTATCCCGGCAAACCGGTTGTAACGCTCTCGCCTGCACCTGAACCATCACCGGTATCAACGTCTGCACCAATGCCTGCCACACCGATCCCAACCACGACGATACCAACAACACCACCAGCCACACCGCTCCCGGAGGAACCGGGGTTTGAGACCGTGCTGTGGCTCATGGGCCTGGGATGTGCCGTTATCCTCGCGATGGCTGCCCGTAAAACGAGAAGAAGGGTGTGACGGTAAGTACGAAAATCCGGTGAATTCGTTAGCTCAAACTCGTGCAGTAAGCGAGAGGTTGCTGAATAGCGTGTAACAATGTGTTTTACTCGGCTCGATCGCCGACGACGCGTTTAGAGCTACGTTCCTGGCGAGGTAATACGTTGCCAGCTCGTTCGTACGGCATAGAGGATCGAGCCAAAGCCCAGACTGAGCGCTACAAACCCGATGAGCATGCCAACCACCGGAATATGGAAGAGCAGGGCCAGAATAACGAAGCCGATAATAAAAATGAGCAGATCATTGAGCTTCACCTTGAGCGCATCGCTGAGCACCCTGCCGAGTGCGAATGAGACGAAGATGCTCGAGAGCATTAATGCTATGATGAAGAGCATGCCCGTGACCGCGGCCAGGGGGAACCCCACGACCGTTATCGCCAGTACGAAGATCACCACCGTCGAGACGATAATGAGCGCAAAACCGACAGCGGTGTTCCTCAGCGGTGAACGCCGCACCTCCGCCTCCACACTGAAGAACTGCGCGGGAAAGAGCTTGAGCAGTACGAGGCCGAGTATGAGAAAACCGAGCATCATCAGGACGCGGAGAACAGTGACCACTGTTCGTAACCCTTCCAGGCCTTCCGGTTTCTGATAGTCGACCCGGCCGGCACTCCCGGTGTTCTCAAATGCTTCAGCACGTACGGTTAGGTTCCGTGAGACTGTGCCTGCATTAGATACCCGCTGGCCGGAGAGCACCGCATCGCGGGTAATCACCGCAGAGGGATGAAGGGTGATTTCGCCACCGGCAGCCACGAGATTCTTCGCGCTACTATTCAGCTCGATTGCACCACCAGCAGCCACGATCTTGCCGTCAACCGCTTCGTTGACCGTTATGTGACCACCGGCAGCCAGTATATCGCCGCTTACCGGTGCATTAACGAAGAGCTCGCCACCTGCGAAGACCACACTCTCCACCGGTGCATTTATGATCAGCGAATCCCCAGCAGCAAAGACGTCATCCTCAATGGGCGTATCCAGCGATATATTCCCGCCGGCAAACAGCTCCACGGCGTGCGCCTGCGGGCACATGAGAATAAGGCAGAATAGTGCCATGAGAAGCAGGTGCTGCAGATGAAAAGAACTCCGGGCGAGTTCAATAGGCATAGCTCTCACCTTCTTTATCAAGCAACGGTTGGACGCCAAACTATAAATTGCTTGCGGTGCTGACCGGTGAGCTTTGTGCCCGAATAACGGCTTTTCGCTTACCGCAGATCCACGATCTCCGAGAGCTCCGGTCCGGTCGAGATCAATTTCACGGGCACACCAACGTCCTTTTCCACCAGAGCGACGAATTCATTCACTGGTGGGCTCAGCTCTTCGCGCTCCGTCGCGCCCTTCACTGCCGAATCCAGCTTGTCCACACCGGTCAGGGCCACCATGGTCGCGCCATTGATCATGGCGGAGTATCGGGCCATCTTGCCGTCCCATGCTCCGATACGGCGCTTACGGTGCGTTACCGTGCCGTACTCCTCTATCTGCAATTCCGCCGCGCGCTCATCGCTCATCTGCGTCTCGAACGGCCCTTCACCTACTCGAGTCGGGAACGACTTGAAAACAATGACCACCTCGTCTACCCGGGTAGGGCCGATGCCAACATCCGCGGCCATCTGTGATGCGCTCGTGTCCTTCGAGGTAACGAATGGGTAGGTGCCGTAAAGTAACGAGATGCCAAAGCCCTGTGTGCCCTCGATCAGCACGCCTCTACCCGCATCGAGCGCCGTATTCACCTCAAGCGGCACGTCGGTCAGGAACTCCTGTAGCTCCGGGACGTCCTTCGCCTGCCTGCCCTTGCGCGAGACGCGGGCGACATTCGCGGGGCCACAGCCAGTCCCCGTCGAGCCGATGGTGCCCTTCAGGTGCGCGTCGCTGCGATCCGCGTCGATATGCTCCAGCTCAATGATACCACAGCGCTGATCCACACCGAGACGGTTCTGTATCTTCAAGGTCTCGATCTCTTCCAGGAGCACACGCGGATCAACCAGGACGCCGGCGCCGATAAGAATCCGTGCGTTCTCCTGCACGAATCCAGACGGTGTCATTCGTAACGCGTATCGTTTACCTTTCACAATGACCGTATGCCCCGCATTGGGCCCGACACCGCCGCGAGCAACGATCTCCGGCTTGTCATGCGTGGCGAGATACGAGATAATCTTCCCTTTACCCTCATCACCAAAAAAACCACCCACTAAAATTGTCGCTGGCATGTCTATCCCTTTAATACCGAGTAACAAAAAGGTTCTTACGTGACGATCATGACGCAAAAGGCGATAATGCAGTACCAGTTTGCGGAGCGGATAAAGGCCCTGTTGCTCGTTGGTGGGATGCTATTTCCCGTGGTGGAAGCATTGAGAGGGCAGGAATTGGACGGTGCGAAGAAGGTGCTCCGCACATTCCTCGAGGCCATGGCCATGGAGACCGCGCTGGCCATCCGGGTCTCGGATAGCGATCACTTCAGAGCGGTGGCTGAAAAGCTCAAACTGGTACAGCAGATGTTCGAGCGAGGAGACTTCGAGAAAGCTCAGGCAATGCTGGGCAGCGCGGTGACGAGCGCGACCACAGCGTGCGCACATATCACCGGATCGCTGCAAGAGCAGGGGATGCTCTGATCAGTCCGTGAGATTAGAAGTAAAACTCCCGCACGTACTCCGGTTTCCGCGTTAAGAGATCTCGAATACTCACTATTCCGACTGCTCGATCGTTCTCAATCACCGGCAGGCGTTTTATCCGCCGCCTGGCTGCGAGCTTACAGGCATCATCGACCGAGAGATCAGGCTCGATGGTGGTCAACGGGGACGACATGATCTCCTTCGCTTTCACCTCGCTCGCTCGCTTATTCTTCAGTAACGCCTTCAACGCGATATCTCGTTCTGTAATAATCCCCACCGGGTCACCCGCCCGGGTGATTACGACACTCCCGATACCCAGCTCCACCATATCTTCCGCTATCTTCGTGACCAGGGTCTCTTCATCTTCCGTGATGACCGGACGGCTCATTATATCCCGAACATTCATACTTCTTGCTCACCCCATTCTAATAATAAGTCCCCTCCTAAAAAGGAGGACTGCTCATGACTCCGCGTAACTGTACGACACTACTCGACGGGAGCCACTGATACGATCCGCTGAGCCCACTCCGCATTCCGCCTTCATACCGAGGGATATAATTTATGCACGTAGGTCGGGCTTCGGGTCAATATATTCCGCACGCTTACAATCCCAACGAGTTCATTACCATCGAGCACCGGCAACCTGCGCACACCCCTTTCCGCGATGAGCTCGCACGCTCGCTCCAGCGACGCGTCCCGCTCAATGGTGAACAGTGGCGAGGACATGATCTCCTGTGCTCGTACCTCTGCCGGATTCCGTTTCAGAGCACAGACTTTGAGCGCTATATCACGATCGGTGACAATGCCCACCGGCTTGCCCGCTTTGGTTATCACAATGCTCCCGATATTCCCAAGCTCCATCTCCTTCGAGAGTTTGGTAACCGAGGCCTCTACATCTTCTGTAATGACATTCGGGGTCATCACATCTCCCACCTCTAACATCTCAACTGCCATTTTTTTCCTCCCCCTATATCACTATAAGCGCTGATCGTCCTTATATGTTTCGCTTCTCACGGCATCTCGGGGTTCCGAACTCAGCACGCCAACGAGTTTTTCACCCGCGAGCTCGAGTATCCGCCGTTTCATCTCCTCAAACTGCTGGTCAAGCTCGTCGCTTAGCTCGAATTCATCACGCCCGTTAAAAATGACCGCTTTTACCTTTTCACCGATCTCGTCATCGGTCTCCGGCTGTAATCGGAGGATCATCGAGCCCGTCGGGAGAAATTTGTTGTACTCTTCCAGATCGCCGCGCTCGATGCCCGTGATCAATCCGTCTGCATCGCCATCCGTGAGTCCAATCAAGCGAACCCCAAAACGCTTCAATATATCGCCCGCGATGCTCGTCGTATCGTCCCCAACGGTAACCACAATCTCAACAGCCGCGTCAGGGTCCTCAAGCTTCGGAAACAGCTTCTCGACCGTGTAGAGGAAGCACGCTTTTCTCTTTCGCTTACCCGTGCCGAACGTGCCATTGCATTCCACACGCTTCGGCGCTGTACGCCGAATCACAAACGCCGATTTTATCAGCTCATGCTCCAGATCCACCGGCGGCAACTTCGCGAGATTGTGCTCGATCAGCACCCCCCCTTCGAGCCCCACCACTTTGCCTTCTTTCGCAATCAGCGTCACGCAGTTATCGCGGCACTCACGCGAGACTGTCCCGATAATAACACCGCCGAGCACGATCTTCTCCCCGGGCTGCACCCCCTGTATCTCACGGTATTCGAGGCCTGCAGACCTTCTACAGTGCGATTCCGGCTTCGGGGGTACGAGTTCAGTAAACTCACTGAAGAGCTCACGCAGCTCACGATACCGGGCCTCATCACCAGACTTCAGCAGCCATCGAATGCACCGCCGGTTACAGTATTCCAGCTGCACGAAGGAGAGCTTTTCGGGCCGCTTCCTGGTACGCACGAAATTACTCAGGATGCCTTCCCCGAGCCTGATGCCGCTCTCTTCACTCTTCGCATGATTGACCAGTATGACGAAGTCGATGCTGCGGCTCAGGAAATCGCCGAGCACTTCTGAGGGGCGCAGATCTTTGGTAATATCTATTACCTGCTCTAACCCCGCGTCGATAACCGCTGTTTTACCGGTAATCCCGCCCAATGCCGCTTCAAGCTCAAATCCATGCCCTTTCAAGGTCTCTACTGCTCGTTCCACATCCCCTTCATCTACTGCTTCTGGTCCGTGCACGAGCAACCCAAGGAGCGTCATGGGATCCGTTATAAATACCTCTCTGTTTGTTTTACTAAAAAGGTTATTTCCGCCGGTTCATATTACCAGTACGCCGCGGCCGCTCGACGAAATCACGTGCCCACGCGCTTCATCTTGTTTGGTTTATATCGCGCGAGGATAAACCACAACCGAGAACAATGGCCGATGAAGCAGCACATCAGGACGAAGCAGCGCAAAAGCCGCTACTACTCCTCAGTGAGAGCTTGCGGAATGCTGATATGTACTATGCCACGCGCTTTCTCGCGGGTGATCCCTTTATCTATCTCGCGGTACCGCAGGACGACCGGAACCGAAAAGAGATGCTCGTTGTCTCCCAAATGGAGTACGAACGTGCGCGAAAAGAGTCACGCGTGCATGACGTCCGGTCTTCGCTCGACTATGGCACGAATCTCAAGTGGGATGAGGTCGTCATAAAGCTCCTCAGAGACGAGGGTGTGACGGCCGTTGAGGTGCCCAGAACGTTCTATCTTGGTACTGCTGAGGCCCTGCGGATGAACGGGATAGACGTGCTTCCTTCAGAGGATATGCTGGTAACGAAGCAGCGCGAGATCAAAACCGATCAGGAAGTGCGGTACATCAGAAAAGCGCAACGCGCGTGTGAATTCGCGCTGGCACAGGCGCTTGCGACCATTAAACAAGCCAGGGTCGAGAAGGACCGCGTCTTATGGTATAACAACGCGGTGCTCACTGCAGAACGGGTCAGGGCGATCATCGAGCATGCGCTGATTGACGCGGGGTGCAGTTCCAACGGCGACCTGCCGATCGTATCGTGTGGGAGAAAGACGTCGGATCCACACTATTCCGGGTATGGTCCGCTCTTATCAAATGAACCGATCATTATTGATATCTTCCCGCGCTTGAAGACTGAACGCTATTTCGCTGATATGACAAGGACAGTCGTTTACGGCGAGCCCAATCCAGAGATTACCGCGATGTACGACGCGGTGCTGGCGGCCCAGAACGCTGCGCTTGCGCGTGTCAAGGCGGGCGTTTCATGTCGTGACGTTCATTTCGCGGTCTGCGAGCTCTTCGAGGAGCGCGGGTATGGCACGATCCGAACAGGGGCCCCCAAAGGGTTTATTCATTCTACCGGGCATGGTGTTGGGCTCAATGTGCACGAAAACCCCAGCATCAGTGACAACGATTACGTTCTGAAGAAGGGGAATGTGATCACCATCGAGCCGGGCCTCTATGAGCCGGACGTCGGGGGCGTTCGACTCGAGGATCTGGTGCTCGTGCACCAGCACGGCAGTGAGAACCTGACAACGTTCGAGAAGCAGCTCGTGCTCTAATCTAACTCCGAAAGCGGTACGGTTTTCTAACGGCAACAACCTCTCCTGCAATACGGTCACCAACCATAAATAGTATCGGCATCGAGTTCCGCTTCACAAGCAACAACAAAACCCTCTTTGGCAATATCGCGACTAACAACACCAATGGTGGCATTTACTCCAATGCCTCGAGCAGCAACACGCTGACGGGCAAACGGGCTTTACGAAGATTTGAACGGTAACGGCGGTCTTGATTTCAATGATGTGGTCCAGCTGTTCAAGTTTCTGGAATGGATCGAAGCGAACGAGCAAAATTCGTTATTCGACTTCAACGGCAATTGGCGACTCGACTTGCGGACATCGTGGTGATGTTCAAGGAGGTTTAGGATAACAACAAGGTTCTGACGTGTGATTCCTAGCGACCCATGAGCTGAGCGTGCACGTACGTGCAGTATCTCCGAATATAAAACTAGAGTGGGAAAACCAAAGCTGAACAGCAGCTTT
>JBNGDK010000006.1:0-60523 GCA_049975405.1 Candidatus Methanospirareceae archaeon
CGAGCTGAGCGTCGAGGCAGGGCGCCGAACCAAGGAGCGCACGCCAGGATCAGGAATAGAAACGGAAGTTCAACGCCTAGACATCGAAAAAACTGATATTGCTGCTCGCTAAAATCACGCGCGGGTATGAAGATAGAAGGAAGCGGTAACACTCAGAAGAAGGCATGGTCGATTCTTCACTCTGAGATTTACACGAGCACGAGCGAGGCAGATACGTCTGCGCTCGTATCCGAGGCATCGTTCGAGACAAGCTTGATGCTCACCGCATCGCCCTGTGCCACAGCAACCTCGTGCACAGTATCTTCACCGGAGGTCGCGTTATCGAGCGTGCAGGTGATCGCCTTGTCCGCGCCGTTCACGCGGACGGTGTAAATGTCGGTGCGGCCGCCCGCGCCGGAAGCTACGCGCTGCTGCACGTGCAGGTTGCGGAGAATCCCCGCACGCGGCACGCGCACGCTGATCTCGTTCGTCTGCGTGCTGCCGTTCCCGGGCGCGAGATATGAGGTGCCGTTGACGGTGATCGCGCCTAGGCACCCGAACTGCAGCAGGAGCTCGAATTGGTACGGATTGAACTGCGAAGCAGCGAACGCCGGCGTTGAGCGGATCACGTGCCCACTGAGATCGCTGATGAGCGCGATCCCGCAGCCGAGGTAACTGGCATCTGCGATTGTATGCGATGCAACAACGCCGAGGTCGCTCCAGGTTAGCCCGTAGTCAGTGCTCCGGAAAACGTGTTTGGTGTTGTCGCCGAGGATAACGATCCCGTTGCCGAGGTAAAGGAGGGCGTAGATATGCCCGGCAGTTGCGCCGATATCAGTCCACGTGGCACCGTAATCGGTGCTCCGGAAGACATGGCCGTCGCCGTCGCCGATGAGCGCGATACCGTTACCGAGGTACACGCTCGCCTGCACGAAACTGGAGGAACTCACCACGCCGAGATCGGTCCAGGTCGCGCCATAATCAGTGCTCCGGTGGATATGTGTTGTGTTTCCTGTACAGATCGCGATCCCGTTCGTGAGGTAAGCGAGCGAGTAAACGTTGCCGGCAGTGATAACGCCGAGATCGGTCCAGGTCGCGCCATAATCAGTGGAGCGGAGGATATGCGTTCCCGCACCTGCTACAACGACACCGTCGCCGATGTATTCGATAGCGTAGATCGCGCCGCCTTCATCGCCAAGGTCCATATATGAGACCCCGTAATCAGTGCTTCGGTAGATATGGCCAGTTTCGTCACCGAGTAGAACGATACCGTTGCCAGCGTGGCAGCCGGACGCGGGCGCAGAGCCGATCGCACCGAGATCGGTCCACGTGGCACCGTAATCGGTGCTCCGGAAGACATGACCACCGAGATCAGCGAGCACTGCAGTACCATTGCCAAGCGCCACGATCGCCGATTCGTCAGTGGCGATCACGCCGAGGTCAGTCCACTGCAACCCGTAATCGGGCGTGCAGATCTCATCAACTGCGTGATGTTCCGAATGCTGCAGCACCGGTACCCGGGCATTGGCATCCAGTTTGAGCAGCTTGCTGGCGACATTGAAATCAGCAGAATTGAAATCCATGAGCGCATCCAGGTCACTCGCGGGAAACTCCGGGATGCCCAGAAGCGTACACACCTGGGCAGCTGTAAGCGCTGCAACGTTGCCGCCGGTGATGCGCCCTACCAGCCGCTGCTCGGGGATCACGAGCGCGGCAGGCGAGTTGTCCAGGATTGCAGCAAGGATAGACTGAGCATCGAAGAGCTCCTTGAGCATGACGTCGCTGGAGAGCCGTGGGAAATCGAAATTCGGTCTTTGTACCACTCTTCTTCCCATTTTCTTCACTTGCCTTCTTACTACAGCGATTTGAGATACGTCACGGTCCGCGGATCTTCCAGGATGTTCAGGCTGCGTTCGGCGGAGTACCAAAGCAATGTTGCGGAAGCGCCGCATTCAGGCAGCGAGGCGAACGCGGTGGGATCATAGATGAGACAAAGGTAAGCGGCGAGATCGGTGCAGCACTGGCGGACGATCGCGTGCTTCACGGGATCGAACGATGCTTTGAGCGAATCGCGCATGACCGCGTCGATGGTGCCTTCTGCCTCATAGATGTTCTCCTCGATATCGGCATCGAGGAGCCCGAGGCTGCTGACAACCTTGAGCCTCTTCTTCACGAGCGCGGTGGTGGAATATGTTACAGCCATTCAGTCGTGCACTATGAGCTTTCGAGCTTGATTGCGAACTGGTTATTCTCGTACCCGCTTGCAGCGGCGTCCACTATTCGTTTGATCCAGAGCCCTTTGTACTCGTTCTCCGCGATATCGCCGAGCGACAGCCCGGTCGCTTTCGTGGTGGGCGAAGCGAACATGAGGCACACGTCAACGCCTGCCACATTAACGGCCTTTCCCTCGCCTGTGGTGCCCCCGTAATCGTCCGCGAGCGTAAGATGCGTATCGTCCGTGATCGAGAGGATGGCGGTCGCCTTGCTTTCATCGTCGTCGGTCGAGTTGTAGATGCACTCGCCCGGCGCGAGCTCGGTAAGGAAGGCGGTGCCCACGCCTACAACTGGCTGTCCGGCAACGAAGGTGGCCGTGCCGGTAAGCGCAGCGGGCGTGGAGACTTTCGATTTCGTAGCGGCACGCAGGATCTTGATTTCATCATCTGGCGAGAGCGTGAGCTGCGAGATCCATGCTACGACCGCAGCCCAGGTCTCTTCGTTCTCGTTACGGACGAAGATCTTGCGGTAATCGGTATCGCCTGCAACGCGTTCAGCGTTCGTTATGTCGTCGAAGATATTCTGCTCGATCTTGGAGAGACTGATCTCGTTTGCGAGATCGATATCGCCGCCGTGCTCATCGCCTTCGTTCCAGAATGCGCACTGGTAGACTTTCAGGTTGCTTGCATCGAAGGTCATGATGAAGGGTGGGACGCTAGTGCGTTTAAGAAGAGCTAGCTCGAAAACTCATTGGTCTCCTATCCCTATCCTATCCTATCCTATCCTATCCTATCCTATCCTATCCTATCCTGTTTGTTATTGCCGAGCACGAGCGGCAGTCTCGTCCTAATCATCCTCCGCCGGGCGGATGCACTGCTATCTAGGTGGAGGTACCCGAAGTGGTGGCAGAGACCTGCGAAGAGAACGCTCCCGCATTCCCGTCCGGATCGACCGCGCGGACCTTGAAATAATACGTGGTGTCGGTGTCCAGGTCGCGATTGCGGAATGAGTTCGTTTGCGCGATAGCGACGAAGTTGCTTGAAGCGGGTATGAAGTCGGTCGTTGTGGAACGGTAAATCTCGAAATAATCTGCGTCCGCAGGATCGAGCGCATTCCAGTGCAGTACGACGGCGTCGGGCGCGATGAATTCCACACGCAGCCCGGAGATTGCGGTGGGCGCTAAGAGATCGTAAGAGGCAGGCACGGACAGGCTGAACAGTTCTTCACTGATGTCATATTCGGAGCTGATCAGGAGCGTCCCGGATTCTGGTATGGGGATGTTGTAAGATGCAGGCACAACGAGGCTGAAGAGCTCCTCCGCAATATCGTAACTGGAGCCTACGAGTAGCGCGGTGAGGGTTCTGATATCGTATTCGCAGCTGACGGTTATGCTCGGCATGAACCGTTCGAGCCCGAGCTCCATGTAGATCGGGTTGCCATTGATGTACTGGATCTTGGAATTGGAAACGAGCGTGAACGATTTGTCTTTGAAGGTGAGCAATTCGTCGAGCACGAGGTTCTCTGCGGGATCGGTATAAACAACGGCATCGCCGGGCGCCAATTTGACATCGAGCAGTTGCTTCGCAGATTGTAGCGGCACGTAGATCCCTTTGAAGCTGAAGCCTGTGGAGCGCAGGATGTGGCCGTGGTTATCGCCGATGACCACGGTGCCATGCCCGAGGAAGGCCGAATCGAAGATGGGCGAGGAAGCGATGACGCCGAGATCGGACCAGGAGTGCCCGTAATCGATGCTGCGGAAGATATGCCCGCCGCCGTCTGTAACGATAACGGATCCCGATTCGAGATTGGTGAATGAGGACCCGTAGGAGCTGAGGATCTCACCGAGGTCAGTCCATGCCGCGCCGTCGTTGCTGCTCCGCCAGAGATGGCCGTCCACGCAGCAGACGAGTGCGATCCCGTTACCCAGGTACACTGCGTCTTCGATACCGCCCGCGGTGATGACGCCGAGATCGGTCCACGTGGCACCATAATCAGTACTGCGGAAGATATGCTTCGCGGAATCGCCGATGATCGCGATGCCGCCCCCAAAGTACGCGCCGGCGTAGATGTTGCCCGTTGAGATGACCCCGAGATCGGTCCAGGTCGCGCCGTAATCGGTGCTGCGGAAGATACGGCCGGCATTATTGCCGGCGATCACGATACCGTCTCCGAGATTGAGCAGGAGGTAGAAAGCAATGCCTTGATCCCCGAGGTCGGTCCACGTGGCGCCGTAATCAGTGCTGCGGAAGATGCGGCCCGATTCGTCTGCGAGCAGCGCGATACCGTTACTGATATACGCGCCACTGGTTGCGGATAGAGTCATGATCTCGCCGAGATCGGTCCATGTGGCGCCGTAATCGGTCGTACGATAAACGTGCGAGCCGCAATGATGGTCAGCGAGGACCGCGATGCCATGACCGAGTGAGACGAGTACCTCAGCCTCGTCCCCGTCCGCCGTGATCACACCGAGGTCCGTCCACTCCAGTCCGTGATCTCCCGTAGTGAGGATCTCAGAACCGAACTCGTAGAGGAGCGCGATGAAATCGCCTTTGTCTATGTTCATTTATTTCATAGTGTCGATGAGCGTGGCCGTAGCCCAGGAGCGGGAGTAAGTAATACGAGCTGCTCTTCCGCGCGCGTCCAGAGTGATTGCGCGATCCGGAGCTTTGTGTATGCAGGATCGGTCTTATCGATCCGGAGCTCGTCGATCGAGTAGTTGATGCCCGCGGACGGTACCCAGATATAGATGATGGCTCGTGCTGCGCATCTGTCCGTGCAGATAGAGCGTGCGAGCGCGTATAGAGCGTCAGCTTCAGCGAATGTCGTTTGTGCAAAGGCCTCGATATATGCCTGCTCGTCCGCGATGAGCTCGTTCAGCACATCGTCTGAGATCTCCGATGCGGTTGCCTGGATGCGATTGCGGACTCGTTCAGGAGTCGTGATAGCCACCATGATGAAGCATTCAAGCTCAGCGCGTTTAAGGCGGCTCTTATGACGGTAATTCCAAAGCTATAAAGTACCGAATAGCGGATCCACCGCTCACTAAATGCCGCCTCGATACTATTTAAAAGCCTGCAGTGGCACATGAAAAATCACAATCAAAGCCACAAAGCTCACAAAACTTCTTCAGCTGAGCCAACAACATATGGAGATGTAGCACCTCCTCTTTTTTCATATAAGTAATTTTCTACTTCTCCGTATATAAATACGTTCATAGAAGTACATGCAAGGATGTCGCTGTCGCTTAAAGGACAGATATGCTCAACGTTGAACAATTTATCGCCGTGTGAGCTCTATCAATGCACATCCCTGAACATGGTCGGCGCCACTGAATAGGCCCCAACGATGCTTTCGTCGGGCTCCAGCTAATACGCACGCTCGCCGTTTGATGATGTATATCCCGGTAGGTGTTGAAGGCGATCTTTATGATCTTTAGTTCGCGCCTTTTTGTGCCTATCTACACCATCCCCAACCCCTTCAGTACCGCGCGCAACTTCTCCACGTTGCTCTCGCTTAGCGGCGCAAGCGGCAGCCGCACGTTACCAGCAGGCAGCCCCATCAGCTCCGCCGCCTTCTTTACCGGTATGGGGTTGGTCTCCAGAAACATCGCGTCAAAAAGCGGATAGAGCCTGAGGGAAATCTCCTGGGCTTTATCGAGGTCGCTACTGGCCATTGCGGTTACCATCGCGCTCATCGCTTTCGGTACGATATTCGCCGCGACGGAGATCACGCCCTTGCCGCCCAGACTCATGATCGGTAGCGTAAGGAAATCGTCACCGGCCATCACGCTGTAATCCAGCCCTTGCTCCGCAGCCATCTGGATGATCGTGCCGACCTGCTTCAGATCGCCCGAGGCCTCCTTTACCGCCTTCAGGTTCGGCACCTCAGCTGCAAGCTCGATCTGCGTTTGGGCACTGATGTTCTGGCCCGTACGCGAGGGGATATTGTAGAGAATGAGGGGGATATCAACCGCATCGCCAATTCGCTTGAAATGTGCCTTCAAGCCCTTCACGTTCGGTTTATTGTAATAGGGGGTGATGAGCAAACAGGCAGCCGCACCGACGTCTGCAGCGTGCTTCGTGAGCTCGACCGCCTCGTGCGTGTTGTTCGAACCGGTGCCAGCAATCACGGGTACCGTCGCCGCATCAATCACCACTTCGATCACGTTCTTATGCTCTTCATGCGAAAGCGTTGCTGATTCGCCGGTCGTGCCACAGGGAACGATGCCCGAAACACCACCCTCGATCGTAAACTCCACAAGCCGCCGTAAGCCGCCCTCGTCTATGCTATCCGTCTTCGTAAACGGGGTGATAAGCGCAGGATACACTCCCTCTATCTTCAACATCGCGCTCTTACTCCACTTTACTCTCTTTTACTTTCTTATGCGTTATATATCCTGCTACTCTGTTCCGCACCGCTTTGCTGCCGATGTTGGTGTACTGCTCAACAAGCTGTTTATTAAGCTCAAAATCGGCGGTGAAGTCGGGCACTTGTTTCAGCAATTGCTTTGCCAGACTCTTGATATAGGTTGGTTTTATCGCTCCCACTGCGTTTATTCACTCCCTTCTTCGCTGCTCTCTGCTTCCCAGTTCTCGAACTCCTCGCTCTTCTCACGCATCGCAGTCACACCGATCATCACCAATAACGCGCCGAAAAAGAGCACTACCAACGGAATAAAACCCAAAAGAACGCCCAAAACCTCGTCAAGGAAATACCAGATCCCCACCAGACCGAAGGCGGTCAGGACCAGCCCAACAAGAAGCTCGCGAAATCCCCCTTTCATGTCATGCTCGCTCCTCTCATTACCCCCGCATGAGTACCTCGGCGGTCTCTGGCTTATATTTCCAATCCGCGGGCAGGACTTTCGCACGTCGATAATACTTCGCCAGTCGCCGGATCTTGGATTCTGTGAGCTGTAAAGCGCGCTTATTGTGAATATCCCGTTTGTTTATATCGAGATGCTTTCGGATTCGCAGCGCTTTCCGCATCAAGTTCTGGATATCCTCGGGAAGCTTACTTGCGCGCTCTTGCTCCTTCAAAATGCTCGTTATCCGCTTCCCTGTTACCAGCGGAACACTGGGCACACTATAGTTATCTCGTAATCGAATGCCAATCTCGCTCGATGAGAGTCCCTGATTGCGGAACTCAACCACCTTACTCTCAACCTCCTCTGAACTCAGCTCGACCCAATCAGGTGCCTCCTGCTTGAGCCGCATGCTGAACGGTCGCTTCGAGCCCGATCTTCCTCGCCTCCGCGCGTATATCCGTGCCATGTTCCCTCTCTGAAAGCCTCTGCCCAAACTTTGCTTAGTTTACTTTACGCTACCGCGTATATAAATATTTCACGAGGCTGCGTGCCATCAGCGGGAGGAGCTGAGGATGCCGTATCAGCCCGCGCAGGGCGAGCAAAGGATAATCCATATCGCCCTTCGCATGTATCCGCTCGATGAGCTCGCTTTCCGAGATCGTTCGTATGAGCGTATCGTAATCCGTATCATTCATCGCGCACCGTAATCGGTGCACCATGAGGCCAAACGCAATTTCTCGTCCGATTTCACAACGCCAGCGGCGCTCGTAATCGTGCAGTACGGACATATCGCCCGTCACACATGCCTGCGCCGCCTGCTCACCCGCCAGTTTCCCGCAGCGCAGACCGTAGTAAACGCCACCGCCGGTGATCGGCTTTATCTGGGCCGCGGCATCGCCAACAAGGAGTACGCCCGAACCATGCGTGACCTGCGTCGTCTTGCTTCTCATTCTCCTATTCAGCGGGAGCGGGATAGCGCCCGCGGAACGATGATATATCTCACCACCGAATTTTTGCGCTAGCACACGATGCTCTGCCAGGTCCCGCTTCAAGAACGCTAACGGCCTGGTTTGCGAGGAGTACTCCCGGTCAATGCAGAGTCCAATGCGTGCTCGCCGACGGGTGCCGAGTGGAATGGCCCAGGCAAAGAAGCCGGGTGCAACGTCTTTGCCCACAAAAATCTCCGCGTAATCCGATTCTGCCTCGTACTCGCCTTCAATTTGCGCACAACTCAGGCAGCGCTGTGTAGTCCTGAGCCCCGCCGATCGCGCCACGGTGCTTCGCATGCCATCTGCCCCAATCACCACGCGCGCAGTTATCTTCCGTGTGGCGTTCGGCAGTTCTGTGGCAATCGTGAGCTCGCATCCCTCCTCTCCGATTCGAACCGCTTTCGCTTTGCACCTCAGCAGGAGCTCCACGCCTGCTTTCACCGCCTCATTCGCCAATTCCTGGTCAAAGAGGTCGCGACGAACAGCGAATGCGCGTTGTCTTGGCGACTCGAGCAGTAGCTCGTGGGAGGGCGAGTATATGATCGCGCCCTTTATCTCCCGGCTGATGCACCGTTCAGGACGTTGCAATTCGCTCTCAGCCAGTGCTCGCGTGCTGAGGAGCCCTGCACAGTGAACCGGCTCACCGATGATCGCGTGCTCCTCGAGCAACAGGGTAGACACGCCAGCCTTTGCCGCGTATCTCGCGGCCATGCAGCCCGCAGGACCACCACCGACCACCACCACATCGTAAGTGCCTCTCTCCATGCCCGATCTCCGATTCTTTTGACCCGGAGTAGCTTCTGTATTAGATCACGCACTCCCGGGAGTATCTGCCATGTGCGCCTTTTAAGCTTTTAAGCGAGAAAGCGAAAAAGGTTATAGGAGCAGATTACAGTAAGTAGCGTAACCTGCACAAGCGAGGCGAAACGTGAGCTAAAAATGAAGAAGGCAATCGAGCTATCCCGGCAGCCGCGAAAACAGCGTAAGGTACGATTCAATGCACCCCTGCATACGCGCCACAAGTTTCTGAGCGCACCGCTGTCCGCAGAGCTTCAGGGTAAATACGGGCGTAGAAATTTACCGGTACGAAAGGGAGATACCGTGCGCCTGATGCGCGGTGACGCCAAGGGCAAAGAGGGCAAGGTTCGGTCCGTGAGCTTGAAGAAGGGGCTGCTCACGATGGAAGGCGTTGTGGTGGCGCGTTCTGATTTGTCTGAGGTCCCGCGGCCCGTCCATCCTTCTAATATCGTAATCACGAAGTTAGAACTGAAGGATAAGCTCCGTGAGCTCGCCTTGAAGCGGCAGGGCTAGCGGAAGGAAGGAAGCAGGTAGCTGAAATTCGCTCCCTCACAGGGCTATGATTCAAGCATTAGCTCGTTATGGAGTGCGAGCATCCGCTTGATAGAAGGGTGGGATTCGCCCAATTCTGCCTTGAAATCCGCGATCGCCGCGTCTATGCTCGTTCGCTTCCAGCCAACGATTAAATTGTCCGCATGGGCAACGATCTTCTCTTCCAGCGTCTCAGGGAGAAAATCACGAGCTGGTAAGCCCAGCATCTCGGCTTCCGCTGCCGTCAGTCCAGCACCAATATGCCGCTCGATGATACGTACGATCTCTTCATTCAGCCCTAATGCACGCGCCATCGCGCCACCAACAACGCCATGATCGATACCGTGCGAGCGCGCTCTGCCCAGATCATGGAGCAATGCGCCCTTGAATACCAAACGCTCATCCACCGCCTCATGATGACGACGCGCAAACTCCAGCGCGAGGTCGGCAACAGCATTACAATGCCTGATCACGCCATCGTCGCAGCCAGCTGCTCGAAGTACCCGATTGCACTCGCGTCTTAATTCCGCTTCAGTCTCCGCTTCCACTTCCTTAACTCGGTGATCTCTTGCTCTATCTCTTTCACGATCTCGCTGTTATCGAAATATTCGAAATTAGCTTCACATTCCTCGCACCAGAATTCCTTCTCTGCGGCCTCTTCAAATAACACACGCTGACACTGGCACCGGTAGAACTCGCCATTCTGCTCGTAGTTGAGGCTCTTCTCCAACCGAGCCAGCTCGCCGTCCGCTTCCTCCTCCATCATCCGCTTGATGTTCTGGTGATTGAAACGCCACCAGTAAGTAATCCAGCCGGTGTTGTCATCGCGCTCAGTCCGGTACTCTGCGATCCTGCTCTCATACAGCAGGTATAAAATCTTACGTACCGACGTTAGTTTCGTCTCGCTGAGCTGGGCGATTTCCTCATCTGTGATCTCCTCCTCCGGGATAGTTTCCAGGATCCTCAAGCCATCTTCGCCAATGATTCTCCCGAAGTATTCCCTCACCAAAGGATTATCTGCCGCCAACATAATGATCGATCTCCACTGATACGTATAACCTGAGAGAAGATTAACCTTTCTGCTCTCTCACGTTGCAGTGAGCTATGTAAGATCGGAGGAGCTGGTCGAGCCAGACCCGCTCGACCGTTTTCGCGCAGCAAACATGTCCCGCTCAGCGGGCCTCGGGTGGTTTTTCACGTTCCCCCCGTGTGAATGGTCCGAAGCCCGCAGTCGCGCACTTATCCCTCAATCCTCAGGAACTTCTCGCGTATCTCCTGCCCTTTCTCGATGCCGAGCTCGATCATCGCTTCGATCTGCTCTTGTTTCAAGCCGCCATTGCCGCTCTTCTGTAAGCCTGAGAGTGTGCCATCGGCATTCGAGATGACGGTGAGCTTGCTCGATGCTGCATTCTCCTCGTATAGAGAGGGATCAACGAGGAAATTCCCGCCGACCTCGATGATGCTCACGGCGACCGGCGTTTCACGTGGCGAAAGCACATTATCCCCGGGCAAGCCGTAGCGCTCGGTCGGAATGCGGAGCTTCAAGAGCGAAGCAATTGCACCTAACGCAGCCGCGTCGATGAGATTCCCATCGTTATCCAGGATGTGGATATCGATGAAGGTCATCCAGACCTTCTCGCCTGGTTCAATACATAACTTCTCCAAATCGAGCGCTTCTGAGCCTCGAATTCCTCGATCCACTATCCGGGCCAGCTCGATACTGTTCTCGTCCGGCGGTCCCGGTTCGAAGTCGGGCGACGCGCCCGGTCGAAGTTCCGCGTTCGTCATGATGACCCCCAGATTCGGGGTGTCCGGGAAGGGCTCGCCGAGCTCGACTTTCACGCCCACCAGAACTGCGGTGTCGCCGATCTTCACCAGCGCAGAGCCTTCTGCCTTCTCGATCGTGTCGCGCTCCACGATGATCTCGCGGTAATCCAGGAATCCCCGGCCATCTATCCGCTTCCCGCTATCAATCAAATCATATACGTAATCCTTCCGGAGATCTTCCATAACCTCAAATCCCATTGTTATTCCTCACCTAGCTCCACACTCGCACTATATTTATCAAGCAATGCCGCTCGCTGCAATTCGTAGATCTGATGACAGCCCTGCTTCGCCAGTTCCATACCGCGTTTGAATTCATCCTCCGTGAACCGGCCATCCATCTGGAGCATGGTTATCGTGTCCGTTCGTGCGACCATCGCTATCGGCATGTCAGCCTCGCCGAAGTTGTCCTCCTTCGCGCTCAAATCGAGCACGACCTCGCCTTCTACCTTACCCACGGCAACTGAGGAGACGATATCGCGCATCGGTATGCCTGCAGCAGCGAGCGCGACCGAAGCGGCATTGATGCCCGCTGTTCTCGTTCCCGCATCCGATTGGAGCAGCTCAACATAGACGTCGATCGCTGTCTTCGGATAATATTCCTTGATAATGACCGGATCCAGGGCCTCTCGGCTCACCTTTGAGATCTCTACGCTCCTGCGATCAGGGCCGGGGCGCTTGCGATCGTCCACCGAGAACGGTGCCATATTATAGCGGTAGGTAACGACGGCCATCTTGGCGTCCTGAAAGTGCCGCGGATGCATCTCGCGTGGTCCGAACACCGCAGCAATCGCTTTATTATTCCCCAACTGGAAATAGCAGGAGCCATCTGCCCGCTTCAAAACACCTACTTCGATCTTTATCGGTCTCAGTTCATCAAATCCGCGACCATCCAATCTTTTCCCATCCTTTATCAACTCTATCTCTTCGTTCTTCATTACTCTTCTTATCACTCACCTTCTCGCTCTTTCTTAAACGAATCCAAAAAATTCGACACCCGATCGGTCAAGCCGGACGTATGCGCCTCATTCGAGATCATGAGCAGCACCTGGGTCGCGAGATTCATATCCTCCTCCTTTCCGCGTATCCAGATCCGCCCATTCTTGGCGATAAAAATGAAGCAGTTGCACTTCTCCTTGAGCATCTTGATCATTGAGCCGCTCCGACCTATGATGCGCGGCACCTTTGTATGCGAGATCTCAATCAAGCGCCCGCGATCGGTGATCCGGAACTCATCCTTCAACGTCAGATCGATGCGCATGAGCGCGTCCACGTTCAGCACCTTCGCCACGACCAAATCACCCAGGTCGAGATACTCAGCCATAGAACTGAAGTCGATCTTCCGGTCTTCCCCACGTCCAAACTCGTTGATATGCAATCGCCCTTCATAGGGTGAGCCGATATCAACAATCCAGTATGGGTACGCAATCTCAATTATCTTGCCGATCACGACGTCACCTCGTGCGGGCACGTACTTCCCGGCGAGCGCAACCACGCGTATCTCCTCTTTCTCGCTTACGATACCGTAGTTAGCGGCGTATACCCTACCCGCCTCTATGTACGTCCCATCACCTGCTCGTTTAGTCTCATCGGAGATGTAATCTCCTGGCACCACTACTTTGTACATGGTCTCTCACTTCATTATCTTGACCTGCGCATCTCCTTTGGTGATGCGATTTACGAAGGCAAAGAGCTCGTCCCGCATCCCCGCAGGCAGCTTTACCACCGCGATATAGGAGCCGTCTGGCGACCACTCCTCCTTATGCACATCAAAATTCCGCTTCAGCTCGTACACGTGCCCGGAATAAGGCGCCGGGATCTTGACCGCCACCTCGCTCTCCTCGATCTTGATCGGGATGAGAGGACGGAGCGCCTTCACCGTCTCGCTCACCAGCTCATCGACGCTCTTAAACGGATCGATATGCACGCGAGCCTCGTTCATGGCAATCTCGATCCTCGTGGGCGGATGCGGCGTGTTGGTCTGCGGATTGATAGCAATACGCGCGATCTGCTCGATGACCTTTTTCCGCTTCTCCTCGATCTTCCGCCGCCGCTGCTCTGTTGTGAGATGCAGTTCACCATCCTTGATGATCTTCTTGACGATCTCGCTCAGCTCAGTAGTCGAGAACGCGTCCATCAGATCCTTTTCCGTCGCCTTCTCGCCCTTCGCGGCGTCGGTGAAGACCTCATCTGCTGCGAGCAGCTCCTCGAGGTCAAACTGACCGCTTCCGCGCATCCGCTCCGCGCCATCGGGATCAACAAGAATCTCAAAATTCTTCTTACTATGCTTGTACCGTGCAATAACCGCCTTGTCCAGGCTGACCATTTCGATTATTCCTGGGGCTCACCGGTATCTGTGCTCTGATCACCCTCAGACTGGCCCTCGCTCGCTGCTTGTTCTTTTACCTGTTCCACGTAGGGCGCCAACTCGTCAGCAGTCATGATCCTGAACCGCTTGCTCTCGCTCTCCGCAAGACCCGCGTCGACCGTGGTAATGTCGAGCCGGCCTTCCGTGACTTTGTATAATGCCTTCAGCCCGAGTAAGATGGCGTCCTTGAGAGAGAGATCCTCCTGATACTCCTGCTCCAAAAGCTCGGTCACGACGCTCCGTCCCGATCCGATTGCCGTGGCCTTGTACTCAAGCAATGCGCCGCTGGGATCGGTCTCGAAGAGGTAACAGCTCCCGTTATATACGCCACCAATCAAAAGTGCGGTGCCAAACGGTCTGAGACCCCCAAGCTGCGTGTACGCTTGCTTGAAATCGCATATTTTCTTTGCCAAGGTCTCCACATCAATCGGCTCATCATACACGATCTTATTGATTTGTGCCTCTATTCTGCCGCGATCAATGAGCATTCGTGCATCGGCAACCAATCCAGATGTTGCGGCACCGATATGATCGTCCAAGCGAAAGATCTTTTGCACCGAGCCACCTTCCAGTAATCGGGACGTCAATCTCTTGTCCACCAGAAGTGCTACGCCATTACGTGCCCTGATGCCGACGGCGGTTGTACCTCGTTTCACCGCCTCGCGTGCGTATTCTACTTGAAATAACCTGCCATCAGGGCTGAATGTTGTTATTCCTCTATCATACCCCATTTGTGGCATCATTTGCATTCACATCACCTCGTTCTTATCTTATACCATGCTACGTACCCATGGACTCGACGGGATTTGAACCCGTGGCTTCCTCCTCGCGAAGGAGGCACTCTTCCACTGAGCTACGAGCCCCCGTCTCTATTCTCCACGATAGGTATTTTATAAGGCGCCAGTCATAAATAGTTAATCGCTTTCGCGTTTTGAGAGGCTCGAGTAGCAATGGATCTTTTCACTTCACCGGCACTCATTGGCGGTTCTCTTCTGCTAATTGGCTTCTTTACCGGCCTGAGCGGCGCGTTGATACCCGGTCCAATGCTGGCCTATGTCCTCGCGGATACCTTGAAGAAAGGAGCGCGTTCTGGACCACTCACGGTGCTCGGCCATATCTCGGTGGAGCTCTTACTTATCCTTGCGCTCGTTCTGGGCCTGGGCATCACGAGCTTATTTTTGGAATTTAAATCGGTGGTCTATGTTGTGGGCGGCATTGCGCTCGTTTTCATCGCGATAACCACTATCAGAAGCGCCCGTGGGGCTTCGGACGACGCGTCCATCGCAGTCCGCGGTAACGCCCTGCGGTGGCGCGGTTTTCGGTATGCGTATCACAGCTCGGTTGCGGGCGGCATCCTCTTCACGGCGTTCAATCCCGCCTTTATACCCTGGTGGGTGACTGTAGGCTATCCGCTCCTGTTACAGGGCTTTGAGTGGTTTGCGGTCGCCGGGATCGCGCTGGTATCGATCGGGCATTTCATGTCGGATCTGACCTGGTATTCCTTCGTCTCCTACTCGTTCTCGCGCGGTGAACGCTTCCTCGTGGGCAAGCGGTACGAGCTAATCATGCTCGGCCTGGCGCTCTTTGTGATTACGTTAGGCGTTTTTTTCCTCATTAAGGGTATAACCGGTCTGGTTTAAGATTCGTGTCCTGTGTTACCAATGGACGGCGCTTTAAAGGAGCAGCAGATATACGATACACACGTAACGGCCCAGAGAGAGGGCGTGACATGTATGATTTGGTACTGAAGCATTCTCGAATCGTAGATGTAGAAAACAGCTTGATCTTCGAGTCAGATATCGGTGTCACGGGCACGAAAATCGTCAAAATACATCCGGGATTGACAGGCATGGAGACGGTGACTGTCGGTGGGAGATTTGTTGCGCCGGGTCTTGTGGAGCCCCATGTCCATTTTGAGAGCAGTAAGCTGCCGTTAAGCGCGTTTGTACGGCTCGTTATGGCTCATGGCACGACCACAATGGTTAATGATCCGCACGAGATCGCCAATGTTCTTGGTGTCCGAGGTGTTGAAGCGACGTTGAAAGAGGCACGACTGCAGCCGATCAGCGTATATACAACCGTTCCGAGCTGCGTGCCCGCAGTACCGTTTGAGACCTCGGGCGCAACGCTGGGCGTGGAGGAGGTAGAAGCGCTCCTCGAAGAAGATGGCGTTATTGGCCTGGGCGAACTGATGAACTTCCCGGGCGTTCTGAACGGCGACCAGGTGGTAATGGGCAAAATCGCTGTGGCCAGGAGGTCGGGTATGGTAATCGAGGGACACTGCCCGCTGCTGAGCGGCGAGAATCTCAAGAATTATATTGCTGCCGGGATCAGCTCAGATCACGAAGTGACCGAGGGCTGGGAGCTCGAGGAGAAGATCAGCCGGGGAATGGCTGTTTATATCCGGTTTTTTGGCGGGAAAACACAGGATTTGGAGCGCCTGATACGCCACATCGTCGAGAATGAGCTGCCGACCGAGAACCTGTCGTTCTGCACCGACGACCGGCACATTGGCGATTTGGTACGGTATGGCCATCTCGATTACACCGTGCGAAGCGCCGTTAGTTTAGGACTCGACCCGATTACGGCACTCAGCATGGCGACCCGCAATCCGAGCAAGCATTTCGGGTTGGAAGACAGAGGCGTGATCAAAACCGGCTACCGGGCTGATCTGGTCATTTTTGATGATCTCACGCGATTCACGCCAGAACTGGTGATTGCCGGCGGTCGAATTATTGCACGCGGTGGTGAGGCGGTAGTTCCGGAAGTACCATTTGACTATTCATTTGGGCTTGAGAGCGTGACCTGCCCGCCATTCACCGCAGAACAATTTGCTATACCCTGCCCGGGTGAACGCGTGCGGGTGAGGGTGATACATGTCGTGGAAGGTAGTTTGATAACGGAATCTGCCATTCATGAGCTTAAAGTACGAACTGGCGTTCTTAAAACGGATATCGAGCGCGACCTCTTGAAGATCGCGGTGATAGATCGTCATACCGGCACGGGCGGCTTCAGCGTCGGTTTTGTCACGGGCTTTGGGTTACAAGAAGGCGCTATCGGCTCGACTATCGCGCATGACAGTCATAACATCATCGTCGTCGGAACCACTGATGCTGATATGGCCCGGGCGGTAAATGCGCTCAGAGCGATGGGCGGTGGCGAGGTTGTGGTCTCAGAAGATGCTGTAAGCAAGCTCCCGCTCCGCTATGGTGGTCTCATGTCGCTCGAGGAGCCTGCTCGGGTGGTAACGGATATGAAAAAGCTGGAAGCCGCGTATCGTGCGCTGGGCGGGAAATTGAGGTCGCCGTTTATGGCACTGAGTTTTCTCGCCTTGCCGGTGATTCCGGCCTTGAAGATCACGGATAAGGGGCTGTATGAGCTGGGTGAGCAGGGTATTGTGAAGCGGGATCTTATCCTTGAGGAGGCGTTAGTAACTGACGCGGGAACTCTTCTTGCGGTCAGGAGTCATGAAGCGTGGTGACGCGATGAGAACGGTAGGCATACTGGGTGTTATGGGGCCTGAGACGGTTGCACGGTTTTACCTGCTGGTCAATGCGAGAGTACGGGTTAGTAACAACACGCAGTACCCGCCTATCGTACTGTACAGTGCTCCCGTACCCTACGATCTGGAGCGCGAGATTGTGGAAAGCGGCCGGAACGAGGAGCTGATACTGCCCTTTTTGATCAGAGGACTTCAGAGCCTGGCGGCAGCGGGCGTCGATTTCATCGTCATCCCCTGTAATACGGTACATTGCTTCATATCGGAATTACGCGCCTGTGTCACTCCACCAATCCTAAGCATCGTGGAAGAAACGGCAGAAGTGTGCATGCGCGCGGATTACCGTACGGTGGGTCTTCTCGCGACGACCGAAACGATCGAGCGGGAGCTGTATAAGCGAGAGCTGGCGCGACACGGGATACAGGTGGTGACGCCGGATACGACCGCGCAACGGCGGGTCTCCGCGATCATTCAGCAGATCCTGAACGGTAGCAAATCTGTGGAGAACAAGCAAGCCTTACTGACAATGATACGGACGTTGCACTCGGAAGGTGCGGAAGCGGTCATTTTAGGCTGTACCGCTCTGGAATTAGTACTCCAGCAATCGGACGTCTCCATACCACTGCTGGATAGCTTTGAGATTCTGGCCGTGGCGACCGTGCGAGACCTGCTGCGCTGAGATTTTTTTCAGGAGCCGATGCGCACCACGACCGCCTCGGCGCTTACTCGTCACAAACCAGATCACCTTTTCCTTTTTATACTCTGTCATACTAGCACATACTAACCAATTACTATTTTCAGTAATCGACCATTTATGTACGAAAAATGAAATGGATAGAGCTGCAGAAGCGGATCGCCGAAAAGGGCGTAAGCATTTTTACCGTCTCAGAATTCAAGAGTATGGCGGATCTCTCTGAGACTGCAGCCCAGAAAATTCTGGAGCGCTACACCAAAAGAGGCCTGTTAACACGGTTGAAGAAGGGCATGTATTTCGTCTCTGACAATCCACCCTCCTCGTTCTTTATATCAAACAGGCTTTACAGTTTGGTGCAAAATGATATCCTCAGAGACTATTAAGGATTTCGCACGTAAGTATCAGACTACTGAACTGAATATTGCCAGGGAATATATCCAGAATCTATTCCCCAGTTATTTTTATCAGCAGGATACGTCAGAAGATATTCTTTTCAAAGGCGGGACTGCATTAAAGTTACTGCATCAAAGTCCACGCTATTCGAGGATCTAGATTTCTCAAGCACACTCACGGCAGAACAGAATATTAGAAACATAATCGATAAAACCCTAATTGAGGTAAATCGAGAAGGGGTAAACCTTAGATTTACTGAGTCAAAATCAACTTCCGGTGACTATCCTGCCATCATCGAGGGCACTGTTGGAGCGTGGGATATTCGTATACTCATTAACGTGTCGTCCAGATCTCAGGAGATAGAAAAGGAAGTTGTCATGGTTACCAATCCCTTGAACCCTTCCTATCTCGTTTATTCGCTTCATGAGGATCAGATGGTACAGGAAACGATTAGTGCACTTCTTACACGGAAGAAACCGAGAGATTTCTTCGATCCCTATTTCATACTCAGAAAAGGAATGTCAAGGAACGTGGTTGCGTCATACAAAGCGGAACTATTACGTGAAATCAAAAATATAGATGATAAAGCAATAAGCACTGAATTGAAGCTGTTCCTTCCTCGAAGTTACTGGCCTGTTCTGAGGGACTTCAGAGAACGCTTATTAAAGGAATTGGAAAGACGCTAAACAGCTTTTGATCTTATTATCTATGCCCTTTACTGCACAAACGTTTGGATTACCTCTTTCAGCTCACGGTGATCTGAATACGCCCTGCACACCACGCCCGCCTTGCCGCGTATGTACGCGGAGATCTGGTCTTCGTACTCACGTTTATACACCGCCAGTACAGGAATCTTGAGATGAACGGCATCGGCAATTTCCGCACCCACGCCGAGGCTCGGGTTCGTTATCTCCGCTACAACAAGGTCTGCTTCCTCCAGCCAGCGGTAATCGCGATCATGAATCTGCTGCTCTGAGAACCTAAACTCGCGCTCCATAAAGTTCACTTGTGTTTGATGCCGGCTGATGAGTTCCAAGCCCAGCTCCTCGATTATATCGAGAATCTTACGTAATTCTGCTTGTTTCACCCTGCTGTACCCGCCACGCATGGAGCAGGAGAAGAAAACGCGTCTGGTGCGGTTCATGATATGGTACGAAGAAGATACATGCGGCTACAAAAAAAGGAAGTGGGATCTGCACAGGTACACGCACTGGCAGCTAGCGAGGAGAAATACCGTGAAATTACGCGTTTCTGCCCGACTTGGTCTATAAGTTGCTGCAGTTCGCGTCCTGAAGTGTTACTACTTATTATGATCTTTTTGGCGACGGCGGTCTTTCTTAGAAAGAGAGCACGAGAAAACGCAAGTAATGCCGACCAAAGTAGAACTGCTATCACCCGTCGGGAGTCCGCGGTCGCTTCAGGCCGCCGTCGAGAACGGTGCCGACGCCGTTTATTTCGGCGTGGGCACGTTCAATGCGCGGCGGCGTGCGGAGAACTTCACGATGCAGGAACTCCGTGAGGCTGTTCGCTACACGCACGAGCATGGTGTGAAGGTTTACCTCACCTTCAATATTCTGGTAAAGAATGAAGAGCTCCAGGAGTTCTTCGGCGACGTTTCAGAAGCTTATTCCCGGGGCATCGACGGCGTTATCATCCAGCACCTCTCGTTTGCTCGTCTGCTTAAAGATACATTCCCGGATTTGAGGATCCATATCTCGACGCAGGCCACCGTTTCCAACGCGTATTATGCTGATCTCCTCTCAGATGTAGATCGCGTAACGCTGCCCCGGGAGTTATCACTTGCGCAAGTGCGGGCTTTTATCGAGAAAACTCACCTCGAGACCGAGGTGTTCGTGCACGGGGCGCTCTGCTTCAGCTATAGCGGCCAGTGCTTATTCTCCAGCTTTTTAGGCGGGCGTAGCGGTAACAGGGGCCTGTGCGCGCAGCCGTGCAGAAAGAAGTACAACGGCAGTTACCAGTTGAGCACCAGAGACCTATGCCTCGTGCGGCGGATTCCAGACCTCATCGCCGCAGGTATTGCCTCATTCAAGATCGAAGGTCGGCTCAGAAGCCCGCGGTACACTGCGCTCGCCACACGCGTCTACCGGCTTGCTATCGATTCTTGCTATAACGGCGAGTTCCGCGTTCCCGAACGGGAGCTCAAAGAACTCGCGCTTGAGTTCAACCGTGACTTCACAGAGGGATATCTGTTCGATGCCGCGGACATCATTGCACCAGAGACGCCACGTAACCGCGGCCTCTTTCTCGGCGTGCTTGCTGAGGACAAAACGATTACGCTGCACGAGCCGCTCGTCGTGGGTGACGGTGTTGGCATCTGGACGAAAGCAGGCATCGATGGTGCGGTGATCAAGGAACTAGAACTCGATGGAACGTCAGTCTCCCGCGCCTATACGGGGGATACGGTACGCTTGTCCATACGCGCAGCAGCAGGCGATACACTATACAAGACCTCATCAGCCGAGCCGCTGCATTTCGCACCGTTGCGGCAGCGGAATCCTGCATTCGCCACGCCCGCGCGGGAAAAGCAACGGGTGGCGCTACCCGCGCTGACCCCGCTTGAATCAGACAGCCAGGAGCTTTTGGTAAAGGTGTATGCAAGAAGCGATGCAGCAGCGGCGTTAGAAGCCGGGGCGACCAGGGCCTTTTACTCGATTTTTGCCGATGATTTCTCCGAGCGCTTGGCACTGCCGTATATTCCGCGGATTCTTGCTGATGACGAAGCGGCAGACGCAAAGCATCGAATAGCGGAATCAGGCTCGAAGGCCGTCCTTCTCGGCAATCTCGGTCTCTTGCCTGCGCTCGAGCGCTCTGGAACTGCGCGAAGAATCTATCTCGAGTATGGTGCGAACATCTTCAACGACCGTGATGTGGCCTTTGTTCACCGTTATGGGGCAGTCCCTGTGGTCTCACCGGAGCTTACGCTCACCGAACTGGCAGCATTTCGGAGTAAGAACTTCGCCGTGCTCGTACACGGTAGACCGGGGCTGATGACAACGAAATACCCGCTCCCCTTACAGCCACTGGAAGACGAGAAAGGCTTCGTATTCCCTGTCAGACGCGAATTCACGTACACGCAGATCCTGAATAGCCGCCCGATAGGGCTCTTCAATGAGGTTCTGTGGCTCTGCGAGGTCGGGATCACGAAGTTCTTCCTCGATCTTACGGACGGCAACGCCGAGAAGATCGTCGGGCTGTACCGGGACGTGCTCGCCGGGAAAACCGTGAAGAAGTCCGCGCGACGGAAGCACACCCGCGGACATTTCAGCCGGGGTGTACAATGATTTTTGTCAGGTCGTTACATTCCTTTATCGAACTACGGCACCAACCGCCGCCGATCACGAGGAAAGAGCACCGCTTCTCGCACGTTCTCCAGCCCAAGCATGGTCATGAGCAGCCGTTCAACGCCGAGTCCCCAACCTGCATGTGGCGGCATACCGAACCGGAAGGCGTTGAGGTAGAATTCGAAACTCTCCGGTGCGAGCCCTTTCGCTTCGATCCGCTCCTTGAGCAGCTCGTAGGAATGGACACGCTGCGAGCCTGATGAGAGTTCTAGGCGCGGATGCATCAGGTCAAAGGCGTCGCAGATATCTGTCCCCTCGATCGGCTGTGCATAGAAAGGCTTGATCGTGCAGGGCCAATCTATGATGAAATAGTGCTCGCCAATCGTTTTGCCGATGATATGTTCATGCGCAGTGCTAAAATCTTCACCCCATTCGAGCACCGTACCCTCTGCTGCAAGTAGGTCTATGGCCTCATCATAGGTGATCCTTCGGAAGGGTGTTGGGGGTATTTCGAAGTCGAGCGGGAAACTTTTTAAGCCCTGATAGGGCGCTATTTCGGCGTATACGTGTGCAACGAGCGATTCTAAGAGCTGCATGACCTCCTCCATGGTGACGAAGGCCACCTCGATATCGATTGAGGTCGCTTCGTTGAGGTGCTTCGTGGTGTCGTGTTCCTCGGCACGAAATATGGGTGCAATCTCGAAGACCGCATCAAGGCCTGCGGCAATGAGCATTTGCTTATAGAGCTGCGGGCTCTGGTTCAGGAAGGCCTCGCGCTCGAAGTAGGTGATGGGGAAGAGCGCGGTGCCACCCTCGGTTGCCGCACTCACGATCTTTGGGGTGTTGATCTCAACGAAGCCGCGATCGGTGAGGAAGTTACGGACCGCCTTGAGTACGCGGCTGCGAATAATAAAGATGTGTTTCGTTCGTTCGGTGCGCACATCCATAAAGCGAGCATCGAGCCGTGTATCCAGCTCGGCACCCACTTTGCCGGTGGTATCAAGCGGCAGGATCGGTGATGCCACGCTCAGAACGTCCAAGTGCGCAGGGATGAGCTCGTAGCCGTTTGGTGCCTTCGGCTCGGCCCTGATAACTCCCTTGATGGAGACGACCGATTCGCGCGGTATTTTCCGGCCCTGCTCGAAGAGCTCCTTACCCACAGTGCGCTTGTGAAAGGTCACCTGAACATAGCCTTCACGGTCACGGATGATAAGAAAGAAGAGCCCGCCAAGGTCGCGCTTCTCATGCACCCAGCCCGCGATAGTCACGTGTTCGCTGTCACTCGCTGCACTCAGCGCAGTTGAATATTTCCGATCCGCGACTGATACCTTCATGATCTCTACTTAACGACAGCCATACTTATAGTTGCAGCAAACGGAGCTACTGCGAATTTCGAGACCTATACTAGCTACATCGAATGTACGCTATTCGAAGAGCAAGCGAGAAAGCACGCTCTTCCTTCTGTCCCCTTCTTCGAGATCCACTTCGTCTGATTTGAACGAGGGGCGTTGTTGCGGCGCAGCTCGTGCTTCCGCAGCCCGTCCACCATGCTCACTCTTGCGCACACGCACGTCAACCATAATGGGCATCTCGATGCTTGGACTGGAGAGCAAGGCAACGCCCTGCGGTATGCGCTTGATCTCCTCCTCGATCTCGCCGCTCATGAACTCCAGGCCGCGGCTCAGCGCTTTGATATCATTGGGATTTGTTACTTTCAATATGATCTGGGTATTGCATTGTGAAATGACATTCTTATCGATGCGCGCGGGTCGTTGCGAGATGACGAGCAACCCGAGCCCGAATTTCCGGCCTTCTGAGGCGATTGTGCGGAGGATATGTGAGCTGATTGCCTGTCCAAAACCGCGCTCTGGGCAGAAGTTGTGTGCCTCTTCGATCACGAGCACGAAGGGGGGGATTTTGCCCATCTTTCGGCCTTCAAAAACCTCTTTACAGAGCCGATAGACGATCAACTGCTGTAATTTCGGATCTGCGCCCTTCATATCGATGATTGCGGCTTGCCCATTCTTGACGAGCTCATCAATCCGCGTGGGGCTGTCGGAGAGGATACCGGTGTCCCGGATACGCTCGAGGAAGTGGATGATCTTCCATCTCGTGGTGCTCTTGCTCTCTGAGACGCCGCTGATAATATCGTCGACGGTGTAGAATTCCTTTCGCGTTTTGATATCGTTGATACACTGATATAACACGCCCAATTGCGCGTCAGAGAGTGGGAAGAAGTCGTAGAGCTCGTTGACACTCAAATTGATCCCATCGATGCGGAAGAGCTTATCCGCGGCGGGATTGACGGAGAAGTTAGCGGGGGTGTAAATGACCACCTGCGACTCGTAGCCCCTGGGTAAAATCCCGAATTTCTCCATCTGCTTCCGTTCGTCCTCGTTCTGATTCTCGAATTTGAGGGAGAGGTACTCGCCGTGTGGGTCGATAATGAGCAGGGGTACATTCTTGTCAAGGAGCTCCTCAATAATGACACCCGCGGTATAGGATTTGCCCCCGCCCGTTTTGGCGAGGATGCTGCAGTGTTTTTGGATGAGCTCGTCCTTCTTCAGGTAGACCGGTATGTTGCGGCCATCGAGCGTGCCGATATGAATGCCGTTGGTTCTGAGCCCGAGGGTGTCCATGACGAAGGTCTGGTCAGCTTTGAAGACCTTGGAATCGCGCGGGAGCGTGCTCTTGGGCTGCATGAGGAACCCGCGATCGTCTTTATAGCCGATGATCTCGACCGTCGCGGTCTTTTCCTCGATATCGAGGATAGATACGACGCGCCCGAGGATCCAACCGTCCAATTCGTTCCAGACTTTGATGTACTCGTTCCGCCGCACATCACCGGAAACGACGAAATCGAATTGGTGCAGCCCCACGTCGCCCGTAATTGTGCCCACTACCTTGTACATGGTACCAGTGTCAGATAGCACTTCGTTCCGATACTTGTAAAATGTTGTGCATCAAGATACACGAAACGAAACTGACGAACGGTCGGGAGTAGCTTGTACTCGCTCAGATTAAGACGGCGTTAACGATCCCTTCTTGACCAGGGCGGCTGGTGACGACCGCATTGCCCAGTTCCGTCTCGATGATCGCGCCCCTTGTGGTGATATTCCGGCGAGCATAGAAGGGATTCGCCGGGTTCTCTTTCACACTGATAATCTTGACGGTCTTGGTGGTTCCGCTCTTCGGATCGGCGACGTTCGCGAATTCCGCCCTGAGCAGGCGCAGTTTTTTGTTACCACCGTGCGTCCGTATCGTACGTCGCCGTGTCTCGCCGATAATCGTGTCTGCCGCGGGTCGACCAGCCTCGTGCGCGCGCTTCTTCCGATTGCGGTGAAGCCGGCCCCCCGTGGATTTCCGTCTCGATTCACCTTGCCATCTCATTGCTTAGCTTTGCTGACCTCCGAGCTCATGGACCCATGAACCCACATTTCTCACAGGTATATCCATTACTTTGTTTCCGGCATTTCACACATCTACCTATCTCATTCTCCCCGCAATTCGGACAGGGAAAGACGGTAAATCCCTTCTCCAGTAGCTTTACGCCGCAGGACGTGCAGTACTCTCTCATACCATGCTCCTTTTCTCAGTATCTTTATCTCAGGTCTGCTCGTTTGAGCCGCCGCTTCACCGGTCGCCGTGACGCTCGTGACAGCCACCACCGTAGACGGCATACTATACTTACATGTCCCTCCATTTATAAGTACATCTGCATCCAGAACCACCTCTTCAGCGCGCGTTGGTGGTTTCCGGCCCGAGATATTCGCGCTGGTTGCGGTTATCGGTCCTGTTTCCCCGATAATGCGGAGTGCGATCTCGTTATCGGGGAATCGCACGCCAACGAGATCTGAGCCAGCGGTTAAGAGGTCGGGCACCAGCTCCTTCTTGGGCAATAGAAAGGTGACCGGTCCGGGCAGCAGTTCAGCAAGCAGGTCCAGCAGCACGGGCTCCTCGAGCACAGCGACGCACTGTAGCATCTTGAGGGAGGAGACGGCAAGTGGGAGTGGTTTTGAGCGCTCACGCCGCTTGAGCTCGTACACTTTGGCGATCGCTGCTTCTGAGAGCGCGTCGGCACCAAGTCCGTAAACCGTCTCCGTCGGATAGATCACGGTGCCGCCACGTTTGATCGTCGCGATCGCTGTTTGCATGAGGGTTTCCAATTCTGGCTGCATTCCTATCTCTGAGTATTCACTGAACAGGAGCGAAAGCTCCTTTATTACTCTATCCTGTCTCCGGTATATTACGATTATGGATAGTTCCTCACTGCGGCTAACCGTTGCATTCGGATGCAGGAGCAAGCACTTTGAGGTCCTACAGCACCCGATTCCGCATATCCTTGTGGATTCGAACAAACAGCTTCACGGCTGGTGGAACGGTATAGAGCCGTATGGTAACCGTGAATGCACGGCCGAACGGCTTTTGATCAACCCGTATAACGGCTGCAGCCACAACTGCCACTTCTGCTACTCGCATGCGCTGGGCGGCTACTTCTCCGCGTTCCACGAGCACGGTGTCCTCACGGTATTTCGTGATTTTGATAAACGAATTGCGTCGCAACTGGAGAGCTTATCGATAGCGAGCTGCGGGTATCTCTCACCGGTGACCGACCCGTTTCAGCCGATCAACGAGCGCTACGAACTGACGGAGAAGATCCTGAAGGAATTCGTGAAGCGCAATATCCCGGTACAGGTCACGACGAAAGGTCGAATTAGCGAGAAAGCGTTGGGATTGCTCAAACAGCAAGAGCACGCGTTCGGCGCGAGCTCTCTGTTAACACCAGACGAAGACAAACGACAGCATTTGATGACAGGCGGTGCGTCCACCGATGAGCTGGTGCGGAACATTGAGCGGCTTGCGAATGCCGGCATATACGCGGTATGCCGTATCGATCCGGTGATACCCTATGTGACGGACAACCAGAGCGATTTAGAGGAGCTGATACAGAATGTGGTGGCCGCAGGAGCACAACATATCATTACAAGCTGTCTGGACATTCCGGTGGCGATGAAGTATGAGCTCTACAGTGAATTTGAGGCACGGTTCGGGATCTCCAAAAAGGAGTTCACGGACCTGTACACCGAGCGTGTGGGCGGGCGGCTGCATGCTCACCTGAACTATCGCCGCAAGCTCTTCAGCATGATACGCGCGCTCTGCGACCGAAACAGGGTGACGACGAGCCTCTGCATGGAGTTCGCGTCAGTGCAAGATAAGCGCGTGCGGGGCTTGAATGCGGAGTTCATGAGCCCAAACCTGGAGAACTGCGAGGGGAGTAACATACCGCTCTACGCGAGAAGAGGGGAGGGCAAGCGATTTGAGCCCGTCGCGGGTTGTAACGGGAGTTGCCTGCGGTGTTACTCTTCGGACGAAGCGCCGGCATGCGGCATTTCCGACTTGAAGCAGGCGGGTGCATGGACGTTGCGGGATTACCGGCGCTGGAGTGCAGTGGTGCGAGCACGCAGCGGGGAACAGCGCAGGCTGGACGTTTAAAGGTTCTGCTCCGAAGACTCAATTACTTGATGGCTGTTGCTTTAAAGAAGGTGTAGCAGAAGGTACCATTACGCTCCGTTGTTCGGTAGAGGTCGGTAATTCCGCGTGCCCAGGTGTCTGCGTCAATCAAGTTCGCGGTGAGTGCGTGGTCACGAACGCCCTCCACCATGGCAATAAAGGTGTTTTTGGTGAAGCCCTCTACCAGATGCGGCTTGCTCGAATCCACGTAGACCATTCGGGGCTCCACCTGGACGCAGGTGAAACCCGCCCGGGTGAGGAGCGGAAAAAGTTCTCGACCAATCAGTGCATTGCCGTTCAGTCGCGCCTGGATTTCGATCAGGCACTGAATGGTCTGGAGCGCTGCACCACTCCGGGGATAGAAATAGGTTGACCCGTGATCGCCCTCGATCACCGTGATCGAACCACCGGGTTTGAGCACGCGTTTTAAGCATGCTAATGCAACCAGCGGATCCTGTAGGTGCTCAAGCACAAAGCAGACGAAGACATGGTCAAATCGATCAGAAGGAAAGGGCAGGGCGAAGAGATCAGCCTGGAGCAGTCTGACGTTCCGGAGCCCCGCGTGCTCAAGCAGTGTTCGTGCATTGACGAGCGCGGTTTCAGAGATGTCAATGGCCGTGAACTGCGCATCAGGACTGTTCCGTGCCAGATGGATAGTTTGTGCACCGACACCGCAGCCTACCTCAAGAACCGCGCTCCCGGGTGGATAGATAGTGTCCTGGTGAAAGAGCTGTGCCAGCGTATTAGCCTGATCGTACAATCTGGTCAACTCGCGCTCGGAATAGCCGTGAACATACTCACACTGCAGGGTATTCCGCTGAACTCCCCGCTCCTTTGATCGCATGGTTGTGCTCTCCACCGCTCTATTACACCATCAGTGTTAGATCTTTCAAGGTTATGTAACTGACACCTTTTACTTTGACGTGCGCACCATTTGACATGAACGATGGACACTACTTTTTACCTTCTCCGAGTTGCTGCTCTTGTTACGGTGGGCGTGGTTGCAGCGAATCTGGTGCTGGAGAGCGACGCGCTGCGGAGGTTATCGCCGCTCGTGCGACCACTCTGCCGTGCCTCGAACCTGCCCAGAGAGGGCGCGATCTCGCTCTTCGCGACGTTTCTCGATCCGATGGCAGGAAAGTCGCTCTTGGCTGGCTTCCATCACGAAGGAAAGGTCGAGGAGCGGCAAACGATCGTGACGCTTGTGATGAGCACGTTTCCGACCGTGGTTGGCGAGTCTCTCTTCAGAGCGCACGCGCCGGTTGCGCTCGTGCTTTTGGGACCGGTGGTTGGAGGCATCTATGTCGCGCTCAATTTCCTTGCCGCATTTCTTCAATCATTCGGCGCACTCATCTATGCGCGATTCCGATTTCCGCGTCAGACGTGTATAGAGAATGAGCAGCTCGTCGCGGACTCCGCTGAGCGGACACGGCAGGAGCGATTGGAAACCGCGCTGAAGAAATCGGCGCGGACCTTGCAGAAGGTCGTGCCCTTTATGGTCGTTGCGTTTTTGATCATCGATCTGCTCTTTGAATTCGGGTTCATGGAGCGAATCGGTGTCATTTTCACCCCTGCTTTACAGGTGTTAGACTTGCCGGGCGAGGTGATCACCGCGATCGTGGCGGAATTAGCGCATTTTTCCGCAGGTTACGCGATCGTGGCCTCGTTGCTCACCAAGGGCATCGTTACGGCAGAACAAGCTATTCTAACGTTACTCGTTGGCAGCTTGATGACCATCTCGGTCACCTATCTGAAATACAGCCTCCCACTGTATACCTCATTGTTTGGGAAGCTGGGCGTGAAGTTCACGGTCATTCTGTATCTGATAAGCATGGTGACGAGGATCTTCGTGATCCTGCTGGTGTTGGTGGTGATGTAGGTTGGCTCTGAATCTTACCATTCGTGATTACCATTCGTGACCAAGAGTTATTTACGAAGCGGATCACGTGAGGGCACGTACTGATGATCACCGGGCCGATTTAAATACCGAACGGCTCCAAGAAGATCACTTCATCCTTTCGAATACTGCTCCACATCCTGATACTCGAATACCTCCGCGTCGAGCACGTTCCTGATGAAGTTAAACAATTTCCTGCGTGTTTCCTGTGAGATATTCGGATACCACACTGGTGACGCGATCACGAGCCCGCGGAACGCGAAGAACGGCTGGATTACCCGTAACAATTCGTAATCGCCCGTCTTCTCGAGATATGTGGCGAAGAACAGATCGAACAAGCCCTTAAAATCCTTGTCCAGTATCCTACCATCCGTCTTGAGCAACCCGAAGAACAGATAATTGATGGCCATCGCTGAGACATCATCCGCCGCTTCGCCCCACTCGCCCCTGCTACGGTCGAGCACCGTGAAATCAGTACCTTCACGGAATATAAGGTTCCACGGATGGAAATCGCCATGCACCTGACATAACCGGTTCGTTCGCTCTTTCAGCTTCCAGCGCCAGTCAATGCACTGCTTCTCTATCTCGCTCAGCTCCTTCCCTGTAATGAATTGGTATTCTGGCGGATAGCTGTCCGTCAGCCCGAAGATGCACTCACTATTGCCCACCAACTCCCGGATCCTGCGCACATACAGGTGCGACGCGTCGCTCTTAACAGCGTGAATCTCCGCCAGATAGGAGGCAAGCGCAGCCACTCGCTCTCTGTCCAGCTCACGCAGCACCGCACCCATTTTTAACCGGTTCAGATCGTTGGCATATTCAACACCCTCTACCTTCTCACAGACAATGAAGAACTCATCCGCATCGCTGGTCGAGGCTATGCGGCCGTCGGTTGCGATATAGCCCACATCGAGCGATCGGACATGCTTTTGCAAGGTATTGAACGCGTGATGCTGCCAGAGCAGGATCCCTGCACGGTCTGCGAAATGGTCATGGCCGAATGTATCGCCTTTCATCGTGGAGAGCACCACTTCACGCCGATCTCCGGAGCCTGTCTCGAATGCGACAAAGTACGGCCTGCCGTAGCCGAAGGCCTTAATCTCACGGTCTGCTTCCTGCTTGGTCTTCGCCTCCAGGCCCAGACTCGTGACACTGAGGAGCTTTACTGATGGGCCATACGTTAGCGCCAGATATGCTTTGAGCTCATCATTCATCGGACTCAGAGGTAACCTTTATAATCTTTCCCCTTAAATCTATTCCCCATGATAGGGGTAGTCTCCTACGGCGTCTACGTGCCCTATTACCGGATACGGGTGGACGATATAGCGAGCCAGTGGGGCGAGAATCCCGATAATATTAAGGCGGGACTGCTCGTGGAGGAGAAGTCCGTGCCCGACCTCGACGAGGACACCGCAACCATTGCGGTTGAGGCTGCTCGAGCTGCTATCCGGCGCGCGCGCCTTGATCCCACCAGGATCGGGGCGATCTACGTGGGCTCGGAGAGTCATCCGTATGCCGTCAAGCCTACGGCCACTATCGTTGCTGCCGCCATCGGCGCGTCACCCGCGATCACCGCGGCCGACTTCGAATTCGCGTGTAAAGCGGGAACGGCAGCTATACAGACGTCTATGGGGCTCGTTTCGCTCGATAAAAACAGCTACGGGCTCGCCATCGGGGCAGACGTCTCGCAATCGAGCCCCGGCGATGCGCTCGAGTACTCCGCCGGTGCTGGTGGTGCGGCCTTTATCATCGGACAGGATGATGTGGTCGCCGAGATTGAAGCGTATGCATCCTTCACTTCTGACACGCCAGACTTCTGGCGACGCGAGCTCCAGAAGTACCCTGCACATAGTGGCCGGTTCACCGGGGAGCCTGCGTACTTTCGGCATACGATCTCCGCATCGCAGTTGCTCATGGATAAATCGGGCTTAAACCCGGCTGATTTCGACTTCGCCGTCTTCCATCAGCCGAACGGGAAATTCCCGCTCAAGGCCGCGAAATCACTCGGGTTCACCACCGCGCAGCTAAAGCCCGGTTTGATGGTCACTCATTTTGGGAATACGTATTCCGCGTCCTCGCTGATCGGACTCGCCGCGACCCTCGACCAGGCGACGCCGGGGCAGCGCATCTTATTAACCTCCTTCGGCTCCGGTGCCGGCTCTGATTCTTTCGCCTTTCATGTCACTGATCGGATCGAAGCGCTGCGCGAACAGGCGCCGAAGGTCGAATCATTCATCCTCTTCAAGAAATATCTCAATTACGCCACGTATGCGAAACATCAAGGTAAGATTCGGATGTGAGTGAATGAGGAAAGTGGAAGCATGCGAGAAGTAGCAATAATCGGTGCAGGAACGACGCAATTTGGTGAGCTCTGGGAGCGCTCCTTCCGCGACCTTGCGGTTGAGGCGGGGCTCCGGGCGATCGAGGATGCGGGCATCAGCGGTGATGAGATCCAGGCACTCTACGGTGGGAACATGTCTGCAGGTCGGTTTATCGAGCAGGAGCACATAGGTGCGCTGATTGCTGATTATGCCGGCCTCGCACGATTACATATCCCATCCACCCGTGCAGAAGCTGCGTGCGCGTCCGGTGCGCTGGCGATGCATCTGGCAGTGCTTTCCATAGCCTCCGGCTGGTACGACCTCGTGATCGCTGCTGGTATCGAGAAGATGACCGACGTAGAATCAGATAGCGCGGAGGAGCTGCTCGCGTCCTCAGTGGATCGTAAATGGGAAGTGATCTACGGTGCGACCCTCCCCTCGCTCTTCGCGCAGATGGCGCGGCTGCATATGATACGCTACAATACCACCGCGGAACAGATGGCTCAGGTAGCGGTCAAGAATCACGCGAACGCCGTCCACAACCCATTTGCACAATATCAGCGAGAAATTAGCCTCGAAAGCGTGCTTGCGTCGCCACTCGTCGCCGATCCACTTCGCATGCTCGATTGCTCCAGTATTGCGGACGGCGCATCCGCGATCGTGATCTGTGCCGCTGAAAAGGCACGTCAGTATACCGATTCCCCTATCTATGTCAAGGCATCAGCCCAGGCGAGTGATACCATCTCGCTCCACGACCGGCGCGATCTCGTCACGATGGATGCCACGGTCGCGGCGGCAAAGAAGGCGTTCCGGCAGGCGTCGCTGCAGCCCTCACAGGTTGACCTCGCCGAGGTCCATGACGCTTACACCATCGCCGAGTTGATCGCGATTGAGGATTTGGGCTTCGTGAAAAAGGGCGAAGGTGGCACAGCGACCGCAGCAGGAGAGACCGCACGAGGGGGACGGATACCCATAAATCCGTCCGGCGGGCTGAAGGCCTGCGGTCACCCACTGGGCGCAACGGGAATACGGCAGATCGTGGAAATAACACAGCAGCTGCGGGGCGAGGCGGGAAAACGGCAGGTGCAGGGTGCTGAGGTCGCTCTCACGCACAATATCGGCGGAACCGGAGGGACGGCAATCGTCCACATCTTCACCCGCTGAGCTCCACGGGAAACACCGCTTTGACGGGTATAGCAAGCTATATAAAGAGTGGCCTATAATTGATTGCTTATCCCAGTTACCCGTGAGCGGAGGCGAGCTAAGGTATACCATGGAGAATCTGTTCGAAGACCTGATAAGTAACGGAAGGATATTTGCCAACAAGGAAGTGCTTCGCCCCACGTACATCCCCGAACGGCTTCCGCATCGCTGGGAGCAGATCAAGGGGCTTGCCGATATCCTTTCCGCTGCATTAAAGGGTGAAACCCCCTCGAATATTCTCATCTTCGGTAAAACCGGAACTGGCAAGACCTCCACGGTCAAATATGTAAGTAAGGAATTGGAGGCGATGGCGCAGAAGACCGGTGCCAACTGCTCGATCCTTTATATCAACAGCGAGGTCTTCGATACACAGTACCGGGTCTTCGCCTACCTTGCGCGGGTCTTCAATAAACGGGTTCCGATGATCGGGTGGCCGACGGATATGGTCTACTCGGAGTTCAAGACAAGTCTCGATGCTGAAGAGCGACGCGTCATTATCACGCTCGATGAGGTCGACAAATTGGCGAGTAAGGGCGATGAAGCACTCTACAACCTCTCCAGGATCAACAGTGAACTCGAGAACGCTCGGGTAAGCCTCATCGGGATCTCGAACGATTTAACCTTCACTGATCTCCTGGATCCACGCGTGAAATCATCATTAGGCGAGGAAGAGATCATATTCCCGCCATATAATGCCGCGCAGTTGAAGGATATCCTCTACGCGCGAGCGGGTAGGGCCTTTTATCCTGATGTGCTCGACCATGCCGTGATTCCGCTCTGTGCCGCGCTTGCCGCATCCGAGCACGGTGATGCGCGACGTGCGCTCGATCTCCTCCGGCTTTCGGGAGAGATTGCTGAACGTTCTGGCGCACGGGCGGTGACCGAGGAACAGGTGCGGCAAGCGAGTGAGAAACTGGAAATGAACCGCGTGACGGAAGTGGTCAAGACCCTGCCGCTCCAATCGAAGATCGTACTCAGCAGTGTGTACCTATTGTGCAGAGAGCGGAACAAACGGCGGTTCTCCAGCGGCGAAGTCTACACCATGTATCGGCGCGTGTGTAACCAGATAGATATGGACCCGCTGACGCAGCGTCGGGTCACCGATTTCGTCTCCGAACTCGACATCCTCGGGCTAATCAACGCGGTGATCGTGAGCAAGGGCAGGTACGGCAGAACCAAGGAGATCTCGCTCAGTGTGCCCGAGGAGTGCGTGCAGCCAGTGCTTCAAGAAGACTATAAACTTAAAGCCATATCTTCTATAAGAGTAGGGAAGCAGACAACATTTTAGGGGGATGAAAGATGGGCGATAAAGAAGGAAAGGGAAAGTCGGTGTCCGGACATCTCAAGTTCGAGGTACCAGAGGAGTTACAGACCAAAGCACTGGAAGCGGTGGAACTGGCGAGGGCTACAGGATCGGTGAAGAAAGGCACCAACGAATCAACGAAGACGATCGAACGCGGTCTGGCGAAGTTAGTGCTGATCAGCGAGGACATAACGCCAGCCGAGATTGTCATGCATCTGCCTCCACTCTGTGAAGAGAAAGGCGTTCCGTACCTGTACGTGAAGAATCAGAAAGATCTCGGCTCTGCTTGCGGTATCAATAAAGGCTGCGCCTCTGTTGCCATCGTGGACCCCGGAAAAGCGGATGAGGCGATCAGCAAGATTGCAGAGGAATTGAAGACCCTGAAAGGGTAATTGAAAGCGTAACCAACCAGACAGAAGAAATGAGTGAAGAGAGAGGGATACCCGCGGAGATCATAGAAATCGTTGGGCGGACCGGAATGCACGGCGAATCGATCCAGGTGAAATGCAAGATACTGGAGGGCGATAACAGAGGGCGAATCCTCACGCGGAATTGCATCGGACCCATACGAGTCGGTGATATCTTGATGCTGGTGGAGACAGCGCGCGAAGTACGGAAACTTACACGGAGGTAACGGGTAGATGGAACTGCGATGCTCGTTCTGTAATATACGTCTCGAGCCGGGAACCGGGAAGATGTTCGTGCGGCGTGACGGCACCGTGTTGTATTTCTGCAGCTCCAAATGCGAGCGAAATATGCTCAAGCTGCGCCGTAAGAGCAGGAAGTTGAAGTGGGCGGCGAGTGCCAAGGATTAATGAGATAGCCCGACCACCGTTTCTTTTTACGCTTCTTCAGTTTTTGAGACGATCAATTCGCGGTGACGTGGGGCGCTCATTAGCCTCACCACATCAACGCGGCTGGGCGGCGAGGAGAACCACCCGGCTGATCTCTGATTCATCGATCAGGGTGTAGGGATATCCAATTACCGCCAATTCGTCCGCAATTGCTTCTGCAAATGCCCGCACACGCGCATGCGGCGGCATGGCGGCCCGGGTTAGCCGCTTCCGCGAGTACCCGAGATGCATATAGGCCTTCACCTCGATGAAGTCCGGCCTGGCGCGACCCACCAGTGTTGCGTAGCCGGCCGGATTGAGCATGTTCATACCCGCGATACAGGTGATCCTAATAACGCGTCTCGTTTGCCCGTTCAACTGACACAGTACATCCAGGGAGTCTTGTATCTGGTGCCAGAAGTCCGCGTGCGCCGTTTCTCGGTAGGTGGTCTCGTCAGGCGCATTTAACGAGAGATACAACTGATAGGGACGAATCGCGCGGATCATGTCAGGCTTTGTGCCATTGGTTACCACGAAGGTCGTCATGCCGCGTGCCTTGAACTGCTCGATCAGCTCCTGCAACTGGGGGTAGAGTGTCGGCTCACCGATGAGCGAGATCGCAACATGCCGGGGTGCCATCGCTTCTTCAAAGAGCCCACTGCTGGTCTTTGCCGAGCCCTTGAAGCCAGATATAAGCCGCTGCTGCTCCTGTAAGCACGCTTCAACGATCTCCTCTGGTGGGTCCCAGATCACTGCTGCCTCATCGCGATTGACCGTAAAGGCCTCAAGAGGGCGCCAGCAATGAACACACTGCTGGTTACAGTAGATAGAGGGCGTCATCTGGACGCAGCGATGCGCACGAATCCCGTAAAATTTACCTTTGTAACAGTTACCCTCACCGCGTAGCGATTTCCGTAGCCAGAGACAGGTTTTCACCGCGCTGTGCCGGTGCGTACCGACGAAGTGGTAACCCTGCCGCTCCAGGGTGCTCAGTGCCCCCTCAGCGAACTTCGATGTAGCCCTCATCGCCATTCACGAGCACATCCATGCCGTCTGTTATCAGGTCGCCCTCGATCGGATCACGCTCAAGTGAGTCAACGACCGGAATTTCCGCAATAATTGCACCCGCCGCGACAATCGTCCCCGCAGAGCGCGTGACCATTGCAGCCGGCGCCGTTCCGTGCTGTTTGAGCTGATAAATGATGTACGAGCCAACGGTTGAGCCCTTGCCACCCGGAAAGATCAGTACACGATTCGCTATACACGTCCCATGGATATCTACCGATTGATCAACGATAACACCCGTGAGCGGGTCAACACCGCCCAGGAACGAGATTTTGTGCTGCGAAATCAGGGCCTTCCCGCTCGCGATTCCGCGCGAGATACTCCTGCCCCTTAGTTTCAGCATCCCTCCTTGCAGCTTTTCGCCCGTCATACCTGCGTCACGTCCTCGTTTCGTCTCTCCCGATGAGCGCTTCGGTTCTGTTCTGTATAGCGATTATTTAGGATTTTATAAGGATAAGAGGTGAATAGTTTCTTGAAGGCGATAACTATGGAGGAGAGCGGGAGAGGTTTAACGGAAAAAGAGCGTGCGCAGCAGGCGGAATTGCAATCGCTGCTCGCACAACTGCGGCAATACCAAGCGCAGGCCGAGCAAACGACGCAGGAGTTACTCTTCGTTCGGCAAGCGATTGTTGAGCACGAGAAGGCGATCGAGACGATCAAACAGTTAAAGGTGATGAAAACGGGCAGCGAGCTGCTCGTGCCCATCGGTGCTAATTCGTCTATTTACGTCACGCTCAGCAGTCCAGAGAAGATCATCTTGATGATCGGTGGCGGCATCAGTGCCGAGCGAGACCCTGATTCTTCAATCGCGTACTTAACCGAGAAGAAGACGGAGCTGGAGGGTTCTCAGCGTGAGATGAACGAGCTCTTACAACGGCTGGATCAGGAAGCGCAACGGTTACAGAAACGATTGCAGGAGCTCGCAGCGCAATCGGAAGCCGCACCGCGCGGAGCACGCCCAGCATAGCGGTAGCGTATCGCCAGTTACTTCGCCCCCTGGAGGGCACGAACGAGTCCAGCGTGAGAAAATGTTCGATCGACTGAGGAAGAAGCTCACCGAGTTTCGGGAGACGGTGGTAGAGAAAATAAAAGAGAAGAGTGAGCAAGAAGACCAGGAGTTAGGGCGTGTAGAAAACGCTGAGAAAACGCTCGCGGAAAAGCACGTGCCTCCCGCAAGCTCGAAGGCCACGATCACAGAGCGTGGCAAAGCATTACTCGAACGTGAAACGATCTTAGACGAGAAAGACCTGGAGAAGCCGCTCGAAGAGCTGGAGACCGCGCTCCTGGAGAGCGACGTGGCACTCTCCGTAGCGGAGGAGATCGTTACCGGTGTGAAGCAGGAGCTGCTCGGAGAGCGTAAGAAATGGCGAGAGAACACCGAGGAATTGGTAAAGGACGCCATTAAGAACGCTATGTTGAAGATTTTTACTGCTGATAACCCCTTTGATTTTGACGAGTTTGTGGCAGCACATGAGAAGCCTGTCAATATCGTGTTCGTCGGTGTGAATGGCACGGGGAAGACGACGAGCATCGCGAAGATGGCGAAGAAGCTGCTTGATGCGGGCTATTCGGTCATATTCGCCTCTGCCGATACGTATCGTGCAGGCGCCACGGAGCAGATCGAGACGCACGCGGCAAACCTGGGCATCAAGGTGATCAAGCATCAGTATGGTGCGGACCCCGCTGCGGTCGTCTATGACGCGATGAACTATGCGCGCGCGCACGGCAGTGACATTGTGCTCTCGGATACCGCGGGCCGGATGCACACCTCGGTGGATCTCATGGAGCAGTTAAAAAAGATCTGTCGTGTGACCAAGCCGGATCTCGTGATCTTTGTCGACGAAGCGGTCGCCGGCAACGATGCGGTAGAACGCGCTAAGAAGTTCGACGAGGCTGTGGGGATCGATGCGGGCATGTTGACGAAGGTGGATGTGGATGCCAAAGGTGGCGCAGCGATCTCTATCGCGCATGCGACCTCAAAGCCCATACTCTTCCTGGGCATTGGGCAGGCGTATGACGATTTAAAGAGGTTTGATGCGGATTGGCTCGTGGATCGGCTGCTCGGTGAGAATCGAAACGCCGGCTGACTTGAACTAACTAACATAACAGATAGAATACATGATAAGCATGGAGATGAGGTGAGAGACGAGAGATGTTCCCTGAAGAGTTTAAAGATACCCTGGTACGGTTGGTAGAGACGGACGAGGATATGCGGACCCTGTTGGGGCTCTTCGCGGTCTTGAAGGGCTATACAACAGAGGAATCGATAGCGAAGAACTACACAGCGCTTACGAAAAAGGACTGTAAGGATCTGTTACGGATGCTGACGCGCTGGGAGATCCTCAAGGTGGGTGCGAACGATGAATACCTCTGCCTCTCAGGCTACGAGGACATTTTTAACGAAGTTGTCGCGGCGTACGCCCCTCAGCCGGGCGATCTCCAGCACTTTCTCGAGCGCGCCCTGGCAGAGGGTGATCTCGCGGCGCTCAAGATGCTCGAAATGCTCTTTAAGATCGGTAAGCTCGGTATCAGTGGGTTCTCGCAATACGAACTCCTCCGCAGAGATATCTCGAGCACATTCACTTCATCTACGTTCCGGCAGTTGGAAGAGCAGCTCATCAAAGAGCTCTTATGTCTCTACGGGGAACGGCGCGATACCGAATTCCTGGAGCTGTTCTCCGAAGAAGCTGATCTCAAGCCCGTGAAACAGCGGTTTTACACATGGAAGCAGGAGCAACTCGCGGCCTCGCCGAGGGTGAAGCAGCTGGTGAAGATAATCACGGAGCAGGTCGCCGAGGCACGGCGAGAAATACGCAATCACCGTGCCAATCTGGCGACGCAGGCGGGCATGTCGGCGGATGAGTTCGAAGACACCGTGGGGTATTTCAGCGGATTCGACGTGGATGACACCTCATTCTTCTACACGAGCAGCATGATTGTGGGGAAGGATAAGCTCTACGTCGCCGTGGCCGATCAGTTATCGCGCTTTGACGCACTGGACTGGAAGGACTACCCGGTCCTCTTCGTCCTGGAGGAGACCCCCACATGGGTCGGCGATATCCAGAACGTGTTCGCAAACGCTTATCCCAAGCTCAAAGATCGCAAGATCGCCCTCGTCGTTCCGGGCAGGGTAGGCTACGCGAATTACGAGCAGAAATTGCTCTCGAAGCTCGTAGAGCGGTTGGGTGTTGAGGAACTAAAGGAGTTGCCGCGATCCTTGAAACAGGATGAGCATGCGGCGGGCTCACAAGTCAAAAAGCCATCACAATCGTAAGGTTACATTTTCCGCACGGTAGGTGTCCAGCGTTCGCCGCTTTGTGGTGCCGTCCGGGAAGACCGTGATCCAGCCCCGTTTCTCGCCGATTATACGTTCGCGCACGCAGCTCTTGCCAATCACGGGATTGTTCAGCACGCGGGCCGCGATCGCATACGCGCGCTCGACCTCTTTGGGAAAGGGGTTCCGCGCGATCGGCTCGCGGCTCAACTCAGCCCTGAATTGATTGATGCGGAAATCGATCGGCTTGCCATCAGTCTCGAGTCCCGCGAGAAATTCCGCGATCCGCTCTATTTCGCGATCGCCCACGATGCCTGGTATGTAGACAGTATTCACCACGAGCTTCACCTTGCCGTACGCGTTGCGGATGTTCGCCAATATCTTACGGTTTGAATACCCGGTGTACCACTCGTGCAGACGCTCATCAAATGCTTTGAGATCGAACATGACCTCGGTCAAACCCGCCTTAATGAGCTCTCGCAGATACGCATCGTCCAGGTAATACCCGTGCGTGTCGAGCACAATTTCAGGTACCATTTCGTGCAGCCGCGCGAGCAACGTCACGAGGTACTCGCGATCCAGCGTCGGTTCGCCACCGGTGATTACTGCTTCTTCGAGCAGCGTATCACCATAATACTGGCGTGCCGCGCGCTTCACCAGGGCCTCCACCTGCTCAGCGGTCATCGGTTCCCCGATGGGCTCGCGTGCAAAGCTGAAGCAGCCTCGGCAGCGGAAGTTACAGCCAGAAAGCGTGATCCAGACGCGCGGTTTTAGTTCGGACAGAGTGATGAATGGTACGTGTCTGATCATACCCGTTTTCATCATTCGGTATGTATAACTAACTAGCACATAAGCGAATATGACTGCTTTGCGTTTTCTTTGCGCCGGGCCTATAAGAGCGCCTTTGCCAGTCCTGCGAGCATACGGGGATTCCGTCGCACGAGCTCCATCAAGAGCCCCCAGGTCGAGAGCTCCTGTATCTCAACGCCCTGGAGCGAATGCGCCAGGTTGTTGAGGTCGTCATCGGAGAGCGTAAAGAAGAACTCTTTTGCCTTTAAACCGGTATGTAACCGCTTCCCAAACTCCTTGCGCCATCGCTTATCGTACTCCAGCAAGCGCGTCTTTGAAACGTCGTTCTCCTGTATAGCATTCGCAATCACATCACCCGCAATCGCGCCTGCACGCATTGCGTAGATGATGCCACCCCCAGTAAGTGGATTGACGTGCCAGGCCGCGTCACCCACGAGCACGAGCCCGTCCGTGACGCTCTTACGTATCGGGCCGCAGACCGGCACTGCGCCGCAGATCTCAGCGATGATCTTACCGTGGGGGAATTTCCGCTGGACAAATGCGCGGAGATAATCAATCGCATGGTGGCCCGCACCAGACCGATCGCCTCCGATGCCCAGACCCACGTTCGCGGTATCTTCGCCCTTCGGGAATATCCAGGCGTAGCCGTTAGGCGCGATCTCGTTACCCAGGAAGAACTCCGAGTGATCCTTGCTGATCTCAATGTCGCACATGAGGTACTCGGCACAGACGTCCATGTCCGATGGGCGCAGCCTGGTATCCAAGCCAGCCCAGCGGCCGACGCGCGATTCTACGCCATCTGCACCTACAACGACCTTCGCGTAGATACGTCTCGTCTCACCCTCGGCCATGGAGCGAACGACCACGCCCCGAGCATAGCCGTCCTCTTCGAGGAGCCTGTAAGCCACGGTTTTCACGCGCACCTCGGCCCCGGCACGTGCCGCTTCGTGTGCCAGCACCTTATCGAAGATGCGCCGTTCGAGCACGTAGCCCACCTCCTCCATCTTCTCGCCCGACATCACCACCTGGGTACCGTCAGGCGCATAGATGTATGCTCCTTTCACCTCCCCGCAGATCCACTTCTGATCGGGCGTAATGAACTGCTCGATCTCCTTGCTCACGCCTTCGGCGCACTTCACGGGCACCCCGATCTCCTGGTTCCGCTCGAGCAGCAGGACATCCAAACCACATTCCGCGGCGGTCTTTGCCGTCATACTTCCGGCAGGGCCTGCGCCAACGACAACAACGTCGTACCTCTCCTCAATCATCGCGCTGGTGGTCCATTTTGGGGAATTGAGTTACCCAAGAACTGTTACAATCTACAGGATATAAATAGCTTCTTTGGGTATAGAGTATTAAGAAAACAAGCAGAGTAATGAGCGACGCCGAGCGAGAGCGGTTTGAGATCGAGGAGTTCAGCTATTACTGGACTGTCAATGCCGAGCAGTTCAAAGCGAAGATCCAAAACGTCGAGACGATCATGATCGTCGGCTTCCCGCCTATGGGCAATGTCATCCCGTACCATTTGAAGGAGCTCTTAAGTGATGCCGATGAGATCGGGAGTATCTATTCGTATGATTTCCCGCCCATGGTTGAGGCACGCGACGATGAATTTGAGATCCCGCACGATGAGCTCTGGTACAGCGCGGAGAAGCGTTTGTTCTGCTATGTCGGCAAGTATCCGGAGACCGAGTACATCCCGAAATCGGCATATAAACAGGCGGAAGGCGTGGCACAGCTCGCACGCGAGCTGAACGTGAAGGAGCTCTACACGATCGGTGTCATCCTGCCACAGCAGGAACCGTTCAAGAAGCAGGGAGGAGAAATAACGGCGTTTATCGGCTGTTTCGAGGGCTCGCGGAAGAAGATCCCGAAGAACATGCGGAAGATGACGCGCCGGAATATCGGCCGGTACACGATCATCAGAAAGACGGGACTGCTGCCGGGCTTTGCCGCACGGCTCGGGATCGAGAGCTACGCGATTCTCGGCGCTGGCACATATCCCGAGGATTTACGAGCATGTGCCCGTGCGCTCCGGGCGTTCAAGCAGCTCTCGGGGCTTGTGCTCGAGGAGACGGCCGAGATCGAGGCTATGTTCGAGCGGAGCGCCGAAGCGGTTGAGGCACGGATGCGGGAGCAGCGAGAGAAGGCGAAGGCTGCATATCGGGGCGAGGGTCTTGGCGCCGAGCCGAACGAGTATATGTACGGGTGAGAGTAAATAACAAATCACAAGCACCAAATTACAAACAAATAACAAATAGCAAGCTCCAAGCACCAAAATTCAAACAAATCTCAAATATTAAATCGTAAAGAAATGCACAGTACCAAATTTAAAGCACAATTTTATTTTGATTTTTCTAAAATCGCACTGAAGATTTTGAGAAGTTGTGTTGCCTCTTCGATAAATGCTGCTCTTTCACGCTCGTGCTCGGGCGCATTAATTTCAACGAGTTTTAGCCAGTAAGCGCTTTCTTTAGCTTCTTTTCGGCAGATCTTTATCCGCATCACAAAATCCTTTTTGCTCAGAGACTCGTTTGCCTCGATATAATTCGCGCCCACAGAGCCAGAAGATCGCACCAGCTGTTTAACCAATTCCCGGTTTGCTAAAGTCCTTGGTAGCGCTTTAGTAAATGTAATCACATTCTTGGCAAATTTGAGTGTTCTCTCTTCCAGATCATACTGTTTAGGATTTGGCATTTAGGTCATTGTGTTTTATTTATTATTTGGTGCTTGTAATTTGTGATTTATCCTCATACTGTTTCTAATTTTGCATTTGGTGCTTAGGATTTGTTTGTATTTTGGTTTTTGTGATTTGGTATTTTGCCCGCGCGGTGGAGGTTGTTGTAGGCACAGAACGGTATTATGCGCCCGTCAGGCAGCCCGTAATGGATTACGCAGCGTCGCACTCGTGCGCAATCGAAGTTATAGGGGTCCATGAAGTGCATGGCGCCGACGAAGAGCAGCTTGAAGTGGAGATCGCTCAGGTCGTCGTAGGTGCGACTCTTGATGAAACTGACGAAGAGCTCTTTGAGGAGACCAGGATGGATAGTTCGTAATGCGCTGAGCAGTGAGATCTTACCGGTTTTCCGGTACGAGTCAGCCAGCCGTTCAAGGTCAACGTACTTCGTGAGCGGCTCCACCGCGCCAGTATCGGTATCGAGCACGAGGTATGAGAACGCGCCGCAGGAGAAATGGCAGCCCACTTCTGCTTTGCCCAGCGTGCCCAGCAACACACTCATCACGGACGGCGGATAGAAATCGCTGCACTGCAGGAAATCAGTCTGTGCTGCTACGCAGTGGACGACGTCGGAGACCGTGATCCGTTCGGCTGGCCGGTGGTTTGTCCGTCCGCAGAATGAGACCGGCTGGAAATTGACGCCGCGGACAATGTCGCTGTTCGCGATAGCGAACCGTAAGATGTCACCGATCTGGTGGTCGTTCACGCCCTTGACGAGGGTGGGCACGAGCACGATCGCGGGCTTCGGGCCTGCCAGTCGGTGGTTCTCGATCGCCTGCTTCTTGACCTCAAACAGCTTTCGACCCCGTAATTTCATGTAGGGCTCCTCGGTTACACCATCAAACTGGAGATAGGCCACACTCAAGCCTGCAGACTCCATCGCGCGGCAGAAGTTTGCGCTCGCAGCCATCTTCAGCCCGTTCGTATTCACCTCCACGTGCTCGAACTTCGTACGCGCGTACGCGATCAGTTCCGGGAGATCGTCCCGGAGCGTGGGCTCGCCACCACTGAACTGGAGCCCGGACGCGTTCGTTTTCGCAGCGAACGTATCGATGATCGCCTTGATCGACTCCTGTGACAGATCCGGTTCCGCGAGGTCGTTCTCGCTCTTTGCGAAGCAGGTCGGGCAGTTCAGGTTGCAGCGTTCCGTAACATCTATCACGCCTAAGACCGTTTGTGATTCGTGGCTCGTGCAGAGACCGCAGGCGAACGGGCATGCTGTATCAAGCTCTGTTTCCCCTAGTTCCCCGCGTTCTGCTCCTAATGCCACAACATCCCGGGCCTCGAATGTTCGGTATAGCTCGTAATCGGACCAGACGAGGTCTTTGAACGCGCCGTGCTCTGCGCAGCGCTTCTCGAGCCAGACTGCACCCTCCTCTTCGTACACGTTTGCCTCGATAGGTTCATGGCAAACAGGACAGATGCTGGTCGTTGGTCGGATAGGAATCATGTTACACGGTTATGCGCGCTGCTTACCTTTCTTTATAAGCGCTTGGTTACTGATATATTCCGCACCGTCTGCAATATCCTACGACTCCTTCACCAAGGCGATACGGGACGAACTCCGATATGCTGCGCTCAGTGTGGAACTCCATTGATTTTACACGGTTGAATCGGAACATCGAAGCTAACCTTTTTCGTCGTATCTCCTCAATGGATTATCTCGTCAGGTCTCTTTCTCCCCCGTTCAGTTCTATCAAAGTTGGTGTCGAAGCTAACAATACATTCGATTAGTCGCCCCACCATTCGAGAATTTTTCGCTGAAGCTCTACGGAAGTATATATATCCCGGTATTCTTTTAAGCCACCGGCCCAGTCAAATTTCAACTTCTTTCCCCGCTTCTTTTTCGCCCGTGCCAACAAGAAGTCAATGTAATCTTCCACTTCTTTATGCAGTTCCGGCGGCAATTGTTTGATCTTCTCCTCTACGCCCATGCAGTTATCTCCTCTCCCTTTTGCTTCCATTCATCACGAGGAACTCTGAACACCAATTCCATCTTCTCCTCAATTTTAAGAGTATCAGTGGGATTATTAAGTATATAGCGGATAGGACTCATAGCAGCATGAGCAATCACGTAAAGCCCCTATTGCTCCTTGAACCGCCGCGCTTTGAACCATTCGTTTTGTGTGAGGTCTGCATCGCCCTCGCCTGGAAATCCTTTTAGTTCTTTGTATCTCACTCACCTTCTCCTTTTAGCATACATTGCTTCAGTTTAAAAAAAATCCGCTCTAGAGATTGCAGGTATTTCGGACGACACTTGCATTTCGTGGGTACCGTTTCACGAGCATGCAGGTGGTCGGTCCAAGAAGCGGTTTATTGTGTGGTGTGCAGATAACGACGATACACGTATTCTCTCGCCGACAGGTGAAGAGCACGCTGGTACCCGGCAAGAGCTTTATTTGGAGTGCCGCTCGTTAATATTAGTGGTGCTAGAAATGGTTACCTTTACGGCAATTCTGCATGAGGAGGAGGATATGTATGTGGCCGAATGTCCAGAGGTCGGAACGGTGAGCCAGGGAGGGACCTTAGAAGAGGCTATAGATAATCTCAGAGAAGCTACGGAACTTTATTTGGAAGAGTTCCCCTTAAAGGAAGGCAGGAAATCACTGATGACCACTTTTGAGGTGGCTGTTCGTGCCAAGACTTAAGGACGTCTCGGGAGATACCGTAGTACGAATTCTTTGTAATAAGATGGGTTTTGAGATTAGCGGCCAATCAGGCAGCCATGTCAGACTTTCCAAGATGACACCAGAAGGCAAAGTTGGCACGGTCGTTCCCTTGCATAAAGAGCTGAAAATAGGTACGTTGAGTGGAGTTCTCAAATTGGCAAAAGTAGATATGAAGGAGTTCTCCAAATATCTGTGATTAACTTAACTCTTCAGTCACATGGATGATTGTATCTAACGTCAGCGACCAAAAATGGGACAACTACGTTCATCGAATCGGATACCCACGAGACGCTAAAAGAAAGCTGCCTCAAATAATATAATCCTCTTAGTCTGGTACAGAGCCATGCACCCAAAGATCCAAGCAGTTCCCCCGTTCGATTTCCATTTAAGCGCTACTATCTTCGCTGGCGGCGACCCACAGATCCGCACCTACGCAGACGGAAAGTTCTGGCAGGTTTTACGCGTCGACTCCAGGCTGGTACTCGTTATCGTAACAGCTTCAGATACGGTTGAGCAGCCCGAGCTGTCCGTCTATTTACAGTCCAACGCCGAGCTTTCTCCTGGCGAAATTGAGCGGATCGAAGCACTGATCGCATCACTCTTCAATTTGTCGTTTGATTTGACCGCGTTTTACGCGAATGTGCAGCCCGATCCGGTGCTTGCTGTGCTCACCGAACGACTCAGAGGGTTGAAGAGCCCGACCACGCCCACGGTCTTTGAAGCGCTGGTAGATTCAATCATTGAGCAGCAGATCGCGCTCAATGTCGCGCACAGCCTGGAACGCACGGTGATCAAGAGGTTTGGTGCTGTGCTGAATTTGAGTGAGGCTGTTTATTATGCTTATCCCACACCGGAAAACATCGCTGCTGGAACGGTCGAGCAGCTCCGTGCCTGCGGACTGAGCACGCGTAAAGCGGAATATATACACGGTATCGCTACTGCGATAGTAAAAGGAGAGCTGGATTTAGAACGTTTCAAGACCTGGAAGGATCCTGAAATAATCATCACGGAGCTAATGACGTTACGCGGCATCGGCCGGTGGACCGCGGAGTTGACGATGCTGCGTGGGATGCAGAAGTTAGAGGCTTTTCCAGCCGATGACCTCGGGCTGCGACGGCATATCGCGCACTATTACTGTAATGACCGTAAGATCTCGGGCGCGGAGGCACGCAAAATCGCGGAAAACTGGGGCCAGTGGAAAGGGCTGGCTGCGTATTATGTGCTCACCGCTGATCGGCTGGGAATGGAACTGTAGAATCCCATCTGCGTAGCATTATGTGCAATACAAACCTAAATAGTTATATAGTTCTGAAACGAAAGGAAAAATATGACTGGATTAGCTACAATTCAAGAGGTTTACGAAACACTAAAAAGAATTGAAGAGAAGATGGTTACCCGCGAGGATATCGACGCACTCGTCGATTCAGTTGAAATACTAAGCAATCCAAAAACGATGGAAGCACTTCGCAAAAGTGACCAGGATATCAAAGCTGGCAGGGTTAAGGAAGTTACGTCTGTCAACGATTTGCTTGCTGAGCTTTGAGCACTCGTAGATGTAATTGAAAAAAATTCTTGAGAAGTTTTACGTTTTTCTGCAAGTACTAGCTAGCAGTTTTGATTACTCAACTTACAAATAATAATACTTCCCGCTCTGCTTCTGCTCACGGTCCTTTGCCGACCCGATCTTATTGATCCGCGGCCGGAGCGTGCTCTCGTCGCGTCTGAAGGTCACACCCAGCTCTTTCAGGAACGAGTTCATGCCCGCACGCATATCAAAAATCCCGGTGATCTCACCACGAATACCCGGCGTGCCCTCGAAGACCATCAACCGATCGCTCAGCATGTCGATCAGGTAAATGTCGTGATCAACGATCAGCATCGAGACGGTGCGTCGTTCCGCGTACCGTCGCAGTGTCTTGATCAATCGCACCTTCTGCTCGACATCGAGGTGCGCCGACGGCTCGTCCAGCACGTAAAACGGGGCGTCCCGGCACAGGCACGCGGCAATCGCCACGCTCTGTAGCTCGCCGCCGCTGAGGTCCGTAATAACCTTCTCCTCAATCTCCGGGATACCTAGCGGTCTGATCACCTCGATGACGTCCGCCTCGGTCAATCCGTCTTCCTTAAGCGAATAGAGGAAATCCTTCACCTTCATGTCCAGCTCCCCACGAATGTACTGTGGCTTGTATGATACGGTGATATCGAGCTCAATGCTTCCCGATGTCGGAGCGACGTCGCCCACCAGAACCTTTACAAAGGTACTCTTCCCGATCGCGTTACGGCCGACGCCACCAAGCACCTCACCTTCCGCGATACTGCCCGGCTTCGCCTCCAGCACAAACCCGCTCTCGTTGTAGCGTTTCTCAAAGCCCTCGTATTCGATGTATACAGGTCGCTCTTCAAGCGTTTCGCGTGGCGGATGCGCCGTGAACTCGATCGGCTTGTCCCGTATCCGCACATTCTCTGCATGTAAGAATCCACTCAGATATTCATTGATGCCCCTGCTCGTGCTCTTCGGCATGGTGACCACGCCGTACTCGCCCGGCGTGCCGTAGAGCAGATGCACGTAGTCTGCAAGCATATCAAGGATGGCGAGATCATGTTCTACCACGATCACCGCCTTCTCCTCCAGTGCTGTCCGTATCCCTTTCGCCACGCGCACGCGCTGATAGATATCGAGATAGGGCGTTACTTCATCAAGGAAGTAGAAATCGGCATCGCGAATCAGACAGGCGATCACCGCAACGCGCTGTAGTTCGCCGCCACTGAGCGATTTGATGTCCGTATCCAACGCTGTCTCGATCTCAAACTCTCTGGCAAGCTCTGATGCTTCGCCGGTTTCGTCCGTGCTCGCGAGCAGCTCGGCGGCTGAACCCTCGAAGTATCGGGGTATCGCATCAACGTACTGCGGCTTATAGGAGACTTTAATGCTGTTCTTAGCGAGTTTGTCGAAGTAGTTCTGCAGCTCGGAGCCGGCGTAGCGTTTGATGATCTCACCCCATGGCACCTCAGTCTCAATTCTTCCCAGGTTCGGCCGCTGCAGCCCCGCGAGGATCTTCACCGCGGTGCTCTTCCCGATACCGTTCTGGCCGAGCAGCCCGGTAATTTTGCCTGGCTTGGGGATCGGCATGCCATAGAGCACGAACCCATTTTCGCCGTACCGGTGCGTCTCTTCACCTTCCAGTTCCTCGGGTAGGCCGATGATCGAGATCGCTTTGAACGGGCATTTCTTGATGCAGATTCCGCAGCCCTCGCATAACTCCTCTGAGATGATTGGCTTGCCGTCTGCGCCCAGAACGACGGTCTCCTCGCCCGTTCTCACCATGGGGCAGTACTTCATGCACTCGTAGGTGCACTTCTTCGGCTGGCACTTGTCCTTCTTCACGATCGCGATACGCATCTTCGTTCGTTACCTGCCCACGTGCATCAGAGCTCGCAGCTCGTCGTAACGCTCGTCTTCTAGCGCCGCTATGAGGGATATATTATGCGTCATTCCTGCCTCCGTGTCCAGTGCTCGCCCCTCAAGATCCGTTAGCGTGCCTCCTGCCATCTGCAAGATCAGGGCAGCGCCGGCGATATCATAGCCGTTGATGAGTCCCCGCACGTCGAGAAAGCCATCTATCGCGCCCTCCGCAACCATACAGAGCTCCAGCGCTACGCTGCCCAGCACCCTGATCACCTTATCCCCGTTCGCCGTGAGGAACGCGAGTACCGCTTCAGGAATCGAGGTTGCACCATAGGTATAAATCGAGAAAGCCCGTTTCGTCTTACCCTGTATCGTACGTGGCAGCCGGGTGCCATCAACCCAGGCGTGTCCACCCCGCATCGCGTAGTACGTCTTTCCGTAGATCGCAGCAACAACACTCGCCTGAATATCATCAAACCGTACGTGCTCGACATTCGGCGAATAAGCAATCGAGGAGCAGAAGATCGGGATGCCCATCACGACATTGGAGGAGCCGTCAATCGGGTCGAAAATGAGGGTGAATTCCGGCTCGCCACCTGCAGGATAGACATGATCGCCCAGTTCCTCTGAAATGATGCGTGCACAGCGCTCACGCCGCTGTAGTGCGCGATGCATCGCCTCTTCCGCAAGGAGATCTATCCTCCGCGTGACGTCCTGCGGCCTTCGTTTCAGCACTTCGCCGTAATCCGTAGATTCAGCAAGACAGCCCTGTATTGCCGTTCTGATCTCCGTGGCGAGCGCTAAGAGCTCTTTGATCTCCATTCGAACCTCAAAACTCGTTATTGCTCTGCCGAGTGCGTCCTGCGCTCCTGCTCCTTCAAGCCCGCTTCACGCTTCTCAGCCTGCTTCTGGCCGAGCGCAGCGATGGCAGACCTGTCCATAGGCTTCGCCTCGATGAAGCCCCAGTGCTGCGCACTCTCAAAGACCTCCTTGCCCATATCGGTATGCACAATCACCGTCGAAGCGCCCTCTGCTGCGCCAATCGAGCCCACACTGAGGTCAGCAAACTGCCCGGTGAGATCCTCGCAGATCTTACACCCCGCTCGTTTCTCACCTTCGCTGGTGAACACGCCATCGCAAAAGACCGCGATTCGTAATCGCACCACGGACGAGAAATTATGAGCATTGTGCGTCTCGCGACCGACAGCAAGCATCTTCTCATACGCTTCCATCTGACACGGCGTCCCGACCAGCGCAACAGACCAAAGCCCGTGATTCACTATTGCATCGGCCACGCCGGTCATCGCAGCCGCAGCGCCGTAATTGCCGCCTGAATGCTCGATCAAGGCGCCTTTGTGCAGCGCAATATGCACCTCCGGCAGAGCACCACCATCCGCATCCGAGACCGTGACAACGCCCTCAACGAGCGCATCGGCCAGTGCGGAAGAGAGTAGCGACGTGAGCACATCGTCGGCCACGCCGGCAGCCGTTATTTCCTCATCGCTATTAACCACTTCATAGTACTCTTCCAGGCCTTCTGGTAACGAGGGCTTCCCCACCCGCGGACACTGATAATAGCAATAGCCACAATCGATCGGGCACTGAAGCTCGTCACCCATCGCCGCCCTTACTAATGGAGCTGCTGCGCACGCTTCACCTGTCGTTGCAGGTGACTGATGGCCCCCAAATACCGGCAGGCCAGATACCAGGTCCATGCTGAGAAAATCGAGATCGAGTAACCGACATATAGCCACGCATGCACCGCAGCCTGAACACGCACCTACATCAATAACGTCACGCTTCAAATCACTGAATTCCTTCCTCTTTTCCATTTTTCTTACGTTCCATCCCGCTCCTGATCAATGGTTTGCTCCTACCATTACATGCCGCGGGGCATATAAAAATTATCATTCCCGTCCCAGCGTAGCGTAAAAACGAAAGGTTTTAAAAGCTGTACATTTCGTTGGTTTATATGGCCTGGATGTCTTGGGATAATAGGTGCGAGCGGTATCGATGTTGAAGCCAGCAGAGATGAGGGAGCTGCGGATTCTCGTCCTGGACAAGGACGTGGACAGTGTCATCAAACGGCTCGACGCGCTCAGGAATGTTCATATTACAGATATCAAGGACTTTTACGATGAGTGGTCTGGGCTGATCGAGCCTGCGAAAGCTGAGGAGACCGCACTGAAAGCTTCTGAATTGCTCACGAGGCTGGATAACCTGATCGCTTCACTGAGACCCGCGGAAACCGAGACTGCTGGTATAGTTACGGTAGGCTCGGCGGTGCGAGCATCAGGAGAAGAGATTGACCTCGATGCTATAGAACGGGAGTTCAGAAGCCTTGAGCAGACCGTTAAGGCATTAACGAGCGAGCGCGAGAAGTTACGGGACGCGTTGGCTCGTCCCCGGGAACTCTTAAAGGTAATAGGGATTTTAGAAGGATTTGGCATTGATCTGGATTTCATCGGCGAGAAGGCATTTACTGCGGTCTCTGTGGGCAAGGTAGCGAGCAGGAATCTCGATGAGCTGCGTACCGCGCTCGAGACCGTTACTGGTGAGCATCACGTTCTCGTCTCGCGCCGGACAACGGATGAAGGAGAAGCGGCCGACTTTGACGCCGTCGTTATTGCTACGCTCATGAAGGATAAGGAGGAGGTGGCACGGGCGCTGCGCATGACGGACTTTGAGCCTTTCCACCTGCCCCTGCAGGAACTCCCCGCAAAAAGCACGGACGCCAAGGCGGCGATCGAATTGGAGATCCAGCAGCTTGAGGCTGAACAAAAGGAGAAAGAACGCGCACTTGATGAGATCAGGGAGACGCGACTCCAGGATCTCCTGGAGATGCAGGAGCTCGTTGCGATCGAGGAGAGCAAGGCGAAAGTGAAAGCCCTCTTCGGTGCGAGCGAACGGGTGCGCGTGCTCGAGGGCTGGACGCCCAAGAATGAAGTTGACGCGGTGATCAACGGGATTAATAGCGAGGTGGGGGGCTTATGCGTCATCGAAGTACGCGAGCCCAGGCGAGATGATGTGCGCGTGCCCACGTTATTGAAGAATCCGAAGCTGGTCAAGCCGTTTGAATCCATCATTCGCATGTACAGCCTGCCGTCGTACCGGGACATCGATCCGACGCTCGTTACGGCGATTTTATTCCCCGTGCTCTTCGGGCTCATGTTCCCTGATATCGGGCACGGCTTCTTACTGCTCCTGCTGGGAGCGTTGATGCTCTTCGAAGTGAAGTTGAAAGGCCTCAAAGAGTGGGGGATGATCATTTCACTCTGCGGCATTTGTGCCATTGGCGGTGGCGTGCTCTTCGGCGAATTCTTCGGGTTCAGTGAATACGCCGCGCACCTCGTCCATTCGTCAATGCACATGGAGGTACCGCATCTACTGCATTCGCTCTTCATCCATAAACCGCTCTGGTTCGAGCCGATACCGAACGTAACGGGGATGTTCGTCATTACGCTGTTAATCGGTGCACTGCACATGGGTCTTGGCGTGGCTTTCGGTGTGAAGAACAAGCTCGCTGATCAGGATATGCTGGGAACAGTCATCGAGATCGTCAAGATCTGGACGTTAATTGGCGCGCTCTATTTCCTGCTTATCCTGCTTATTTCCTCGGTCGCCGACTCTGAGATTGGCGTTATCGTTGCCCTTGCGAGTGCGCTTGGTAGTATCAACGTCATGCAGGGCTTTGTGGTGCTCGTTGTGGCCCCGATACTCGTGCTCTTCCTGCTCTGCTTCACTGTGGAAGTGAAGCACGAACGCGCGCACGGGAAACTATCCTTTATTGATTTTTTCATCATTGCCATAACCGGTGTGATCGAGGCGGTCCTGGAGAACTTCTTCAGGTTCCTCGCTAATACCATCTCTTATGGCCGAATTCTCGCGCTCGCGTTAGCGCACGCGGCGCTGATCGAGGTATTCATTCTCCTGACCTTCATGAGCTCCCAGATTAACATTGCGTTCGCCGCGGTTGTCTTCATCCTGGGCACAGCAATCGTGGTGATTCTCGAGGCGATCATGTCCGGCATCCACGCGGTCAGGCTGCACTACTACGAGTGGTTCACGAAATTTTATCACGGCGGCGGTATCGAATTCACGCCCTTTAAGTTCCGGCGGACGCTTACCCGATAAGGGGCTCGGTGGCTCACGGAGTTCCTCACTGCATCCGCTCGAGTATCTCGCACGCCTTACAGATACTGGTTGCGGAGGCATCACCACATCGTTCGCACCGTAGCAGTTTTTGCGATGAGTCTGCGTGCGGTAGAAATTCCGCCAGCCGCTGATAACCGCGCATCACCGCATATTTCGTCCCGGGATGCTTGCTTTCAAGCTCGTTCAATAGCCCTTTAACGCTGAACCGGAACGAGCGTGCAGCATAGGGGCACGATGCGGTAATGATCGGTATGTTTGCGAGGAACGCGTAGAGCGCAACCTCCTTCTCGGGCACATCTCGTAGTGGCTTGATGCGCGGAACGAATTCCTCTCGACGCCCGTTCAGCCGGGCCAGCCGCTGGAGATCGCCCCGGAGATAATTGATCATGATTGTCTGCACTTCATCGTCAAGGTTGTGCGCGGTAGCCATCTTTGTGGCGCCCAGCTCTTTCGCCTTCCGATCAATGAGCTTCCGTCGGAGCACGCCGCAGAACGTGCAGGGCGCCTGCTCGAACCCTCGCGCTGCGATTTGATCAATGGTCACGCCAAACTCCTCGGAGAATGAATAGCAGTGGAAATCCACGCCAAGCTGGTTCGCTAGCTGTTCAGCATGTGCGAGTGTGAGTGCACGAAAGTCGTGTATACCCTCATCTATAGCGATCGCGAAGAAGGTCAAATCGGGGCGGTTGCGAAAGATCCTCGTGAGCATGAGGAGCAATGCAGAGCTGTCCTTGCCACCGCTCAGGGCTACCGCGATCGTATCACCATGCTCCACCATCAGTCGTTTCCGCATCTCCCGCTTTACCTTCCGCTCGACATCCTCACTGAAATGCACGTCGCAGAGGTGGAGGCCCGAATAGCGCTGATGGATGATTGCGGGATTGCTGCATGAGCGTTTGCTGCAGTTCATCGGTCGGTGTACTATTTATGGGATGAGAGGGATAAGTAACAGCGACCGGAATGAACGGGTGAGGTTGAGCGGTGGCACTAGAGATCCGATTTGTGGAAACATGGGCTAAACAGACATTCTATTACGTAATTATCGGTATTTTAGTCGGTTTTACCATCGTCGCCTTTTTTCTCGCCCTCAATTTCGTGCAGCCATTGTTCCTGGAGTTCCTCGGCGGGTACCGCGCGCCTGCACCCCACTACGAGCGCCATTTCTTCTCCTTCAGTCCACTCTTTGGTGATGCGTTTGAAACCCTTCACGTGCTGCTGCTTTTGGCGCTGCTGCCGGCGATCGGCGGCTTGATCGTCGGCTTGATCAAGTACAAGCTACTGCCTGTCGAGAACCCGGAGTTGCATGAGACCGATACGTTCATTGACGGATTTCACAATAAGAGCGGTATTCTCAGTGGCAAGAACAGCCTGATTCGGGGCATCTGCTCAGTCGTGACCCTTGGATCCGGTGGTAGCGCGGGACGTGAGGGGCCGAGTGCGATGCTCGGTGCTGCGGTTGGCTCTCTCAGCTCCAAATTCCTCAAAGCGGATGAACGTGAACGGCGGAAGATCGTCGCTGCAGCTGGAGGCGCGGGCATCGCTGCAATCTTCAAATCGCCGCTCGGTGGCGCGTTCTTTGGCATTGAAACCCTGTACAAACGCGATATGGAAATAGAAGCTTTGGTGCCCGCGATCATCTGCTCCATCACGGCGTATATCGTCTCAAGCTCCTTCCTTGGTCTCGGCCATCTTTATGCGATCGGCACGTACGATCTAGAAGCCGTTTTAAAGCCCGTTTCACTCCTCCTCTTCCTGATCCTGGGGGTCGTAGTCGTACCGTTCGTCTTCCTCTTCATCAAACTGCTGGATATGTCGCGCTCCTTCTTCTTTGAGTATTTGCACATTCACGACGCGTTGAAACCCGCGATCGGTGGCTTGCTACTCGGCTTACTCTTCCTCATCGGCTATTTCTTCATGCATCTTCTGGACAATGGAGAGAAGGGTTCTGGTGTGGCAGGAGGTTTATTTGGCGGCGGTTACGGCTTCATCCAGTTGACCTTTTATGGCGAGCTCGCCGTAAGCGTGCTGGCCTTCGTGGCCGTGGCGAAGATCGTAGGCACAGCACTTACCCTGGGCTCTGGTGGGAGTGGCGGGTCGTTTCTGCCTTCACTCACCATCGGCGCCGCTCTGGGCGGTGTATTTGGTCAAGTGCTCAGCTATCTCTTCCCCGGCACGGTAGAGGATCCCTGGCTCTTTTCACTCATCGGTGCGGCCGCATTCCTTGGCGCGGCTGCCAATACGCCGCTCACCGCATTATTTATCGTCTCTGAGATCTCAGGCTCTTACGAACTCTTCGTGCCTGCATTGCTCGCCATCGTACCCGCCTACTCTCTTGTACGAAAACAAACGGTCTATCCGGGACAGTACGAGCTGCGTAAAGATTCACCTGCGCATCGGCGTGAATTTGCGATAGACATCCTTGAAGGCTTAAAGGTCCAAGATGCCTATACGAAGGACGTGCTCACCATACAGAAGGATAAAACGGTAAAAGAGGCGCTCTATTTCGCGGATCAGAGCGGGCATATCACCTTCCCGGTTGTTGATGATCGGGGGAAGATGATCGGGATAACCACCGTCATCGATCTGGAGAAGGAGCGAGAGGAGGGTTCGGAATATAAGAAGGTGGAGCGAATGTGCGTGAAGAAAGTCGTGGTGACCTATCCTGACGAGGCACTCGAGGACGCGCTCCGTAAGATGGACACCTTCCACGTGGGTCGCTTGCCGGTAGTAAAAGGAGCAGATGATGAGGAGCGGAAAGAGCTGCTCGGAATCATTGGCCGGTCTGACATCATACGAGAGCACTTCCGTAAGTGGGCGTATCTCAAAACTGCCACGTCTTAAGCCTCATTGTCCCCTGCACGCGTCAGCCGTGGCACGCGTGTGTGAGAACAATTCCTAAAAAGTTTTTGTACTCGCTTGTTATACTCGATAAACAGAGGGAGGGGAAGAGAGCGAAAAAATGACGATAAAGGAGGAGTTACCACCGGGAGCAGTACCACCAGAGGAGATTCAGGAGACCAATGCGCTCGTCTCGTACACCTTTGCGGACATTTTCAAGTCCACCCTGGGGCCGCTGGGGGCAAAGAAAATGATCACCAGCGCGGCGACGAAGATCGAAGCCGACGATCTGGTGACCAGCAACGGCTACAGCATCGCACGCGAACTGGCGTACACGCATCCTGCTGCTGATATCCTGATAACTGCAGGACTGTCGCAGGGCGAACGTGTCGGTGATGGGATCGCGACCGTGATGATTCTGACCGGCGAGCTGGTCTGGCGCGGGTTCGAGCTAAAGAACCTGGGGGTCCATCAGAACGTGATTGTGAACGGATACGCCAAGGCCGCGGAACGAGCTCGCGAGGTTTTGAGTGAACTTGCGATGCCGGTCGATATAGCGACGAGCGACGAGTATTTGAGATGCGTGGCGAAGACCGCATTAAAGAAGGGCGAGTACTGTGACGAGGAGCGGTTGGTAGACGCCATCGTGGCGAGCATCAGACGAATCAGCGAAGATGGCGAGCGTCCAATCGATGTTGATGAAGTCATTATCGAGGCAAAAGCCGGCGGTAGCGTGGGTGACACGCAATTCATCGAGGGTGTGGTTGTGGACCGGAACGTTCTGGACGAGCTTCCCAGAGAGATGAAGCATGCGAAGATCGCACTGCTCGATTTCCCCATTGAGCATAAGGAGCCCAGAGTGAAGGGCAGAAAGGAGCTCCCTACCGGAACCGGTGCTCGTGAACGGAGCAAGGCCGGTGATACGGAGGGCGCTGTTGGGTATTACGTCAAGTTCACCAAGGCATCGCATTTCAAAGAGTTCCGCGATACACGAGCGCGACTCTTTACGGCGATCATCGATGATGTGATCGCTTCGGGAGCGAACGTGGTCTGCTGCCGCTGGGGTGTGGATGACGACGCGCTGGACCGATTCCGCCGTGCGGGGATCATGCTGATCAAGCGTGTGAAGATGACCGATTTGCGGCGGTTAGAAAAATCAACCAGGGGAAAGATCGTGCAGGCGGTCACCGATCTCACGCCGGATAAATTGGGCTCTGCCGGGCGCGTGGTCGAGCGGAGTGTGGGCAACGTCAAATTGGTCTTCTTCGAGGACTGCCCGTACAAGAAATCCTCCACCATCCTTATTCGGGGCGCGCATCTCCGAATCCTGGAGGGCATGGTTGGCGATATTAAGAGCGCGATGCAGGCTGTTGCACGATTAGTCGACGATCCCCGAATCGTACCGGGTGGTGGCGCGGCGGAGGTCGAGTGCGCAGCAGCGCTACGGGCCTATGCACGGACAATCCCCACCAAGGAGCAACTGGCGATCAATGCCTTTGCTGATGCACTCGAATGCATCCCAAAAGCGATCGCGAAGAACTGCGGCATGGACATGATCGACACGCTCACCGAACTCAGAGCGGCGCACTACGCACAGGAGCGTCATGCGGGTATCTCGGGGAATGAGAAGACCGTGAAGGCGGACCTGATGGCAGCGGGCATTGTTGACCCGCTCGCCGTGAAACTGCAGGCGTTAATCGGCGCGAGTGCTGCAGCCGTGGGCATGATCAAGATCGATGACCTGCATATCGCGAAGAGCGCGGTAGATGAGGAAGCGGCGAATGTCGAGGCGCAGATCGCAGGCAGGACGAGGGATCTGATCGAGACGGAACGCGAGCCGATGGAGTTCAAGTACAAGGGCGGGCGGTTGAAGTATCCGGGAACTGAGGGTACGAAGCCGACATCAGTCTATCGGCGGGATTAGTGCAGTAAGAGACCATCCGCAACCACCCGGCTGTCCCGCAAACGAACTCGGAACCGTCGATACAGAAGGCCATGTCGCGGTAAGTTACTTCGCCCGCGTCACGGTCAGCTCGATCTTCTCCCAGTTCGGTTTCACACCCTTCAGGACGCAGACCGAACTGGCCATTGCCCGTCCGATAATGTTCTGTACGAACTCCTTCGCCACTATCTCTTTGCCATCAACCACGATCTTCAAATCTACGTTCTCATCCATTTAATCAGCTCACCTCTCTTTAGTTAGTTAGTGCTGCTTTATTTTTTGTTGTTCTTATAGGCCAGTCACCGGAAATACGGCTCCCGGTATCGCATCGCCAGTCGCAACTGGTTGAGTATATGCGCCTCATCCGTGCTCTCGACGGGCACGAGATTGTCGTCACGGAGCAAACAGGGCTTCAGCTTACCGTCTGAGGTAACACGCAGCCGCGAGCAGTTATCACAGAACTCCGTGTTATCGATCGGATGGACAACCTCCACCTCGACACCGTCGATGAAGTACTTCTTCCTGCGCTGCATTCTTCTCGTGCGCGTCGATGACGCCTTCGCTTTGAGCTCATTCTCGAGCGTGCGGAAATCAGCCTTGTACCGCTCCAGTGGCGGATTGAAGGACGGGATCAGCTCGATCGGCTGGAGAATGACCGCATTCCCCCTGCCGCGCTCGTTACAGGCGCGCACGAACCGCATCATATCTACGATCTCGTTGTCGTTGATGCCCTTGAGGAGCACCATATTGAGTTTGATGGGCGTGAGCCCGAGGTCGATCGCGCAGTGAATACCGGCAATCACGCGCGGGAGATTGTGCTTCGTGCGCGTGATGAAGTCGTACCGATCCTCCTGCAAGGTATCGAGGCTGACATTCACCCGATCAAGGCCCGCATCAACGAGCTCCGCGGCACATTCCTGCAGGAGCACACCGTTTGTGGTGATCGAGATATCATTCTCAAACGGCCGCATACCCCGAATGAACTCAGGAAGGTCGCGGCGCACTAGTGGCTCGCCGCCCGTGATCTTTATCTTCCTGATCCCGAAATGCTCGGAGGCAACGCGAGCGATAGCGATGGCCAGCTCGGGACGTATCTCCTCCCACTCCTGCTTCGGTCTGCTGTCGCCCTCGCGATGGCAGTAGATGCAATTCAGGAGGCAGCGATCAGTGAGCGCGAACCGCAAGCTCCGTATTGCTCGTCCGTAATCATCCTCCAACCGTTTCTGAACGCCTTTTGCCACTTCCGATGATTCTTGTGCCGTCATCTCTTTCTGCTGTATGTATGCTCGATTACGTGCCGAGCATACTGATGATAAGGGTAATAATAGCGAGTCCGAGCGCGAACCCGTAAACGCTGGTGTTCCAGGCAAGGACCTTCTTGCCATCGAGGACACTGACGGGAATGAGATTGAAGACCGCGAGCCATGCGTTGATCGTCATGCCAAAGGTGCCAATCAAGCCGATGATGCCGTGAGGTGCGAGCGAGAAGAGCCCGAAGAAGAGGGATGCCAGGAGCACGTTCGTCATCGGGCCGGCGAGTGCGATCTTACCGTTCTCTGCGCGTGTCAGGTACGGGTTGAAGATCATGACGGCGCCGGGAGCGACGAAGATAAAGCCGAAGAATGCAGTGACGATGGCGAGGAGCAGCATTTGCGGCGCCATGCGGAATTCTGACCACGCACCGAATCGTTGCGCAACGATCTTATGTGCAAGCTCGTGCAGAATGAAGGCGAGACCAACCGTGACGGCGGCGATAGCAAAGATAGTGATTAGATCGAGCGTGTGCCAGCGTCGGAGTATGAGGGTGAACGCGAAGGCTATGGCAAGCCATGCGATCACCAGATGCTTCAGCTCAGTCTCGCTCGTTTTTATCGGCATGTCTGTATAATAGCCCGGGACGGATTCGAACCGACGTCACGAGGTCCAGAGCCTCGGATGATTGACCGCTACACTACCGGGCTATTTTCTTATCTCTGCTTGCGCGTATAAAAAACTTGGAAATACCGGCTTTGAATTTCAAACCGAAGGAGAACAGTGCGATAAGCAGAATAACAAGCTCGATACCGCTACTGATTATCGGGATCTCCGGCACGCCGGGTGTGGGCGTGGTAACGTAGACGAGCTCACCGACCGTTCCGGGTATGAGCCAGGAAAAGAGCAGTGTTAAGCCCTGCTCCTTCAGCCCGAACCAGAACAGCGGGTTGTAACTCGCCCTACTGAAGGGATAGAGCAGGAATACGCCATTATAAAACGCGTCGAGAGAGATGTGTACTGCGAACAATACCGAGGCAAAGATGAAGTACCGGTCTTGAAGTGCCGTGACATGGAGCCGCTTGTTGGCGAGCAGCAGGAGCAGCGGCAGGGCAACGATAATAAGGTTGTGCAGGGTTGCACGATGCACGCCGATAGAGGAATCGAGATCGCTGATGAGCCCGAACGGAAGCAAGAGCAGCGCGGGCTTGAACTCGTCATCCCTGAGGAACGCGACAATGATGAAGAGCGTGATGGCGAGATGGAGTCCGATACTAGGCATGTTCGAGTACTAAAAGAACCGACGCTCTAAATTAGATTTCTTACCTGACGTGAGCTGAGGCAGAGGGCACCAGGTAGTGAGCACTGAAGGAGAGCACCTGCTACGCTCTGCCCGCTCGTGAAGTCGCCTTACGTAACGGATATAGCTCGCGCGGTCTGCGGAGTGGATGCGGGACTCGCGTGCGTATCTGGCGATTACTTATTTCTTGAGCTGGGTTTCCAGGTAATCGCCGACGAAGGTGCCGATGATGAAGATGATCACGAGGATAATCACGCTGATGAAGATGCCGATGACGCTCCCGGCGAAGAAGACGAGTCCGCCTGCGACCGAGCCGCTGTAATAATAACTGCCGAAGAACACGATGAGCCCGAAGACAACGCCGATGATAATACCGTAGATCGCGCCTTTCTTGAGCAGCGCCCAGCGATCTTCCGTCCCGGGCTTCATGTATCCGTAGGCCAACCCGGCAAGAAGTACCAGCAGTTCAAACCACATTTTTTTCACCACCTAGCATAGCAACAGGTGAAGAAGCCATATAAATGTTTCGGATGACTTGGCTTCATCCCCAAAAGGTGAAGAGATGTTCCCATTCATGTCCTTCCAACTTACTGGCATTTTCCTGAGACGT
>JBNGDK010000007.1:0-51393 GCA_049975405.1 Candidatus Methanospirareceae archaeon
TGGAAGGACATGAATGGGAACATCTCTTCATCCATCTTTTTGGGATGAAGCCGGTCAAAGTGTTGAGTACGATTATTATTTCGTTTTGCATTTTCGACGTTACTCATGTCACTTACCCTCCCTCAGGAATAGCCCAAGAATCGATTCTGGAGGCGCTCTTCGCAGGAATGCCTCCTCAGGGGTCTCGCCTTCGCGATAATCGAGAGCGCCGTGTATCCGGTTGTTATACCAGGTTAAAAACGCTTCGAGTGAATCGAATCGCCACCTATGCCGATCGTATTCGCGCCAGAGCCGTTCTACCTTGCCGTTAGTCTGCGGATTCCCTTTTCGTGACGGCACGTGCCTAATTCCTTCGCTTTCCAGATATTGCTCAAAAGCCGAGGTCCCGGAGCTTTTATTGGAATAGAACCGCGAGTCTCTGTCCGTATTGACTTCACCGATCAGGATGTTGAATGCCTCTGCTCTCGTTAGCGCTGCCTTGAATTGGTCGATCGATTCCACATGGGTCGCTTGCTCAAATTCGCCGCCGGCAAGCGCCATGCGTGATGCATCATCGAGCCAGATGATTGCGTTTGGGTGGTTCACCGAAGTTCGATGCCAGTCGCCGTGTACCAGGCTACCTGAATGCTCACGTTCGTATCTACACCGCTTTCTTTTCTGCTGCTTCCGCAGATTCGGAACGCTTCGCCCGGTCTCTCGGAGATACTGATGGATCTTGTTGTGCGGTACGTTATGGCCGCGCCGTCTGAGTTCGTAATAGAGGAGACGGGCGCCCAGACGCGTCTCTTCCCAGGCCTCTTCTATTGCCGCCTTCTGGTCAAGAGTCAGATACGTCTTCGGCCGCCTATTTGGATCCAATTTCGGATACACCCCCGTTTCACGATGCATCTTGATCAACTGCTGCACACGGCGTTCTGTTACCCCATAGACGTGCGCAGCTTTCTTCACGGTGAAAAAGCCGGAACCTACACGGCTTATGATCCATTTGATGTTTTCATTCGTCAGTTTTACCATGCCATCCGAAGGCATGGTGTCGCGAAATAATATCTGTACTCTACATACGCGCAAGAAAGTCGAAAGTTTTATATATGCAGTGCTTCCGATGTATATCCGAGCGGTCCGAATGCAGGGGCATAGCCCGTACGAAGGGGGACGGTGTGTATGAATGAGATACAACTGATCGAAAGGTCTGGCGGCCATTTCTATCGTACGCCTATCGGTATCCTCCCCAGTGTGACCACCATTATGCGGTCGGTGCCGAAACCGCAGCTGGAATCGTGGAAGAGCCGAACACCAAACTGGCAGGCGATATCACAACATGCTTGTGAGGTCGGCTCCAGAACACACCGTATCATCGAACGGTATCTCAAAAATGGGCGGATTGAGCAGTTCTACTCAGACGAGATCGCACGGTCATTTTCCGCGTTCCGCAGCTGGCTCGATGTGAGTGGCTTTGAGCCCGTGGAGAGTGAGCGAATGATTTGGAGCGAGAATGGCTATGGTGGAACGGTCGACCTCGTGGGGTATCTGAACGACGAGCTCTACGTCATTGACATCAAAACCTCTCGGGCAGTATATCCGGATTACTCACTGCAGATTGCTGCATACCGGACCGGTTATGAGGAACGAACCAGGGAGAAGATAAGGGGTATGGGTATCGTCCGCTTGGATAAACCCACCGGTGGGTTTGAATGGCGAGCATACGATGATGAGTCGTATCAAAGTGCCTGGATGGCATTTTCACAGCTCTGTGAGTCCTGGCACGAAGTAAATGGAGGTGAGCTATGAGCACGCGAAGTTTACAGACGGAACTGCAGGTGTATGAGGGCGCAGCGACGCGAGCATCGGTAGTTCTCGAGCATCCGCGCGAATCAGGAGCGGTCGTGTCGGATGACGCAGTTGCGGCCTTCCCGTTTTCACTTACGATCGCCGATCGGGTGATCAGCACGATCTCCGAGTTAACGCCGGAGGCGCGAGAGAGCGCGCGGACGAAACGGAGAAAGTGCAGTCTCTGTGGCAACAAGAAAGTCGCGTACGAGAAGCAATCAGGCGGGTTCTCACACCTGATCTGCAAAGACTGTGCGATCCGTTATATTCGCGATGCCGACGCGTTGCAGCGGAAGGCGTGGATCCACTGAATATATAAAACGGTATCGTCATTCTTCTAAGTACGGGAAATTCGTGCGGTGCCGCGGTGTTCTCGTGATCGGCACCGCAGCGAAGGGGGGTTTGGTGAGCATATGAAAGCGGCGATGTTTTATGAGCGGCTAGAGGAAGATGCCGTTCGCTGTCATCTTTGCCCCCATGAGTGTAAGATAAAAGAATCGCATCGGGGCATTTGCGGCGTGCGGGAGAACCAGGAAGGGGTTCTTTACAGCCTCGTGTACGGTACGGTGGTGGCAGAGGCGATTGATCCGATCGAGAAGAAGCCGCTTTTCCATTTTTATCCCGGGTCTACTTCCTACTCGCTCGCGACCGTCGGCTGCAACTTCCGCTGCAGGAACTGCCAGAACTACGATATCTCGCAGATGCCGAAGGACAAGAAACGGATTATGGGCGAGGAGAAAACGCCTGAAGAGATCATTGCGATCGCGAAGCGTTACGACTGCAGGAGTATCGCGTATACCTACGTCGAGCCCACGATCTTCTTCGAGTTCGCTTATGATATCGCCCAACTGGCGCACCAGGTGGGTATTAGCAACGTCTTTGTCTCCAACGGCTACACCACGGAGGAGGCGATACGAACACTCGCTCCTTATCTGGACGCGATCAACATTGACCTGAAGAGTCTTTCCGAAGAGCTATATCACACGAATTGCGGCGGGCATGTTCAGCCGGTGCTCGATGCGATCAAGCTCTACAAGAGCCTCGGTGTCTGGGTCGAGGTGACGACGCTCGTGATCCCGACCCTGAACGATACCGAAGAGGAATTCAGGGGCATCGCCGAATTCATCAAGGGCGTGGGCGTTGACATTCCCTGGCATATCTCGCAGTTCTATCCGACCTACAAGCTCCTGGATCTGCCCCGTACGCCGGTCTCTACGCTCCGTACCGCTCGAAACATCGGACTGGCGGTTGGCTTACGGTATGTGTATGAAGGCAACGTACCCGGTGAGGGCAATGAGAACACCTACTGCTATAACTGTGGCACGGAACTGATCAGGCGGTATGGGTTCCAGGTGGTGGAGAACAACCTCACCGAGGACGCGAAGTGCCCGAACTGCGGCACGCAAATTGATGGGGTGTTTTGATAATCTCCTCTGCTCAGCCGGCGGAGCGGAATAGGGGCTATTCAGGCTTGTTCCCGCGACGTGAGTGCCTGCTCCAATTCTTCCAGCTCGGTGATCGGCGCCTTACAGGTGTACTGCTCGCAGATATACACGGTGGGCTTACCCCCCTTTGGCTGCTTGTCTTTGATGAGCGGGATCACGTTAGCAAAAGCCTCTTCAGATTCGTCCGGTGCGGCAAAGACCGACACGCTCTGAGGTAGGAAATGGCGTCCAAGCAAGGCGATAAAGGGCAGCGCCTCGTCCCGGGTCTCTGCGGTGATGACGATCTGGAGCGGAGCGCTCAGGTAGTACTCAAGGGCACAGAGCATCTGTGCGTGCTCCAGCGGACGTTGTTCCAGAGACGCGAGGAACGTAAGAAAGACTCCTTCTGCTTTCCTAGTGAGCATTTCGTCGTCCATAAGCGCAGCAAGTCGAAGCAGGTTCTGCGCTGCGATCGAGTTGCCCGATGGAACAGGTCCGTCATACGCGTCTTTTATAGATACACCGACTTCCGATTCGGCAAGTCGGTTCGAAACGAATCCACCTTTATCGTCTCCAAAAAGTGCCAGCAGACTTTCATTCAGGTGAATCGTTGCGCGTAACCATCTCGCATCGAAACTGGCTTCGTAGAGGTCGAGTAATGCCGCAATCAGGTATGCGTAGTCCTCCAGCGTGCTGGTAATCGCAGCTTCACCGTCTCGATATCGACGCAGTAACGTTCCGTCTTTCTTGAGCGTGGTGAGGATAAAGTGCGCTGCAGCCGTTGCCGCTTCACGATACCGCTCGTCACGGAAGACCTGATAGCCAATTGCGAACGCAGAGATCATGAGCCCGTTCCACGCCGTCAGTATTTTATCATCCGTTGCAGGTCCTATCCGATGCTTCCGTGCCGCAAGCAGTTCCTGGATGCCCGTGCGAATTGTCGCTTCATCCGCATCGAAGTCTCCGGGAAGTTCCGGTCGGTACAGCACACTCGTGCCAAGCTCGAAATTACCTTGAGCGGTTACCCCGAAGTACGTGCAGAGCACGTCTCCGCGCTCTTCGCCGAGCACTGCTCGTATCTCCGCAGGTCGCCAGACGTAAAAAGCGCCTTCCACACCATCGCTGTCCGCATCCATGGCGGAATAAAACCCGCCTTCGGGATCTCGCATCTCGCGCAACACCCAGTCCAGCGTCCGTTGTGCGATCTGCGCGAAGAATTGATCGTGGGTTACCTGAAACGCTTCGGTGTATACCCGTGCGAGGAGTGCGTTATCATAGAGCATCTTCTCGAAATGCGGGATCAGCCAGTGGGGATCGGTCGAATAGCGGTGGAAGCCACCACCCAGCTGATCGAAGATGCCGCCACGCGCCATCGCGTACAGCGTTTCCCGCACCATTCTCAACGCGTACACCTCCTGCGTTCTATGATGATACCGGAGGAGAAAAGCGAGATAGCTGGGTAGCGGGAACTTCGGCGCCTTCGCGGACCATGCCGCTACTTTGGCACCGAAGCCGGCATACTCAGTATCAAACTGAAGCACGAGTTGCTCATAGGCATTCTCAAGCAGATCGCCCGAGAGTTCTCCGGCTTCGGCTGGACGTTTATGCTCATATAACCGCTGTACGAGCCGTAAAACCTCCTCAGAGTTATGCTCTATATGCTCACGGTTCTCGTGCCAGAAGCTAATGATTGAGCGCAGGAGATCGTTGAACGCGGGCAGGCCATGCATCGGTCGCGGTGGGAAGTATGTACCGCCATAGAAGGGCTTCAAATCGGGCGTGAGGAAGACGGACAACGGCCAGCCACCGGTTCCTGCCATGAACTGCACCGCCTTCATGTAGATCTCGTCGAGATCAGGCCGTTCTTCTCGATCCACCTTGATACAGACGAAGTACTCGTTCAGGATCGCCGCGATCTCTGTATTCTCGAAGGATTCGCGCGCCATAACATGACACCAGTGGCAGGTCGCATAGCCGATACTGAGGAAGATCGGTTTGTCTTCAGCTTTCGCGCGATTGAGCGCTTCATCGCCCCAGGGATACCAGTTAACTGGATTATAAGCGTGCTGAAGGAGATACGGGCTCTTTTGGCCCAGTAACGCATTCGAGGACGTTGCCTCCGTTTCATGTTTCATACGCAGCGTACCACCCTATGGGTAATTACACGTGTAAGTCGTTAAAGCTGCGCTTGATAAGCGAGCCGGAAAAAACTGAGTTATTATGTATGGCACGGGATTATGGTCGAACGTTGCCTACTTAAATGGTTCTCTTACGCCGCTTCACACGCTCTATCAAGTTGCGCTGCTCCATTACTTCGCGGGTCTTTCCGGTCACCACGACTTCCGCTTCCTTCAAATCACCGGGATTCCGACAGCCAGTCAAGAACATGGCGACTCTTAATTCTTCGCCCATCTCCCTGATCTTATCCACAACGCCGTGTGCGTTATTCTGTGCCAGGGCGGGCTTCAGAAACGGCAAAGCCGCGCTACAGAGATCCGCGCCGAGCGCAATGCTCTTGGCAACGTCAAGACCGGTTCGAATGCCACCCGTGGCAATGATCGGGATGGGAAAGGGGATCGCACTGCACTCCACAATGCTCTCGACCGTCGGTATGCCCCAGTCCCAGCCGAAGAGGTGCCCTAAATGCTCACCGAGCACATCCTGCTCAGCGTGCGCACGGTAAATCTCAGCAGCAGCCAGGCTCGTGCCGCCAAAACCCCCAATGTCGATCGCCGCCACCCCGAGGTCGTGCAGCTTTTTGGCCACCGCATAGCTGATCCCTGCCCCGGTCTCCTTGACAATCACCGGCTTCTTTATCGTCTCACAGACCGCTTTGATCGCCGCGAGGCAGCCGCGTGCGTCCACGTTGCCCTCCGGCTGAATGGCCTCCTGTAAAAAGTTGAGGTGGATCGCGATCGCATTCGCATCGATCATCTCAATGACGCGTTCAACACCAGCGACCCCATAATCCTTCAATTGCGGCGCCCCCAGGTTCGCATAAATGAACGAATCGGGCGCACGGTCACGCACCACGCGGAATGAGTCCTCCTGATCGGTGCCCTCGAGGGCCGCACGCTGTGAGCCCACGCCGATGCCCACACCGAGTGTCTGGGCAGCCTCCGCGAGAATCTCATTGATCCGCTTTGTCTCCGGATGGCCCCCAGTCATCGAAGCGATCATAATGGGATAGTTGAAAGTAAACCCGAGGAATTCCGTCTGCAACTCGATCTCGTCCTTATCGAGTTCGGGGAGCGCGACATGGAGCAGCCGGACATCGGCAAAACCACTGTTCTGCACTTCAACGTTCTGTTCTGCACAAATCATGAGTTGCTCGATCTTTCGCTTTGAGGTCTGGTTCATCTCTTCATTCAAACCCTTTTCTTCTAAAAAAGGCTACGTTATTTTGGCGTGAGGCACCAAAAGTCGCACGACCTGAGCAATGCCGTTTGAGTACTACTTTCCGGAGCCGCAAAAAATACATTTCGAGACCTTCGGCTGCACGGCTAACCTCGGTGATACGTTAAAACTCCAGGCACTCTTTAGAAATGCCGGGCACACCATTGTGGCGGGGGCGCAGGACGCGGAGGTGGTTATCCTCAATACCTGCACAGTAACAAGGCGAACGGAACTGAACGTGCTCAAGCGGCTGCAGACGCTGCAAGCAGGAGGAAAAGTAGTGGTTGTGGCAGGCTGCATGGCAGCGGCACAGCCGGACTTACTCAAAGATGTGCTGGGTGAGGATGTGCTGCTGGTAACGCCAGCGGATATTCAGGAGAGCTGGCAGGAGACACGCGTTTTTGACCTTGAGGGCGTTGTCAGTGTCATCCCGATCGCCCTTGGCTGCCTCGGTACATGCTCGTACTGCATTGTGAAGCAGGCACGGGGTGCGCTGAGAAGTTACCGGCCGGCATGGATCATAGAAGCCGTGAGGAGTGTGGTGGCACGGGGTGCGAAGGAGATTCGGATCACCGCTCAGGACTGCAGTGCCTATGGCTTTGATGCTGCGCACAGCGTGACGTTGCCCCAATTACTCGAGCAGTTAACGGCGCTCGATGGCGATTTCCGCATCCGCGTCGGCATGATGAATCCCGCTACCGTTCTGCCAATTTTAGACCCGCTCATGGATGCCTTCGAGTCCGATAAAATCTTCAAATTCTTTCATGTGCCCGTGCAGTCAGGCTCTGACGAGGTGCTGCGAGCTATGCGGCGTAATTACCGGGTTGCGGATTTCGTTGCGATCATCACGAGCTTGCGGGAACGCTTCAGTGATTGCACAATTTCCACGGATTTTATTGTGGGCTACCCTACCGAGACCGAGGCACAGTTCCAGTCATCAGTGCGCCTGCTGGAGGCACTGCGACCAGAGAAAGTGAATATCACGAAATTTTCGCCCCGGTCCGGTACTGAAGCGGCGGCGCTGAACGACCTGCTGGAACGCGATAAGAAACGGCGATCGCGAATCTTAACTGCATGCGATCGCAAAATCAGCTGCGAGCGGACAAAGGCGGTCGAAGGGACTTTGGTTCCTGCACTTATCACGGAGCAGGGCAAGAAAGGCGGTATTATCGGGCGTGATCCCGCATATCGGATGGTCATACTTCGTGAAGAGCTACCGCTCGGCTCCTCTTGCGAGGTTACGATCACATCGGCAACGAACACCTATTTGATCGGCAGGTCGAGCTACCAGGATCGCGTATCGGAGGGATTCCGCGCGTGCGCAACCAACTTTTAAATGCATAACCACTCATTTCACAGCTATGACGCGGTTACGGCCTACATGCACTGTTTGCGGCAAACCGGCAGTTTCACGCTGTAAATACTGTGGTGATACGCTCTGCGCCGAGCATATCTCGCCCGAGCGACACTGGTGCGTGGGGCTTGAGGCGTATAAAAAAGATCTCGCGGCTCGGGAAAGGCCCGAACGGGAGAGCTGGAAGCCCGGTCGCGATCGGTTTGCACAGACCCGTTTCGGCAGCTTCTCCGGTAATTACTCATTCTTATTGATGCTCCTCATATCGGTCTCTTTTGTGCTCCAGTTGCTCATTCCAAGCTATACGGCGAACCTCATCCTCAATCCCGTGCTCGTGCTCGAGCGACCCTGGACCCTTGTCACGCATATCTTTCTGCACGGGGGCTTTGAGCATTTCTTCTTCAATATGCTCTTCTTCGTCTTCTTCGGGCCTGTTTTGGAGCGCAGGATCGGAAGCACGAAATTCCTGACCATCTTCTTCCTCGCGGGCATTTTCGCGGGTCTCGGTTGGTGCCTGACCGCTGATACTTCTGCGTTGGGCGCGAGTGGCGCGCTCAGTGGCATCTTCGCCACGCTCGCGGTCCTGATGCCACGGATGAAGGTCTATCTCTTCTTCTTCATTCCGCTGGAGATGTGGATGGCCGTGATCTTCTTCGCGCTCATTGATTTCATGCTGATCGGCTCGGGCGATATGATCGCGCATACCGCGCATCTATCAGGACTCTTCTTTGGACTGCTCGCCGGGTACAGGTTGAAAGGTGAAACAGCGCGGTACTGAGGTTCTGGTCTGGATGTCTGGATCGGAACGTTTATATACGAAGCGTGCCAGATATTTTTCACGTACGATAAAAGAGCGGTATGAAGTTGAGGTCGGTGATGATGCGGTCAGAACATAAAGGCGAATTGAAGAAGCCGAGATTTCTGTGTGGCTATTGCGAAGGCACAGGAAAACGATCGGCTAGTTCAGATCTCCCCTGCCTCATCTGCGGAGGTACCGGTCGCCGGCCATTAAGATTAAGACATACGTGCACATTCTGTAACGGCACGGGACGAAAGCCCGGAAGCCTGGCACTCCCCTGTCCGATCTGCGAGGGCTGGGGCTACACGAAGAAGAACGTACGATTTCCCTCGTACTAGTCAGTCGCTCTGTTCTGCACGTATCTTCGGTGCTCGGCGCGTCCGCTCTGAGAGCGTGGGTAATGAGTGGCTTTTTTATATTATCGCCGCCTATTATTGAGATATATCTCAAAAGTGGCATGAACGCGAAGAAGGTTAATGGGGATATTGTCCTCTCCTTGCGCAAGCTCGCGTTGCAGGGCGCGATGAAGCAGCCGATCAAGCTCTCCTCAGGACACTTCGCCGATGCTATTCAGGCAAGCGTGCAAACTGCGGCGCGGCGACTCCAGGAACTGGAGCGCGAAGGCCTCGTGCACCGGCGAATTACTGCAGACGGGCAATGGATCATGCTCACCAAAGCGGGCATTGAAGTACTCAAGAAGGAATGCTGTGAATATCAAGAACTCTTCTTCTCGCGCCCGACGATCGAGATTGAGATTGCCGGACGGGTGGTTACCGGACTCGGCGAGGGTGGGTATTACACGACCCTCGAGGGTTATAAACGCCAATTCGAGTCGAAATTGGGGTTCATACCCTTCCCGGGCACGTTGAACCTCAGCCTCGATCTGCTCTGCATCGTCGCGCGTAAGAAGCTCGATGAGCGAACGGGGCTAAAGATCGAGAGCTTCGAATCGGAAAACCGAACCTTCGGCGCTGCCAAGTGCTTCCCCTGTAAGATCCTTGATGACCGTGCGGAAGGTATCAAAAGCGCAGTAATTATACCCGAACGGACCCATTATCCCGAGGATATTATGGAGATCATCGCACCGGTTTATCTGCGTGGCGAACTGGGACTGAAGAACGGCGATGAGTTACGAACCAGGGTGATGATAAAGGAAACATGAGCAACGAAACCGTTCCTAAATCGGTGCTCCGGGGAATCGAGGCGGTGAGAGCAGGGCAGCTCGTCTTGATCTACGATGCGGAAGATCGAGAGGGTGAGACCGACTTCGTGCTACCTGCGGCTACAATAACACCGCGGGAGGTGGCATATTTCAGAAACGAAGCAGGCGGGCTTATCTGTGTTGCTATACATTCGCTGGCTGCTGAGCGGCTCGGACTGCCGCTTATGAGTGATATTCTACGAAACGTGAACAACACCTATCCGTTCCTCGGTACGATCGTGGAAGGCGCAGGCGACCTGCACTATGATAAGCGTTCTTCGTTCTCGCTCTGGGTGAACCATCGCGATACCTTCACCGGCATCACGGATCACGACCGTGCGTTGACGATCAGGAAAATAGACGAGGCAGTGACGAGCGTGCTCAACGGGACTGATAACGCCTACAACTTCTCTAAGGAATTCAGGAGTCCCGGTCATGTCTCATTACTGCGCGCTGCAGAGGGGTTACTCGATGAACGACAGGGTCAGACCGAGCTCTCGGTGGCTCTGGCGCTACTCGCGGGCATTTCGCCGGCAATGGTGATCTGCGAGATGCTGGATGACGCGTCGGGCCGTGCGCTCTCCAAGGACAACGCCCAGGCGTTCGCATCAGAGCGCAGGATGATTTTCATGGAGGGCGCGGAGATTGTGCAGGCCTATCGGCAACTCTGTCGTGGCTACACTTGCTCGGAGTGAGCAACACTGCCGTAATATAATTCTCTTCGCAAAACGTAACACAGATAGTAATAATAATCTTATTTCCGTGCTATTATAACCCCCACAACAGCCCTCACCAAACCAGAAGAAAGCGCCATCTTTGATGAGATGGGGTGAGCAGCGGTGGTTAATATAGTAGCCGCCATAGGCGCACGTTATTTATAGACCGCGTAGTTGTGCTTCGCGGCCATGGACGCGAGTTCCGTGCCGAGCACGAAAATGGCCTGCTTGTGCTCGTCCTTGCTGCGGTGGACCTGGAAGGGCGAGATCTCGAGCTCCTGATACTTTGAAAAATCGCAATCCAAGCCATGCTGCTCACAAAACTTCTTCAACTGAGCCAATAACATATGGAGATGTACCAGCTCCTCTTTCTTCATATAACTTCATTGCTACGTCATAGCATATAAATATTATTGCTCTCATAGATAGGATTACGTGCATGGGTGCCGCTGTGGCTTAGAGGTAGAGCAGCTGATTCGTAATCAGCGGGTCGAGGGTTCAAATCCCTCCAGCGGCTTAGTAGTAAATCTTGAAAGCCACCTCTCTCACATAACGATGCAGCAAAAAGAGGACACACAGACGGTTATCCCCAAGGAGCAGAACTTCAGCGAGTGGTACAGTGAAATCCTGAAGCGTGCGGAGATCCTGGATGTCAGGTACCCCATAAAAGGCGTCTATGTATGGTTCCCCTACGGTTACAAGTTACGAAACCTCGTCTACCATATACTGCGGTCGCTGCTGGATGAGGAGCATGAGGAGGTGCAATTCCCGATGCTGATTCCGGAGGACGAGTTACTCAAGGAGAAAGAGCACATTAAAGGCTTCGAAGAAGAGGTATTCTGGGTGACCCGTGGTGGCAGCACGGAGCTTGAAATCCCCTTCGCGCTCCGACCCACTTCGGAGACGGCGATGTATCCTGTCTTCAAAGTCTGGATACGATCGCATGCCGATCTCCCGCTTCGCGTCTATCAGATCGTGAACACCTTCAGATATGAGACGAAGCACACACGACCACTCATCAGGCTTCGCGAGATCACCTCCTTCAAGGAGGCTCACACGGCACATGCCTCCCGGATAGACGCGGAAGAGCAGGTGAAAAAGGCAGTGGCGTTATATAAAAGCTTCTTTGACTACCTCGCCGTACCCTATCTCATCACGCGACGACCTCAGTGGGATAAGTTCCCCGGCGCGGCCTATTCCATCGCCTTCGATACTATCATGCCTGATGGACGAACCTTGCAGATTGGCACGATCCATTTACTCGGTGAAAGCTTCGCACGAACGTTTGATATTAAATTCGAGGACAAAGACGGGTCGCTGCAGTACGTGAATCAGACCTGTTACGGTATCTCTGAACGCTGCGTCGCTTCGGTGATCGGCATCCACGGCGATGACCACGGGTTGGTGCTTCCGCCCACCGTTGCGCCCATTCAGGTAGTAATGGTGCCCATCGTCTTCTCAGGAAAAGGGAACAGGGGCAACGACAGGAGCCGTTCAGTTGAGGTGGCCTGTACTGCAGTGCGTGCCGACCTGGAGAATGCGGGAATTCGTGTCGTTCTCGATAACTCGGACGAGCGACCGGGGGCGAAATACTACCACTGGGAGATGAGAGGTGTTCCGCTCAGGATCGAGCTGGGGCCTCGGGATCTCAAGAACGAGAGCTGCATACTGGTACGGCGGGATACGTCAGCCAAGCGTCAGGTGCCGCTAAATGTGGTAGTTCAGGAAGTACAGCGAACCCTGGAGGAGATCCAAACGAGCATCCACGAGGCGGCACAGGTACAGCTCCATGCCCAACTATACAATGCAAACAAAGACACCGCAGAACTATATGAGCGGGCGCAGCAGGGCGTGGTCTCGGTCTTTTTGTGTGAGAACGAGCAGTGCGGGCAGAAGTTGGAGGAACAGCTCGGGGTTAGTGTACTCGGTGAGCCCATCTCCGACGCTGAAACGGCCGAAGACGAAACGAGCAAAGGTCCCTGCATCGTGTGCGCTCAGCCCGGGAAACGGGTATATATGGCCCGTGCATACTGAGCGAGCAGACAAACGAAAAACTTAAACGATACTAAGTTCTCTCTACTGCTGGCGTAACAAAGTCATGAGATCGTATCACATCAGCCGCGAAGTCGGCTATATTAATGGCGTTATAAAAAACGTTCATGGCATTAAGCGGGACGAATTTAAGCGGTTTTTTGACGTCCTTGCCGCCGCTGACTGCATCATCATCCTCGGCGAGGGACGATCGCAGAGCGCGTTGTATATCGGGATGGGGCAGCTGAACAAGGATGTGCGGACATTCGTGGACATCGATTTCCCCGGCCGGAACATTCTGGAGGCCGCTCCGGTATTGGAGCAGAGGTATGATCGAATCGTGCTCCTCGTCAACTCCGGCAGTGGTGAGACCACCACGCCAAAGATCGTCGTCAAGCAGCTCGCAGAATATATCGAGCGTACGAAGAGCGAGAAGTTCAGTATCGCAGCGGTCGTCGCAAACCCGAGCTCCACGATCGGCCGAATCGCCGAGAAGGAGTATGGACACGTGGTCGAACTGCGCGGACGGGAGCGCGCACCAAATGATGCCGATGAGTTTCTAAAGCATGGCATTATGAACGACGTCTATGAGCTGAGCTCGACGCTGCTCTTCCAGAAGACCAAGGAGACGATCAACGAAGGAAAAGGCGACTTTACGGTGTTTGAGAAAATTGATGCTGAATCCAGAGTAATCGGTGAGCTTGTGGATCGGTTCGTATGCTCAGAGATGTACAATGAGATCATTTCTCGGCTGGAGACAAGGAGTCGCATCACGCTGGGCGGAGTCGGACCCGGACGGAACGTCGCCAAGATGACTGCGATCCGGCTGCAGCATGTTAAACGAGCACTCGGCGACGAAGCGTACTTAGCCGGACCATTTGCCCCTCGACCCCGTGCGTGTGACATCTTATTCTTCATCTCGTGGTCTGGTGAGACTGAATCTATCTTGAAGTGGTCTCGTGAGCAGCAGGAGTTCGGGGCCTACGCCTATTCCATCGTGGGCAAGGACTCAACACTATCGCGCGAGTCCGAGAGTTTCATCATCGAGTCCTCGCCCACCACCTTCTACGAGCGCGCGACTTTCGCACTCAGCCCCCTGCCTCTGCATCTCGTCGAGCGTCTGAATCAGCGTGGGTTTCGGCTGCCCGAATACATAATGAAGTGGTGGCAGCACTCGGTGATGCAGTAGCTGGTGATCGGCCCGTAAGCTGCCCCTTACAGTTAGTAAAGAGGCTTGTCATTCCGTCTTGTGAGCGAGCGGCGTCTGGCCGCACCGCACCCGCGTACCTTCCGTGACCAGCACCGCGAAGCCTTCCGGTACGCTGATATCCACCCGCGAGCCAAAGCAGATCTTTCCCAGCCGATCACCCTGCTGTACCTGCTGCCCTTCGTGCACATCGCAGAGGATTTTACGGGTGAAAAAGCCCGCGATCTGCACAATGTGGACCTTTCCAAACGCCGTGCTCAGCTCAATGGTGTTTTTCGTGTTGAAGTCCGCGCTACGGATGAATGCGGGCTTGAACGATCCTGTTCCCGGCGTTATCCGCGTCACCACGCCATCCAGAGGTGCGACCGTCAGGTGCACATTGTGGAGATGCATGAAAATCGTAAGCAGATGACGGTCTGCATCAAACCGCAATATTTTACCGCTCGCTGGTGAAATCAGCTCTTCGTTCCTCATGCGCTTTTCCCTCCGTCGTGCTAGCGCTCCGCGAAGCCGTACTGCCCTACCAGAGGGACGAAAGCAACATCGGCCTTTCGCTCGCGCGTCACGCCATTCCTCTTCTCCACCAGGTACAATGCCTGCCAGTGCTTGCCGATCGGAATGACCATCCTTCCGTTGACCTTTAACTGTTCCAGCAACGGTGGTGGAACATCGGGCGCGGCGCAGGTCACGCTGATCTTGTCAAAGGGCGCATGCTCCGGCAAACCCAGCGTGCCATCTCCCTCATTCACCGTGACGTTCGTGTATCCCGCACGCGTCAGGTTCGTGGTGGCGGTCGAGACCAGCCACGGTATCCGTTCCACCGAGTAGACGTGTCCAGCCTCACCGACGAGTTCGGCAATCACCGCGGCATGGTAGCCCGAGCCTGCACCGATCTCAAGCACCTGCTCACCGTCTTCGAACTCGAGGTAGTCACACATCATCGCCACCATGTGCGGCGCGCTGATCGTCTGTCCTTCGCCAATGGGAAGCGGATAGTCTGCATAAGCCTCAGCACCGAGGTTCTCCGGGACAAAGAGGTGCCGTTTGACTCGCGACATGGCGCTTAAGACGCGTTCGTGTACACCCATTCTCCTGAGATGTGCGATCAGCCTCTTTCGTGCTTCCTCAAAAGAACGCTCCTCTTTCATCTTCCCCTTCGCCTAGGCACCCACCTCTCATGGTATATCTTTCGCATTCTAACGGTATAAGGGTGATCTTCAGGAGTTCGCAGCGTGTACCGGGTGCTTACCATCCTAACTGTTCCTCTTCCGCTTTCCGTTTCCGCTCTAAGAACCGGTAGACCGAGTTATGGGGTGCGCCTCGAATGAGCATATCAATTGCCTCACTCGCCACGCGTACCTTATCTGCATACCCGAGCAAACTGATGGTCTTCCCGTAAACGGAGATCTTCACCTCTGTCAGGGCCTCGAGAGCACGTCTCGTCTTCCCGTGTTGCCCAATTATCCGCCCCTTTGTCCGGCTTAAGGTCTTCGGCGAGAGATCAGCGAGTGAAATCACCTCAAAAAGCAGTAGTTCATCCTCAAGGAGTGCACATGCATTTTCAGGTGAAAACCCACGGCCAATCGCCTTTACCACCTCAGCCACACGGAGCGCAAGAAGCGGATCGCCGTCACTCGGGCTCTCGATGGAGACCTCGCCGTCAATGCTGTCCACGGTGATGATGCTCCTCGATTTGCGCTCTAAATCGTCCTTCACCAATCCGTTTTGACCAATGAGCACTCCAATTCGCTCACGGGGTATCTTTACGTGCTGCGTTACCATCTGTTACCGCTCCGGAATGATTGATCGCTCAGCGTAGCGTAACCCGCTGCCCGTATCAATTAAACCGAGCGGTCGCTTAATAAACTTTAGGACATGCCACGCGGCCATTCGATCCGGCATTACCCCCTTATCATCTGAAGCACGTCCTCGTCTCTACGTTCAAGACCTAACTTGGAGAAGAAGACAACGAGGTTATGTACATCTCGCTTGAGGAACTCCTCGGCTTGTGGATGGTCCAGGAGGAGCGCCTGCCCCATATCGATGAGCACCGGCTCGATCGCACCTGGTGCGCCAACCGAAGGCTCAGGGGCGAGTTCTCGCTCCACGTAACCATCCATCACGATATTGAACTCACTGAGATCCGCGTGCACCATCGAGCCCTCGTGATACAGGGTGGTGATGGCAGAGACGATACTCGTAAACAGCTCCTCGAGCTCGAGCAGCTCCGCAAGCGAATCGGGGGGAATATCTCTCAGTCGCGGTGCCGCGATCCCGTCCTGGCCGATGAATTCCATGATCAAGACGTTACGCTCGTGGGCTATCGGTTTGGGCACGCGCACCCCGATGTCGAAGGCGCGCCTGAGATTGCTGTACTCTTTCCGTGCCCAGGCGAAGACGATACTGCGGTGGTCTCGTTTGAGATGTTTGAATCTCGGGTCACCGATGATATACTCGAGCATAGCATGGAAGTTGGCAGTGTTGATCTTGTACATCTTGATCGCCAGCTCATCATCATCGGGTCCGAGCGCGTGAAAAATAACGGACTCCTTGCCTCTGCTTATCGGCCCACCGAGTGCCGTGAGCAGCCCTTTCTTTGCGAATTTGTAGAGCGTCTGAAGTGTGGATTCATCAAAGACATACTCCTCGGTCTTCCGATCGCGATAATCCTTCTTTCTCTTTTTACCCTTCGGTAACTGGCGGTCGCTCAACCACTTCTCTATTTCAAATAGCCCTTCTTTCTCAGCCATTCTGCCTGTGGTCGCGTGTACCGATGGATAATATCGCCCTTTTCATCCTGAAAATCCCAGGGAACCACGATAACGACATTGCCGACGGCGATCCATTGCCGTCGCTTTAAACGGCCAGGTATACGACCTAATCGCTCAACGCCGTCGACACATTGCACGATTGCGCGTCGACCGCCGAGCATCTTCTCCACCACTCCAAGCACTTCCCGCTTCCGCTTCTGTGGTATTCGCACTCGTATTACTTCTTCCTCTTCCTCTGGCGTCTGCACGATCTTCCCCCTTACCTGCTTCTGCTCACGACGCTACGAGACGGCTCTCATTCATGCCCCGCAGTATCGGCACAACCCCGGCGTCGTGACGAAATCTTTAAATGAAAGGCGATAATATGAAAACAAAGGGGTATGGTCATATTAAGTTTAAGCATCGTGTCGAGTAAGTCAGTGCTGGTGCGGCAGGGAAGGATAGACGAATAATGACCGGGCGAACGAAGCGGAAAGGGATTTTTGCACGACTGTTTCGTGCACTGCTTTTCAGACGCGCAACGGCAAAAATCGGTATTTATGGCCCACCGAACGCGGGAAAGACGACCCTGGCGAATCAGATCATCCATACGTTCGCGGACGAGAACGAGGACATCGGTACCTCGACCGAGATACCACACGAGACGAGACGGGCGGTGCGGCGAGGTGGGATCCTTATCGATCTAAAAGCTCGGACCTTGCAGAATCTCCACCACAACGCAGACGGGAACCCCCCTGCCTCCTCTGGAACTGCAGTGTTCACGCCTGCTGAAGCCAAATCGAAATTGAGGTTGGATATCGTGGATACGCCCGGGCTGGCGACGAAGATCGATTTCCACGATTTCATGGCCTTCGGCATGGAGGAGGCGGAGGCGAAGAAACGGGCGAAAGAGGCCACAGAAGGTGTTATAGAAGCGATCAAGTGGCTCGATGATATCGACGGTGTCCTGCTCCTGATGGATGCGACAGAGAATCCGTATACCCAGACGAACATCGTGATCATCGGTAATCTGGAAGCACGGGGTATCCCGGTGATCATCGCGGCGAACAAAATTGATCTTGCAGAGGCAGCACCGCAGCGGATTGCTGATGCGTTCCCGCAGCACACGGTCGTTCCCATCTCGGCCTTGAAGGGCGATAACATGGACGCGCTGTACCGGGAGATGACGCGGAGGTTCAAGTGAGCGCGACGGAGGGCTCTCGAAGAAAAAGTGAGAATGGGTGAGTGAGTAGTAATGTCGGAAATAAAGATGGATCTGATCTCCGCAGATAAGATCAATGCAATGAGCTCGATGGAGAAGTTACGGTTCGTCCTGGACGGCGTGAGGGAGGGCAATATCGTAATCCTGGAGGGTGGTCTGACACCGGAGGAGCAGATGGAGCTCATCGAACTCACCATGACAGAGATCGGCGAGGAGTTCCCGGGCATCGAGATCAGTGGCTATCCCGCGAAGCGCGGGTTATTCAATTTGCGAAAGAAGACGCGGCTGACCGTGATCGGGCCGGCGAACATCATGCGGACCATCAAGAAGGATAAGGATCTGATCAGCACGATCGTCTCGGCAGTTTGAGTGACTGAGTGAGTGAGTAGTGAGCGAGCGGAAAATGCATAAATGCCTGAGGTGCGGGAAGATCTTTGAACGAATCACGGATGCGATGCTGAAGGGCTGTCCGGATTGTGGCGGCAAGCTGTTCCTTTATTTGCGGCCTGGCGAGGAGTTGAGCGCGGCCGAGCTGGTGAAACGGATTGAGGTCGATGAGCAGGCACCAGTTGAGGGCGAGCAGATCGAGAGCTTACGGATACTGAGTCCAGGCGTGTATGAATTGAATCTGGATGCCCTGTTGGAGCGAAAGGAGATTGTTATGCGGATAAAGAAGGACGGCACCTACGTGGTTCCGCTCTCTGCACTGTTCAGGAAGAAGGGGAAGCCTTAAAGCGGAGTTACTCTACTCAAATTCCGCATGCTCACGTTCGCTCTACTGCGGGTCGGCCTTCCAGAAATCTCTGTCTCGTTTCGGGTCAACGACCACCACGAGCTCTTTAGGATACGGCTCTAATAACCGCTGATTCAGGGTAAACGCGTCATCGAATCGTAACGCATAGGATGCAAGCAACTCGAGCAGACAGCGGAAGCAGATCTTGTTCTGGCGGTATTCCTCGATAACGCCGGTGAAGAAGGTCTGCTCCTCGCTTCTGAGCAGCGTGGTATACCGAGCAAAGAGCTGCTGGACCGCCCGAATCCTGGATTCAGGCGTCTGATGCAGGCCAAAGAGCTTTCTGAGCGTCTCGAAATAGGCCGCTAGCACAGCATCAATCGCTTTCCCCGCGCTCGTATTGACCACATCGTTAAGCTCGCGGAGAACCGCCGGGCTGTAGGCGGCGAACAAAAACCGGTTCTTCTCATGGAATCCCTGCAATGCGGCAAGCGACCGCTCGGCTGCGGTGCGCCGGAAGTCCGCGAAGCAGAAGAGCTGAACAAGGAAGCTGTGCCTGATCGTTTCGTTGCGTAAGCGATCGTCCTCCTCCATGGGATAGCCCGGGTAGGCGTGCATGATCTGCTCGGCAAAGAACCCGCTGCCACGTTCGATCGCCGGCGCGCGCTCGGCACCCGCATAGACTTTGATGCCGCGCAGCCCAATGGTGGGCGATTTCGACTTGAAGATGAAGCCATCAACGGCAGGGAGCGAGCTGATGAACCCGGTTGTGAAGCTGTTCATCTTTTCCGTGAGGTCATCCTGCGTCTTCGGCTGGATCAGCCGCTTCTCATCTTTCCGTTTAATGATCCTGATCGGATCACGGGGAATACCGAGCCCAATGGCAACCTCAGGACAGACCTTGATGTAATCAACATACGGCTCGAGCTCTCGTACGATTGCGCACGGAATGACCTGACCGTCGTACCGGACCTTCTCAAATTCGAGGCAGGCACTGACCACAACCACCGGTCTCGGAAATCTTCCCATACTACACCCTCCTTTTTCCCTTCTTGCACCTAAAAGCTCGCTGATGGTAAGCGAAGCCCCCTGTTAGAGCCCTTGGCCGACCGTATCGGGCATCGAAACGACGACGCACTGACCCGGCCGCGATACACTCGGCGGAACTCTTAAACATGTACGACACCTTAAATGTGTAACCCTGACCAGATGAAACTATTTGTGCATCAGCTCGAGGAGCGGAACTTCCACAATGCATGGGCGAAGGCGATCCAGGCGGTACTTCGTGAAGGGCCCGAGCTGGTGATTGGCGGCGGCGATGAGCGGAAGATGATTCGTGATTCCTGCATGCTGATCAGCATGACCGGAAACGCGATTAAGCAGATCGAGGCACATGAATTACACCCGCAATACCCCTTCAGACGTGTCGAGGACTATTGCAGGGAGTTCACACGCCCCTTTTTGGAAGCGTACCGCGCGAAGCCCGAAAAGGAACGGTTCAGCTATCTCTATTTCGCACGATTGGCGCGATATGCACCCCAGCCAGATGTGAATAGCGTGGATCAACTGGCGCTGTTAAAGGATGCGTTAGCTGAGCAGATTAGCGATAACATAACGTCGAACAGAGCTCAGGCAATCACCTGGTATGTACCCGGGGATCTACAAAGAAGCTCCCCGCCCTGCCTTCAACGCATACAGATCCGGTACGTGCCTGAACGCACGGTTGACGTCCATCTTACCTGGCGGTCACGGGATCTCTTTACTGCCTGGCAATCGAATATCGTCTGCCTCTTCGAGATGCTCAATCGTGAGGTGATAAAGCCGAACAGGTGCACAATCGTCCGGATCGTTGATTACAGTGATTCGTTGCACCTTTATAGTCGCGATCTAGAAGATGCAAGGAAGGTCAAATTAGTGCCCGTTAGTCCGCAGGAATTGCATTAACTCTTTGGGTTAGAGCTAGAATCCGGCAGAGCGAAACGGAACGGAACAATCAAGTGAGATACTTTTTGAACCAGTCCACACTCAGCGCAATCACCCGTGCCATATGCTCGGGACGGGAGAAGACGTGGTCGGCGTCCTCGATGATTTCCAGTTTCTTGGGTTTTGGTGCCGCTTCGTATAGCCTCAGCGCCTGCTCGAGGGGCACCAGTTCATCCAGAGCACCGTGGAGTATAAGCAGCGGCGGGGCGCTTTTTATCGTGGTTAACAGCTGATAGTGCTGAAGATCCTCGTAGAAGTGTTTGTGGAGTCGCCGCCCGGATGGCAGCTCCTCGTATTCAACTGTTGCTTTCGTTATTCGTGTCACCGTATGCGGCGTTGCGAGACAGACCATGGCCTTGACGCGCGAATCGCAAGCTGCGATTGGGACCATGCCACCGAAACTGGAGCCGATAACACCCAGGCGCGCCTCATCCACCAATCCTGAGTCTACCAGGAACTGAAGCGCACTCCGGTAATCCGCGATTCTGCCGGTCAGACTTGTGTCTTCGAACGCGCCATCGCTCCGCTCTGCGCCACGGCCGCAGCCCCGGAAATTGAAGCGCAGGCAGGCGAAGCCTTCGGTATGGAGACTCGCTGCAAATTGTGGCCATTTGCCACTGTCTTTGCTGCTCTCCAGGCCATGTAACGTAATGACACAGGGTGCGTTACGATGCGGCAGGTGCAGGTTCCCCACAATTCGCTGCTGATCGGTATAGAAGGTAACCGCCTGCTCCAGCTCTGGCCGGTTCATTCAGCTAGCTAGCTCAATCCTCTACGGGCTTGAAATCTTCCTTGCCCGCGCCACAATCGGGGCAGATCCAGTCGTCGGGCAGGTCTTCAAAGAGCGTTCCCGGCTCGATGTCGCTGGTCGGATCGCCCTTCTCAGGATCATAGATGTAGCCGCAGATCAGGCATTCATATTTCGTCATAGTCGGTTCACCACCTGTTCAATTCTCCCTGTTTGGTAATAAAAGGTAATGTGGTTAGAGCCATGTAAATCAGCATACCGGGGTACTACTCTGTGCTGTCCCCCGTTACGTTCGCTTCACGAGTACTTTCCTGACAGTCCCGGCTTTCTGTATCTCATGCCACGGCATTTGCAGGTGCATCTGCAGCGGATCTTCAGACACGATCAGCTTTTCCGGCACCTCGGTGACCGTGAATCCCATTTTATCCTCCGCTTCATCCACAATGATCATATCGCCGATAAACAAGCCCAGCGCTTGCATCGCTGCTGGGCTGATCTCCACAAAGCCTTTGTCACGTATGCCCGTCCAGAAAAACGGATTCGTCTTGTACCACAGCACGTAGTGCTCATCATCCACTGCTGCCCGTTTTTCACACTCCACTTGTGGTAACGTTGCGGCGTCTATCGAAGTTGCAATGCGGGGTGCCGCGATCTCAAATTCGGTTGGCTCCTTGGTTTCGAATCCCAATACGGTTTTCACCTCTGCGTGCACCTCTGCGAACGTCCGGTTGTTGCCGAGCTGCTCCAGGATAGAAAGTCCGTTCGTCGATTCGCCGCCCAATGTTAGCAATCGCCCTTCTATATTGAGTATCGTACCTCGCTTCCGGTAAAACGGTTCTGATTGAAGCGTCACGTGCGCGAACTCAGACTGTGGCGTTCGAAACGCGTTCTGCTCGATCAGCACGTCCAGTTGTGAAAGCGTTTGTTTTAGCGCCGTGGTATAAGATAAAACGGCTGAGAGATCCGTTTCGAGCAGATACAGGCCCTTGATGCTTCCGGCCTCGATGCAGTCAAGGATCGTGAACAGATCTTTCCTCTGGGCGGCTGCTCCTTCGCTGCTGCCGAGCAGGAGCGCACCGGTGGAGTTCGTAAACGGCTTCAGCAGGAAGAGCTGCGAGGCAGTCTCCGCTGCGAGCCCAAGTAATCGTGAAATCAATCCCGGGCTGGTATACGGCGTCATTTCGCCGATGATCAACGAATTCGCCACGGTGTCCCGAAGCTCCTGTAAGCTCTCCGGGTCTAAAGGATCAATGAGGACTGTCTCATCCGCAATCCCACGCCAGTTCTGCGCGAACGCGATATCAATCACCTGCGCTCCCTGTTCCCGTGCTTTTAAAATCCGGCGTGCCAGCAGCGGATAGTGCACGTACGGATCCAGTAAAAAGAGCACGATCTTTGTGGCTACTTCGATCTCGTAAAACGGGAAACCGCTTATGAGCGCCGACCGCGCGTCTTCGGAGAGCGCATTGAGGAACTGCTCAAAGCCGAAACAAAGGTTCGGACTGCCACATGCCTTCGCTCCTGATGCAAAGGATACAATCTCCTCGTTCGTGACTGCGCTCGGAAGAGCAACAAACGCAATTTCGTCAGGCTTGAGGCGCGCCAATTGCGATTTCGCTTCGCGTATCGCTGCGTCTTGCGGAGCCTCCGCGCCATCCACAAGGGTCGGTAGCGGCGTGCGCCCATAAAGAGTGGGCAGGTGCATCCCGAACTTACAGAGCTTGCCTTCGTTCATAGGCGCGAGTTTGCGGTGCGCAAGGCTCAATTTGTGCATACCTTCCGGGAGTTCCGGTGTGCTGAATTCCAGCAGGTATAACCCGCAGGCGATACAGCAGCCCGGGCAGTTCGTGGTGATCGTTTCCATAGTTATGCTTCCTCGGACTCTGACGTCTTCGCATCCGCAGGCCAGCGCAGCTTGGTCTCCTGATACGGCGGCATCTCCATGACGTCCATGCCCGGCTTATAGTCCAGATGCGCTTGCATTCGTTCAGAGAACCGTCGGTGGATAAGCGTGAGCGGAATATCCAGGGGGCAGACCTCCTCGCACTGTCCGCAGTGGATGCAGGAATCCATCAGATGCAGTATCCGCAGCAGATTGTAGAGCGAGATCGCGTATGCGTCCTGCTCGTCGTTCAGGTCCAGACATTTAGCATCCTCATCACAGGCGCAGACCGGGCAGACCGCTTTACATGCACCACAATGGATACACCGCTGCAATTGCTCAGTGTAAAACGCGAGCCGCTCAGATGGCGATTTTTCCGCAAGCAGATCCAGTTCATCATTCCAGCGCGCGGCGAGCTCTTGCATCGCACGCTCGATCTTCGTCCGCAGCGCGATACCCTGTTCCGTAGCATCTTCGATTTTGATCGCGTTCTTATTGAGCGCGTTCTTCAGAATTGCAACGCCCTTCTCGGTCAATACTTCCACAAACGTCTTCTGCTCGCCCTTCGGCACGCCCCAGTTCCCGCATGCTAGATCTGCCATTGCCGGAATCTTCGTCATGCACGCCTTGCACGCATCTCTTCTGCCACGCCCTCCCTGCTCCAACTCATCGATCTTGAGTCCTTTCTCCCTCGTCGTGCCATCCTCATCCTCGTACCGGAAAATGAGCTTACCGCCCGTTATCTCCTCCTTCAGCACGGTATCAGGATCGAGGCCGTAGAGTTCCGCCGCCACCTCCCGCATGCGCAGCGGGTGTACCGTCCCCCCACAGTTGAGTCCGATCAGGTAGACGTTATCAAGTGTGATTTGCCACCGTTTCGCCAACTCGATAATGCCGCGTGCGTCACAGGGCTTCGTCGGCACACCGACGCGCTTATCGGGCGCACACCCGAGCAGCAGTTTCGCGAGGTTCCAGGGCACTCCATGTAGCGACCCGGCGCTCTCTTTCACCAGCTCAGGATCGTCTGTCAAGACCGGTACACCCTCATATACGCTCTTCTTCTTCACTACAAGTGCAAGATCGATGAAATCGTTTTCTAAAGCGCTGACGAGGAGTGCGGTAACAAAGCCGCCGTTCGCGCCCCGTGCTCGTATCGCTTCATCCGTCGCCCAGGCGAGGTAGTATCTTGGTTCCATTACGCACCTTATGTATTTATGACTTCCACACGCGCCGGAAGGGACTCGGACCGAGCTTCTTCACCTTCTCCGTTACCTCCCGGACCATATCGGCGAATATCGGCCCCTCAGAGGCGGAGATCCAGCGCAGTTGCAGCCGCTCGGGATCCAAGCCAAGTTCCTTCACCAGCTCTTTCAGGAATTCGTAGCGATTCCGCGTCTTGTAGTTCGCATCTACATAATGGCAATCGCCGATGTGGCAGCCCGTGACCAGAACGGCGTCCGCGCCCTCTAAGAACCCCATCAGGACAAACGCAGGATCAATCCGTCCCGAGCACATCACGCGAATGACCCGTACCGTCGCAGGTATCTGCCGCCGTTCCAAGCCCGCAGCATCTGCGCCGGCGTACGAGCACCAGTTACAGCAAAATGCCAGTATCTTCGGCTCCCAATTCACGTCTACCACGCTTGCGGTTCCTCCACTTTCTTCGTTTGCCCTCCCTGTAAAGCATTGAATTGTGCACTAATTAAAAAACGGCGATGTAACATCAATCACGCTCCGACCAGGGCTTCGTGTAACAATTCCTTCTGCTTCTTCGTGAGATTCCGTGGTGTTTGCACGATCGTCTCGATGAACAGATCGCCATGGCTCCCGTCAGGCCGTGGCATGCCCTGGCCCCGTACACGTAACTTCGTGTTCGTCTGCGTCTCCGGTGGGATCGTCACGTTCACCTGTTTGCCCTCAATGGTGCTGATCGTTACGTCACCACCGAGAGCGGCTTGTGCGAAGCTGATCGGCACGGTCATAGAGAGATCATCCCCGCGCCGTGTGAATACCGAATGGGGCATCACGTTAATCTGAACGTACAGGTCTCCGGGTGCGCCACCAATGCGGGAATCAGGTGGTCTTCCGGCCTTCGGGATCTTAATCTCATGCCCGGTTTTCACGCCGCGCTTGATCTTCAATGCGATCTTTGTCCGCTTCGTCGTCATGCCCCGGCCACCACAGGCGCTGCACAGATCCACCGTCGCCTGGCCAGTACCATGGCACTGTGGACAAACAGATGCCTGCAGTATCCGAGCACCACCGCGTGTCTGCACGGTTCGCACCTGACCTGTGCCCTTGCATGTGGGGCAGACGCTCGATCTCCCGGACTTCGAGCCAGTACCGCCGCAGGCCTCGCAGACGCGGGCCACCGGGACCTCGATCTTCTTCTCCACGCCGCGCGCTGCTTCTTCAAGCGTGATGTCAAGTTGTAACCGTACGTCAGCGCCACGAACCGGCCGTTCAATCCCTTCTCGACCGCCAAAGAGGGTGTCAAAGATACCACCGCGACTGGAGAAGCCCGGACTCCCCGGGGTGCTGAAGAAAGTCTCAAAGATCGCATTCCCGAAGATATCCTCTACATCACGATAATGCGTGAAGTGGGACCAATCGAAGCCCTGTGGCCCAAATGTTTCATCCACCACCCGTTCACCGATTTGATCGTACTTCGCACGCTTCTCCTTATCCACAAGCACCTCGTACGCCTCTGAGATCTGCTTGAACTTCTCCTCAGCCTCGCGCTTGTCTCCCTTATACACATCCGGATGGTACTGCTTCGCCAACCGCCGGTATGCCTTCTTGATCTCCGCTTCACTGGCGTCCTTATTCACGCCCAGTACATCGTAGTAGTTCTTCTTTGGCATGCTCCTCTCTGTTCTTTAGTCCGGTTCTTGCAGTTGGTGTAACCTGCGAAGCACGGCTCAGCGGCATTTAATAACCACGAAAAAGTCAATCGTAGGCGTAATGCGTGCGCATTCCGATAGCTTATCGTACCGCATGGTGCAGGAAAAAGAGGCAGTAGCAGATTTATTCCTCCTCGTCCACCACCCGATATTCCGCGTCCACCGGTCCGCGCTTCGCTTCCTCCTGCGGACCTGCTCCGCGCCCAGGTCCGGGCCCCGCTTGCGGGCCCGCCTGCTGATACGCCCGCATCGAGATCTCGTGGAGCGCGCGCGTCAGCTCCTCCATCTCCGACCGCATCCTGTTCACGTCATCGGTCTTTATCGTGTTTCGCAGCCGTTCTATGATCGCCATGATCTTCGTACGCTCGTCAGCCGTGACCTTATCGCCCAGATCCTGTAACGAGCGTTCAGAGGTGTATATGAGGCTCTCCGCCTGATTCTTCGTCTCCACAATCTCACGACGACGCTTATCATCCTCTTCGTACCGCTTCGCATCTTCCATCATCCGGTCGATCTCGCTCTGCGAGAGTTTCGTTGATGCGGTGATGGTAATTGCCTGTTGCTTGCCCGTGCCGAGGTCCTTAGCAGTGACGTTCAAGATGCCGTTGGAGTCAATATCAAAGGTCACCTCGATCTGTGGTACGCCTCGTGGAGCAGGCGGTATCCCCGTGAGGTTGAACCGGCCAAGGCTGGTATTATCTCGTGCAAACTCACGTTCACCCTGAAGGACATTGATCTCAACGCTGGTCTGACTGTCCGCGGCCGTGGAGAAGATCTCGCTCTTCCTCGTCGGGATCGTGGTGTTTCGCTCGATCAGCTTGGTAAAAACGCCGCCTAACGTCTCCACACCGAGTGAAAGCGGTGTCACATCCAGCAGTACGACATCCTTTACCTCTCCGGTCAAGACGCCTGCCTGTATTGCCGCACCGATTGCCACACACTCCATTGGATCGACTCCGCGCTCGCCCTTCGTACCAACGTAATCCTCCACGAACTTCTGGACGATTGGCATCCTCGTCGGACCGCCGACGAAGATCAGCTTGGTGACGTCGTTTGACGTAAGCTTCGCATCCTGCAGAGCCTGCTTGATCGAATCTTTTGTTCGTTCCACGATCGGCCGCACGAGTTCCTCCAGCTTCGCGCGCGTCAATTTCATCACTAAATGTTTCGGTCCACTGGCATCCGCAGTGATGAACGGGAGATTGATATCCGTTTCGAGCACGTTCGAAAGCTCTATCTTCGCCTTCTCGCTCGCTTCCCGTAACCGCTGTGAAGCCATCTTGTCGTTCCGAACATCGATTCCCGATTCCTTCTTGAACTCCTCAGCGACATAATCCACAATGACTTTGTCCATATCGGTTCCGCCCAGTTGCGTATCGCCGCTCGTGGAGATGACTTCGAAGACGCCCTCGCTGAATTCCATGATCGTCACGTCCAGTGTACCACCGCCGAAATCGAAGACCAGAATCTTCTGCTCCTTCTCGGTCTTGTCAATACCATAGGCAAGCGCCGCAGCGGTAGGCTCGTTTATGATCCGCACCACCTCAAGACCGGCGATGGTCCCGGCGTCCTTCGTTGCGGTACGCTGATTATCGTTGAAATAGGCCGGCACAGTTAAGACGGCCTTATCAACCTTATCGCCCAGGAATGCCTCTGCATCTGTCTTGATCTTCTGAAGAATGAATGCCGTGATCTGCTGAGGTGTGTATTCCTTGCCATACACTTGCACCTTATAATCAGTCCCCATCTTCCGTTTGATCGCTGAGATCGTGCCTTCGGGATTAGAAACCGCCTGTCGTTTCGCAGGTTCGCCAACGAGCCGCTGACCGTCCTTCGTGAACGCTACGTACGAGGGAAACGCCTTGCCACCCAGGCTCGTGCCCTCCGCACTGGGAATGATCGTGGCCTTGCCACCGATCAATGCAGCGGCAGCTGAATTACTTGTTCCTACATCAATTCCTATCGTTTTAGCCATCTTTCAACCCCCAAATAAATCATGCTTTTCACTACCTCCTATCTTGCTTATTCGCTATAAAGGTTTCGTGCTGGCCCGGTACCACCGCGGTCAACACCGTTGCGGCAGATTTTATAATACTGCACTCCTTTAACCTAACAGGAGCGATGGAGGAGGACGAGCGAGCGGTGGACGAAACGGGTATCGACGAACGACAGCACGTTATCGAGGTCAGTGTCGAGAATGAGATGAAGCGCTCGTACATTGATTACGCGATGAGCGTGATCGTCGGCCGTGCTCTTCCTGACGCCCGTGACGGGCTCAAACCGGTGCATCGTCGTATCCTTTTTGGCATGCAGGAACTCGGCGTCACGTATAACCGGCCGCATAAGAAGTCCGCACGCATCGTCGGTGACGTCCTGGGCAAGTACCACCCGCATGGTGATGTCGCGGTGTACGATACCATGGTACGCATGGCGCAGGATTTCTCGTACCGGTACCCGCTGGTCGATGGCCAGGGCAATTTTGGGAGCGTGGATGGTGATTCCGCGGCCGCGATGCGGTATACTGAGGCACGGCTCTCGAAGATCGCGGGCGAACTCCTGGAAGATCTCGATAAGGATACCGTCGAGTGGATCCCCAATTTCGATAATACGCTCAAGGAGCCTCAGATATTACCCGCAAAGCTACCTAACCTTTTGATCAATGGCTCCTCCGGCATTGCTGTTGGTATGGCCACCAACATGCCACCTCACAACCTGGCCGAGGTTGTTGACGGCATCATTCGCGTCATTGACGAGCCCGATGTCGAGATCGAGGAGTTGATGGAGCATATAAAAGCGCCTGACTTCCCCACGGGCGGCATCATTTCGGGCTATGACGGCATCCGCCAGGCGTATCTGACCGGTCGGGGCAGCATCAAACTCCAGGCAAAGGTGGAGATCGAGCAGAAGGCTAAAAGAGAGCGGATCATCATCACGGAGATCCCCTACCAGGTGAATAAGAGCAAGCTGGTCGAGGAGATCGCGGAATTCGTCCGGAAATACAAGGTGGACAGCATCGTCGGGCTGCGCGACGAATCAGACCGCAAAGGGATGCGCATCGTCATCAGCTTGAAGACGGGTGCGAACGCTCTCATCATTGTGAATCGGCTCTTTCGGCGCACGCAACTGGAGACCACCTTTGGGGTCATCAACCTGGCACTCGTTGACGGCGAGCCCCGGGTCTTAACGCTTAAAGAGCTGATTGAGTGCTACATCAAGCATCGCAGAGCGGTCACGATCCGGCGGCTGCAATTCGAACTGGATCGAGCAGAGAAGCGAAGACACATATTAGAGGGCTTGATCATCGCGATCGCACACATCGATGAGGTGATTCAGCTGATCAAAGCATCGAGCGATGTCAAAGCGGCTCAAGCCGCGCTAATGGATAAATTCGCGCTCAGCGAGCTGCAGGCGAAAGAGATTCTGGACATGCGGCTTTCGCGGCTGAGCGCCCTCGAGCGTGATAAGATCGAGACCGAGCGCGGCGAATTGGAGCAGAAGATCGCGTGGCTCAAGGAGGTGCTGGCGAGTGAAGCGCGTATCCTGGGCGTGATTAAAGATGAGTTGCGCGAGCTGAAGGAGAAGTACGGGGATAAGCGACGCACTGAGATCGAGGAGATGGTGACGCTTAGCGAGCGCGATTACATTGAGGAGGAGGAAGTGATACTCTTCTTCACTGAACGCGGATACGTGAAACGGCTGCCCGAGAAGCTCTTCAAACAGCAACAGCGCGGGGGCAAAGGGATTGCCGTCATTGATCGTCGAGAGGATGATGTGGTCGTCAATTTCATTCGCGCATCAACACGAGAGCGACTGCTGCTCTTTACCAAGGATGGGCGCGTCTTTCAGGCGAAGACCTATGAAATTCTACCCAGTTCCCGGCATGCGAAAGGCAAACCTCTGGTAAACCTTCCCGGGCTGAGCATTACCGCCGAAGAATCAAAGATCTTTGCCACCGCGCTCGCAGTGCCAGAAGCGGTCGATGAGGCGCTCGAGAACGTGTATATTGTCTTCGCGACCAGGCGGGGCGTGGTGAAACGGAGTGCGCTCGCAAGTTTGAAGAACATCCGCGTAACGGGCATTGTGGCATTGCGAGTGGACGAGCGCAAGCATGATGCACTGGTTGACGTGGCCCTGATGAAAGGAGAGGCGAACCAGGGGATCATCGTCAGCTCGAAGATGGGCAAAGCGATCTTCTTCCACGAGGAGGAGCTCCGTGAGATGGGCCGGTACGCTGCGGGCGTGCGCGGGATACGGTTGGATAAAGGCGATGAGGTTGCCAGTATCGAGACAGTCGATTTGGGCATGGAGAAGTCGCACTTTATTACTATCACCGAGAAGGGCTATGGTAAACGAACGCGACTTGACGCTTACCGCGAGACACATCGTGGCGGTAAGGGCGTGATCAGCATCCGGGGTGCGCAACGCAACGGGAACGTGGTATGTATCAAGCAGGTAAGGGCTGACGATGACTTGATGATCACGACCTCCGATAACATGGTGACCAAAATGGGTGTGCGGAATATCCCTGTCCAGGGGCGAAACACACAGGGTGTGCGCCTGATGAGCGTCAAGAAAGGTGCACGGGTCGTAACGGTAGATGTCTTTTAAGACACGCAGAACAAGAGCATCTTCAGGGCGAGTATTCTTTTTACATGCTTACTCAACCGCTCTGAGATTCCGCAGCGTTGCCAGAATCACCTCGGACAACGCCGGATGGATGTGCATGCCCCGTCCGAGCGCTCGATAGTCCCGGTCATCTGCCATAATTTGGACCACTTCCTGGATGAGGAGTGGTGCATGGGGTCCGATGATATGGAATCCAAGTATCCTGTTGCTCTCGCGATCCACAATCGTCTTGGCAAAACTCGCTTCGTCACGCATAGCCTGCCCCTTCGCCACCTCAGAGTAATGCGCCGTGCCCACAAGGATCTCATGGTCACGCATAGCCTGCCCCTCCGTCAATCCGACCGCTGCGATCTGCGGCCACGAGTAGACCGCATGTGGTATCGCGTGATAGTCCATCTTGACGTGCTCGGTGTGCTGCGTGCTGTTGTGCCATGCCACCAGCGCTTCCTGATTGGCAACGTGCCGGAACATGTACTTCCCGATCGCATCACCCAGCGCCCAGATCCGCTCCATACTCGTCTCGAGATAATCATTCACTCTGATGTAGGCCCGATCGTCGGTTTCGACACCGGTACGATCCACCTTTAAACGATCGGCGTTCGATCGACGACCGACAGCGATCATCACGTTCTCTGCCGCGAATTCACGCTCCGACCCTGTAGCTCTGTCCCGGGCGGTAACAACACACTGTGCGCCCTGTTGCCGCACCGCGGAGACTTCAGTGCCCGTAGCGATCGTCATACGCCTGGCCAGCTCGCGCTGTAACAGTGCTGCTATCTCCGGCTCTTCATGGCGCAGCAGTCCCGCCCCGCGCTGGACAATGGTGACGTCAGTGCCCATAGCGGCGAAGAAATGCCCGTATTCGGTCGCGATATAGCCACCGCCGACGATAACAATACTCTCTGGTCGTGTTTTCAGATTGAATACGGACTCGTTCGTTAGGTACTGCACCTCGTTGATCCCGGTAATCTGAGGGACCACCGGTCGTGCGCCGGAAGCGATGAAGATCCGCTCGCCCCTGATCTGCTCTCCATTGACTGCCAGGGTATAGTCAGCGGTGAATACTCCTTCGCCTCTGTACAGATCTAGATTCTGGGTGTGCTCAATACCGCGGTGCATCTGGGCGCGATCGTGCGCGATCAAGGTGCGCATGCGCTCCATAATACCGTTAAAATCAATGCTCGTGATCTGCGTCTCGATCCCCAGTTTCACACCTTCCTGGATCTCCACTATGCGATCCGCCGGATAGATCAGCATCTTCGAAGGTATACAGCCCACATTCAGGCAGGTGCCGCCGATTAGTCCCTTCTCTACGAGCGCGACGGTGAGACCTGCGGCTACCGCACGCTCAACGATCAGCATTCCAGCACCTGATCCGATGACGATCACATCGTACTCTTTCATAGGTCACCTCTTCCTGCCCGTTCCAGCTCTCCACGCTGCTTCGCGGTCTTAAACTGCCCCAGAAGTTCTGCGATGGTGTCCCGTGATGGGTAGTTCAACGCGGTCAGTGCACCGTCATAGATGCGTGCGCGGAAATATTCGCCGAAGAGCTGCGGTGGCTCTTCCGTCTCGTAAAAAATACCAATTGGGATTCGGTCGCCCCATTCAGTCGCCTTCTTCATGGCGGCATGCTTGTCATGCGGATCGTAGTCCGGGGGCAGGTGGTAGATCCGGTCCCGGTACCAGCTAACAGGATGCGTGCCCCAGGTGATACAGGGCTGTATGACGTCCACGTACGAGAACCCTCTGAACTGGATAGCCGCGACGAAAAGTTCGGTAAGATGTTTGAGATCACCGGCGAAACCGCGCGCGACAAAGGGGCAGTCGTGGAGGATCGCGAGTGCCAGCGGCTGCAGGGGGCTGATCGTAACGCCTTCGAACTGAAGTCGTGTCTTATCGCCCGTGTCGGTCGTCGGTGACGCCTGACCTTTGGTGAGTCCATAGATCTGGTTATTGTGTACGATGAGGGTGAGGTCAGGATTTCGGCGGAAGGTATGCACGAAGTGGTTTCCCCCCTCGCCATAACAATCCCCGTCCCCCGTCACCACGATCGTCCTTAGCTGAGGGCTCACCACGTTGATCGCCGTTGCGACCGGGAGCGCTCTTCCGTGCAGTCCGTTGAAGAAATTACAGCGCAGATAGTGCGGTAGCTTTGCCGCCTGCCCGATACCCGAGACCAGGCAGATCTCATCAGGACGCTTGTCCAGCGCCACCAGTGCGTTCTTCATCGCTTTCAGGATACCGAAATTGGGGCAGCCCGGGCACCACTGGTTCTCCGCATCGCTCAGGTAATCATCAAGCTCAACCATGCTGCCATACCTCCATGATGTACTCGTGATCCAGCGGCAGCCCGTCGTACCGTGTTACGGTGCTCGTTACTGATAAGCCGTATTCGCTCCGCAGCAAGCGCCCGAATTGCGCGGTTGCATTACTCTCTACCAGATGGTATCGCTGCTCATCAGGGAACAGGAATCGTGGGAGCGGCCAGAGCTCGGTAAAGTGAAGCATGCCCACCGCATTTCCGCGCTCATTGAGCAGGTCGACTGCTTCGAGCACCGCGTTCCGCGAGGAGCCCCAGCTCACCAGTACGTCTTTCGCTTCTCTGACTCGATATTCCTCAGGCTGCTGGATCTCCTCTCGCAAGCCGTCCAGCCTTCGCAGCCGCTTCTCCACCATCCGCTTCCTGAGCGTTCGATCCTCCGTGATGTGGCCGTATTCGTCGTGCTCGTCGCTATCGCAGCAGACGAGCTGCGTGCTCTGGCCCGGGAAGAGCCGGGGTGAAATCCCGGTCTCCGTAAGCAGGTAACGCGGGTAATCAGTTGTCTCAGTGGTGGTTGCGAGACAGCTTTCAGGCTTCAGGGCCTCGAGCTCGAAGTCGTCCACCGTGGAATTTGAGTCGGCCAGAAACTGATCGCTCAGGACGATCGCAGGTATCTGGTACTTCTCGGCCAGATCAAATGCGCGTGCGATCTTATGAAATGCGTCCTTGGGATCAGCGGGCGCGAATATAAGTCGCGGGAATTCACCATGGCCCGCGTTGACCGCAAAGAGCAGATCGGCCTGCTCCGTGCGCGTTGGAAGCCCGGTTGCCGGCGCGGGACGTTGGCCAAGCACGATAACGATCGGTGTCTCGGTCATGCCGGCGAGGCTGATTCCTTCGGTCATGAGCGAAAAGCCACCGCCTGAGGTCGCGGTCATCGCACGTACCCCCGCATAACTCGCGCCAATCGCCATATTGATTGCCGCGATCTCGTCCTCCGCCTGCTCGGTGAAGATCTGCAGGCGCTCCTGGTGCTTGGAGAGGAACGTTATGATCCCGGTCGAGGGTGTCATGGGATACGCGGCAATGAAGCGGCAGCCGGCGGCCGCAGCACCCAATGCCAGCGCTTCGTTACCGGATATCAGATAGTGCGTCTGTGCGCGTCTCGGCAGGGTCCATGCGCAGACGCCCTCGCAGCTCGTCTTCGCATGATTAAAGCCTGCCGCAGCAGCCGCGCGATTCGTGTCCACAATCTCATCGCTCTTACCCACAAATTCGTCCGCGATCACCTCGGTGAGCGCCCCTAGGTCGAGGCCGAGCACCGCAGCGAGCGCACCAGCAGCGACGGTATTCGCAAAGAGCTTATTCCCATAGTCATTCTTGGCGATCTGCTCAAACGGCACGGTAATCACCCGTTCGCCGGTCTCCTGCTCATCGAGCAAGACGCCCTCCGGTTTCAGCAGCGGTCGGTATTTCTCCTTGGATTCGTCATTCAGCGCCACGAGGATGTCCGCCCTTACCACCGGGCTGTTAACCGGGGTATCGCTCACCCGTATCCGATAGCTGTTGCAGCCTCCGCGGACGCGTGATTCGTATTCCTGCCATGCGAAGACGTTATAGCCTGCTCCTGAAGCGGTTTTAGCAAGAACGTACCCGATCGTCTGAATACCCTGACCGGCGGCTCCAGCAATGACAATATTTAAATCAACCATCCCATTTATTCACCTCCCATAATTTCGTTTTCTCTTACGGGATAATAATGGTGCTGGCCCTATGTATCGCCTGGAGTCGGTGGCTACACGCGGGGGTTATACCGGGCAGAGAAGCGGCAAACCCGTGGAGTGGAGCCTGGCGATCGTCCTGCTCACTCAGTACAGAAGAAGTGCTCGAGGAGCTCAGGCTCAACGAGCAGATTCATAATCCGAACGGGCTCGGCCTTCTCGGAGATGTGCTTCCAGTTCTCCCGCTTCTTGAATGCTGCTAGCTTCCGCACTTCCGCGATCTGCTCAGGGGTGGACCGTTTTGTCTCAATGAACCCGGCTGCCTGCGCTCGCTCCAGCACGTCCTCACCCGCATCGCTGCGGGCGATCACCGTTGACCAGCCGTCTTCGGAGCCAATCGAGCCCACGGAGATATCAGCGAACTCGGAGGCGAAGTCGTAGCAGTAATTGCATGCCTCACGGGCGAACGCGCGCATCTTCTTGATCGGCATCGTGAGTTCCTTGCCCTCCTTCGTGGTGACGATGAACCGTCCTCTGCGGATATTGAACTTTGCCACCGCGTCAAAAGTCGTGCCAAGTTCCTTCAGCGTCCGAGCGAGCAGTTCACGGTCAAAGGTTTCGGTACAGAAGAGCCCGATGAGGAACTTCACCCGCTCCGCCCTGACCTGGAACGCATCGGAGAGTTGTGCTTTGCGAATCCCCTCGATATGGCAGGGCAATCCGACAAGCGCGATCTTCTGGTAACCGGCCTCAAAGGCGTCTGCCACACCCAATACAGCCGGGCATTGCGTATACTTCGAGCCCGCGGCGGCCAGCACATCATCCTTTGTGGTCGCCACAAAGGGCTCAGGCTGCCAGTGATCTTCTTCACTGGTTCTGGTCACAACGGCTGCGTCGATCTCGCCCTCCTGGAGCAGATACAGAAGCACTGCGGAGATGACCCCGCCATCCTGTGCGCGGTCCCGGAGCGTGACATCAGCCGCTCGTGCGCTACGGATCTCGCCCTGGTAATAGCCCAGCAGGTTATCGGTCCGGACCTCGCCAAATAGTTCACGGTCCATCTGAAACGGCGCAAAGAACGTACGGGGGCAGAACTCATAGCACGCGCCGCAGATCTCATAACACTTTTGTTTCGTTTTCGGCAGCTCGTTCTCGAACGCAATGTACTCTTTACAGAACGCCCCACACGTCCCGCAGTAGCAGCAGAGCCCGTTGTATATCACTTCCGCCTCTAAATCAGCCAGATTACCCTTCGTCTTTGCCATTGCTCTACCTTACCTCCGCACGCTTCGCACGAGCCGCTGCAACATCTCCCTGTACTGCTGCTCCTGCCGCGGCGTGACGTTCGCAAAGCTCATCCGCGCGTTCGGATGGTAATACCGATCGATCGAGACCGCACGAATCAACGGATCGGTCGCGAAATTCTTGATGCACGAGAGCATCTGCGACGCGTAATAATACACAATCCCGTAGAAGATGACAAAATCATAAGTGCCCTCGCCGTCCAATCCCGTCCAGCTCGGGTCTCGCAAACAGTTCGTGAGTTCGTGCAGGTTGTACTGCGTTACGTTATCGGTATAGCCCTTCTCGATAAAGCCCTTGATACTGTGGCCCGTTGCCGCGATCGGAACGCCCTTCTTCCCCAACTCAATCGCGATCTCGATGAAGAACTCGTCTCGGAGGATTTCAGAGCCAACGACCAGAAGCGGCCGTTTCGCACTCGAGATATAGCTCCCCAGTACCTCCGGTGCAACGACGCCGCCCGCTTCTGGACCGGGGACATTCGCTATATCAAAAGGTATCTCAGTTACCATCTTTCTCTCTTCCTTGCCTTCGCGCCTCTATTTCTCCTTCTTCTCCCGCACCAGACGTTTCAAATTCGTCGGATTGAATGAAGGGTCGTAGCCGCGAATGGGGCCTTCGAGGATCTTCTTCAGCTTCCAATCGATCTTCCAGCCCTGCTCGTCCTCCAGCTTCTTCAAGAGCTCGTTCCGCCTGGCGATCGGTACATCGCTCGCGGCTCTGACGTAAAGATGCCAATCTGTGGGGTAGACGTGGAGGTACTTCAAGCTGAGATCGATATAATGCGTGAGCTTGACGGACCGGCCGCGATCGGTATCAGAGGGCCTGAAACAGAGTTTCGCGATCATTGGCAAAGCCTCCTCCACGGTCTCGCAGGCCACCAGCAGGTGCTGTGGCCCCGGCTCAACGGTAATCTCAGAGCCGTCACTGGCATCAATGATCTTCCAGTCGTCTGTCAAGTCCGCGCGACCGAGGAACGCGCGCCGGTATTTCGTGCTGTGTGGTCCTACGACTGCAGGAATACCCAGGCGGTTGAAGCCGGTCGCAATCGAAGCTGCTTTCTGAGACATCGCGCCCCAGGCAACGCCGCAAGCGCCGACGCGGCTCAGAATATAATCGGCTATCTCCTCATAGTTACCCCGCAGTTGCCGACCGGCAAAGATGCTCGCGATTTTGATCGCGGCATCATGAATGTGCGCATTGGAGACACAGGAACCGATGTTGATAACACCACCACCGTCGAACCGGCCGTGATGCTGCTCATAGACCGTTTTACCATCTTCATCCTTCCACAATGCGGCATCGATCGCCATGCAGCCGGTGAGCGTGATGATATAGTTCCGTTCAGCGAACTCCTTGACGATGAGCCATGCATCTTTGGTCCCCTGCGGGTAATTGCCGCAGCCGATAGGCGCGATCACACCGGGTATGGTGCCCATGACAATGGGCCTGCCGACATCCCGAATCTCACTGTCCCAGATAGGGCCGCGTCCTATGCGCATCCGTCCACGCTCCTCCACGATCTGCGGGTACGCCGCTTTCGTGATGACATCAACGATCGGCATATGCTTCTTGCAAACCTGCTCGCACCGGCCGCAGCCTACGCAGATGTCGAACATTTCTGCCAGTGGCTTACGGTCTCCGGCCGCAGCACAGGCCATTGCCTCACCGATCTGCATGCCGTTTGGACATGCGAGCGTGCAATTACCACATTGAATGCACTCAGTCACATAACCCATGAATTCATCATCACTGAGGATCAGCCGCAACTTCCTGCGTTTCTTATCCATCTGGAGCGCAGTTTTCACCGCGACCTCCCCGACCTGCTCGGGATCAAGTATAATCACACCGGGCACGCGCTCGTTTACGAGGTCCGCAACTATCTTATCAGGGTCGTCATCAGTGCGATCTACCAGCCCGTGCAATGCCTTGTCATTCGTGGCGATCACCGGCGTGTGCACACGCTGGCAGAGCTCGACGATATCAGCACGAATGCACTGCTCATCGATGACCGTGAGATCGGCAATCCCTGCCCGGATTACGCGCAACTGCCGGCCCAGTGCCGCCGCGATCTTCGCTTTCTTGTACACCCGTGTGGTGTCGAGCGAGGTGCAGCAAATGCCCGCGAGTTCAACGTTATCTTCAAGGTCGTTCTCCGTCAAGTAGTCACCGATATCAGCGGCTGGAGGTACATTATGCCCGATCACGAGAATGACGGGCTTATTCGTGTCTATCGTGCCGATCCCAACGTCAACGAGCGGCACGTCCGGGCCACCGCCCGCTTTGCTCGTGGGCATGCCGTAACAGGCGATCTGAATGATATCAGCCGCTTCTTTGCTCAGTGAGTCGAGCATCCCCATGTGAAGCGCTTTCGATTCAAAATCCAGATACGAACCCTCCTGACCCGTGTGAACGGCATCCGCCAGCTGAACGATCTGCTCCTCTATATAATCGAATACCTGGTCGAAATCGCCGATCGTCCTCGGCTTAATGCCACAGATCAAGCGAGTAAGTGGCGCTTCAATATCTACCTTCGGGCCAAAATCGATGGGCACGTCGCGTCCAAACAACTTGATCATATCATGCAAGAGATGTCGCCCGTGGCCACAGTGCGCGCTACACCCGACCAGACACGCGAGCAGCACAATTCGTCCATGCTGCGCGTCCATGCGTATCCCGCACGCACCTTTCTTATTGCCCGTGAGGTCGCATTTCCCATAGGTGCAGAGGCAGCACATGTCGCATAAAGGCGCATAAAACGGTTTATACCGCTGTAAGAGCTTGAAATCCCAATTACGGAGCGTTGCAATTCCCGGCATTGGATGGGGGCCCATTGGTTCCCAGTCCTGCTCAACTCCCACCTCCTCGATCTCGCCAATGCTTATCCGCACATTCTCCAAACCAGCGATCTTAAAGAGGTCACCCTTATCTATCGTTGCCATTTCCTATTTTCCTGCTGTGCTATGATTTTCCTCTGTATTTGAGGTAGTTAAATGTTCCCGGCTACGCACGTCACTTCTGGAGCGTGATGCAATCACGCCGCATTATGATACATGGCCTTGCAGGATTCGTTCCACTGCTTCGGAAAGACACATCGCGAACAGTTTCGATCCATACCGATCAGCATGATGTGGGGCGGGTCTGGAGCGAAGGATCATTTCTTTATAAGTATTGGCGTTAATGTAAGTAAGGCGAAGCAGGAAGGCGAACGAAAGCGAGAAGATGAGGAGAGGAGAGAAGACAGATCCACGGATTTCGCGGCTGATCGAGGAGCTGAAGCGGAATTCGAGGGAACAGAACGTGCCGCTATGGCGCGATCTCGCGAAACGGTTGGAGAAGCCGCGACGGCAGTACGCGGAGGTCAATTTGAGCAGGATCAACCGCTATTCGGCTGAGCATGATACGGTCGTGGTGCCCGGTAAGGTGCTGAGCGCGGGTCAGCTGGAGAAGCAGGTAACCATCGCTGCGCTGGGGTTCAGTAAGAGAGCATCTGAGAAGATCAGCGCGCACGGTAACTGCCTGAGCATTGAAGAATTGCTGGCCGTTAATCCGAAAGGTTCGGGCGTAAAGATACTGGTATAATAACTTTTCGTGTACGAAAGACGTACGTAGTGGGAAAGAGCAATGGGCAGAGAAGTGATCGATGGTGAAGGGCTTATCCTGGGCCGGATGGCCAGCGGCGTGGCGAAACGGCTGCTGAACGAGCCGGAGACGGAGATCGTGATCGTGAACGCCGAACGCGTGGTCATCAGCGGCACGAAAAAGCATATCTTCCAGGAATATAAGGCGAGGCGTGACCGCGGCTCGAAGGAGCAGGGTCCGTTCTTCCCCCGAATGCCCGATCGGATCGTGAAGCGGACGATCAGGGGGATGCTGCCGTATAAGCAGGGTAAGGGGCGAGCTGCATTCTCACGATTGAAGGTTTATCTCGGTGTGCCTGAAGCGTTTGAGACCGAGGTGCGGCAGACGATGGAGAGCGCCTCGGCTGCACGATTGTCCCGTAAGTATTTAACGTTGGGGGAGGTGAGTGAGAAGTTAGGATGGGTACCAAGGCAAAGCTAAAGAAGATCGTGAATGAGGTAGGGAAGCGGAAGACCGCAGTTGCACGGGCAACGATCAAGGAGGGCAGCGGGGTCGTCCGCGTGAACAAGAAACCGTTAGAGGTCATCGAACCGGAAGTGGTTCGAGCGAAGCTTGCGGAACCGATGTTTATCGCCGCTCAGTTCCCTGAGATCGATACGACGAGTATCGATGTGGACGTGACGGTTACGGGTGGCGGCTTCATGGGTCAGGCTGAGGCGGCGCGCACCGCTATCGCGCGCAGCTTGGTGGAGTGGACGGCAAATGAGCAACTGCGCGAGGTCTATCTGGGCTACGATCGACATCTGCTGGTGAGCGATATGCGGAAGAAAGAGATGAAGAAGTTCGGTGCAAAGGGGCCACGAGCGAAGCGGCAGAAGTCGTATCGGTGAGCTATGGTAGCTGAGGTGCAGGTCCAGTTATGATTCCGGTCAGATGTTTCACGTGCGGTAAGGTCATCTCAGACGTCTGGGACGAGTATAAGGAGCGCATCAAGCGCGAAGCGCCCGGAGATGTGCTGGATGATCTGGGTATCACGCGTTATTGCTGCAGACGGATGCTACTCACACACGCAGAGTTGGTAGATGAGATAGCGCCGTATGGATGAGCCGTATGTAGCTCTTCGTAAGGTAACGGGGGGTCGTAGGGTAGCTTGGTCTATCCTTCGGCGTTCGGGACGCCGAGACCTGAGTTCAAATCTCAGCGACCCCATTTACTCATAGAATAAAGATAAAGGGAGGTCGATGATCGTGACGGACAAACAGAAGCAGGAAAAAAGGATCAAAAAGGAGCAGTATACGAAATACGAAAAGGCACGTATCATCGGCGCACGTGCACTGCAGATCGCTATGGGTGCGCCCGTTCTCATCGAGACCGACGGGATCGATCCCATCGAGATCGCGATTCAGGAATTCGAGCTTGATGTCGTTCCTATCACGGTGAAACGGACGGAGGACTGACCTTACAAGGTCATTTCAGCTCATTTTTCATCGGGTTTGTTTATTTACCCGATCCACCTGCGCTTTCACGCTACGCTCTATCGAGTAAGCAATCGAAGCGGAATAGACTAGCGCGGATGGATGCACACCACTAGTTATCCCAGCGTGTCAAGCGCTCTATGTCATTCTTCTGGGCGTTCGCAGCGCTCACCAACCGCGTACCTGCAAGAGCTCGCTTTCGGTCAGGACGCTCACTTCAATGCCTTTCATGGGATCACCCAGCCCTTTTGAGAGCTCAGCGAGCTTCTTCGCGTCGTCGTAGTTGTTAACCGCTTCCACGATCGCCGCGGCCATTCGTGCAGGGTTCTGGGACTTGAAGATACCAGAACCAACGAAGACACCGTCCGCACCGAGCTGCATCATAAGCGCGGCATCAGCAGGTGTGGCCACGCCGCCTGCCGCGAAGTTCACGACCGGTAACCGCTGCAGTTGTGCTGTCTCCTGCACCAGCTCAACGGTGACTTTCAGCTCTTTCGCGATATCGCGCAGCTCCTCATCGTTCTTGCCCCGGAGTGCGCGTATCTCACCCATGATGAGCTTCATGTGCCGAACTGCTTCCTTCACATCGCCCGTACCCGCTTCGCCTTTCGTTCGGATCATCGCCGCGCCTTCCTGAATACGCCGTAACGCCTCGCCTAGGTCACGGGCACCGCAGACGAAGGGCACGGTAAAATCGCGCTTGTCAACATGATGCGTGTCCACTGGCGTAAGCACCTCCGACTCATCGATCATGTCAACGCCGAGCGCTTCGAGCACCTGCGCCTCTACAAAGTGCCCGATACGGCACTTTGCCATTACCGGGATCGTCACCGCGTCAATGATCTCTATGATCGCTGCGGGATCCGCCATGCGTGCCACGCCACCCGCCTTCCTGATATCCGCAGGTACGGCATGCAGGGCCATCACGGCGATCGCACCGGCATCCTCCGCTATCCGCGCTTGCTCCGCATTCGTCACATCCATGATTACGCCGCCCTTCTGCATGGCGGCGAATCCGCGCTTCAGCAGCTCTGTCCCATGTCTCAGATCCTCAATTATTATCTCTCGCTGCATGTTCTTTCTCCCTGTCTCTCTTTTCGCACGTTGCGCGTTGATCTCTCTATACGGTCTCTATATAGTACAGTAAACGCGTTTCCGTTTAAAAAGATACAAAATGCAGCTCGCATTTGAGCTCTCGGGTGAGCATGAGACACTACCCCGAGCGGAGCTGCTCGCATCTTTGGATGCGTTGCGTATCAGCTACACGATAAAACTTGTTACAGGCCGGATCTTCGTGATCGAAGTGCAAATAGCACCTGAAAGTGCAGAACTCGTCGAATTAGCACGCCGACTGGGTATGACGCACCAGGTGTATGAGGTACTCGGCCAGAGTGGGCTACATGATCATGCGCTCCTGACCCTGATTGAGCGCGCAGATTTGGAGTCAGTGATGGGCACGGGAAGCACTTTCGCTCTATGCCTCCATTTCATGGCGCTTAATCGGCTCTACACCCAGCGAGAGGCGTTACTCAAGGTACTTGGCGAATGCATCGCGCGAAAAGGTTATACTGTGGACCTCAAAAAGCCGGCGAAGACCTTCGTGCTCCTTTTCACCGCGGATGCCTGCTTCTTGTGTACGCGCAAGTGCAGGATAGATAAGCGACAATTTGGCGACAAGCGACCACATGCACGACCTTTCTTCTTACCCGGCGTCATCATGCCGAAGGTCGCCCGTGCGATCGTCAATCTCAGTGGTATTCGAGCGACTGAGCGCTTGCTCGACCCGTTCTGCGGTACCGGTGGAATTCTCCTTGAGGGTGCGATGCTAGGCGCGCGCGTCGTGGGCGCGGATATCCAGCGGAAGATGGTCTATGGTGCACAGAAGAATATGGCATTCTTCACTATGCCATGTGAGCTCATCATAAGCGATGCGACACGGCTGCCCCTGCGGTCTGAGAGCATTGACGCTGTCGTCACAGATCTCCCGTACGGGCGGGCATCAGTTGTAGCAGCAAGCTCGTGCATTCCGGACGACAAAGACGCGCGCGCCGAATATCTCGCGCGGCTGTATGAGGCTGCGCTGGTCGAGATCCACCGCGTGCTGAAATCGGGTAAGCGAGCAGTCGTAGTCTCGAATTCGCCCTCGTTACCTGCTCTTACGCGCGGTAAGGGATTCCTGCTCTGTGACGAGCACGCCTATCGCGTGCATAAAAGCCTGACCCGGTACATCACGGTGCTGGAGCGGGCGTAAGCGGATCTTTTATGTTTCGCGGTGCAAGATAATGAAACTGAAGTGAAAAATAACGAAAGGGTGATATCATGAGGGTTCGACTGCCGAATGGCACGGAAGTGGAAGCGACAAATGTGGACTTCGAGACGCTGAAGGAGGATTGGAACGAATATAAGCTGACAGACGGTACGATCCTGAAGTTCAAGACGGTGGTCAGTAATGTTATCCGCACTGAGAATTACGACCCCATGACCGGAGATCCCGTGTATCACGTGCGATCCACCAACATTCTGCGCGTAAATGTGCCGAACGAGCTGAAGCGCTTACCAGCTTCGCGGAAGCCCGGTGAGGCAGATGAAGGTGTGGAGGTCGGTTAACCGCCCTTATTCTTCTTCCGCGTTTACCACGACCTCTTTCCCTCGCCGGCTCGGTACGATCTCCAGCTTAGCGTGCTCAAATCGTGCCGTTAACTCCTGGCCGCGCTGCAAATGGTCGAGGAATATCGCGAGCGCCGCGATCTCTGAGTGGGGTTGATTACCGATCGCAATGTTCCAGTCGGCGGTTTCGTAGACCTCGAACGGGACCTTTTCCGCGCCCACAACGACCAGTATCGGCATGCGCTCATCTTCTGCGGCTTCCCGTATCTCAGTGATCACCTCGTGGAGGTTCGCGCCGTACATGGTGAGATGACAGACCTTGCCGCCCGCTTGGTGCCATTTCCTGATCTCGTCGCGCCAGCGCACGCCGGTTTTGACGAAGAACTCTCCGCCCCAGCGTTTCGCTACCCGCGTGAGGCTGCGCTCAACGCCTTTATCCTCCGCGGCGAGGAGCAACCCCTGTGCACCCAATGCGCGGCTCACCAGGCCGATATGCGTGGTCACACGCTTATCGCGCTCCAGACGATGCCCTAACCGCAGCACCACGATCTCCATCTTATTATCCACTTTTTGAAGAGCACTCTGCTCGTAAAAGTTTTTACGTGCCTCAATTCCAAAGGCAAGGATACATGAAGCTAAGTCCCAGTAACGAACTGACGTGGAACCACCTGCAGGAAGAGATCAAGCGATGCAGGATGTGTGGTGCGCTCTGTCTCAGTGGCGTCCAGTGCCCCGATGCGCGCGTGCCGACGATCGAGCCGCGTGCTATCAAACTGCTCTTCATCTCCGAAGCGCCGCCATTGAATAGCCAGTCATACTTCTTTAACGAGCGCTCGAACGATCGATTACGCACGCGACTATTTGGCATTTTACGGGATGATGTCGGATTACCGATCGAGACGATATCGGATTTTGTGGCTGCGGGCTTCTACCTCCTGCCCACGGTGAAATGCCCCTCGGCGCGGGAAGCGCACAATACCGCACCTGGCGGCCGCGTTATACAGCTCTGCGCAGACACGCACCTCAGCCGTGAACTCACGTACATCAAACCTGTGGGCATTTGTCTCCTCGGCCGGACAGCACTACAGGTTTTTCTCGCACTCTGTGAGCAGGGTCACGTGCGTGTGCAGAGCACGTCGAAGCTCAGCAGCAACGTCTCTGACTTGGCAGGAACGATGGTTACGGCCGAATTTCTAGGGGCGAATCACACCGTCATGGTTATCCCCTCTTATTGGCCCACGAAACGGCATCGGAAGTATCACGAGATTGGCGAGCACATCAAGCAGCTCATGGCGGCGATCGGTTTTTAGCGCAGCTTTTTAGGGCAGAAAGAGAAACTGACCAGTAGTATCTATGACCGAGCGCCCGTATCTCGTATCGGAGTCATTCGTCCTCGTTCAGGATGATCTGCTCTTAAGGGGCAAGAAGAAGGTGAAGATATTCTGCATCGTCGAATCTGAGTTTGAGCAGCCAGGTGATTTGAAGGGGACGATCGAATCGCTCATTGAAGCGGGCCTCTCACGGCTCGAGACGATGCGGGCGAATTTACTGATCATGGAAGACCTGCTCAGACGCGATGGGCGATTTGACGACCTTGCACACGATGTGGCGCGCTACCGTGAGATTGTCTTCAAAGAATCGCGCTCAGTACCGTTCACCATGATCGAGGCACGGGCGGTGATGACGACGCTGCGAAAATGGCGGGCAATGATAGCGCGGCGATTAGCAGACGAATCGCGCTTTTGAGCCCGATCAAGCACCTAAAGGGCTTAGATCGCTTCAATTGTGGAGGGCGGCTTACTAGTGATATTGTACGTGACGCTGACGACGCCAGGCACATCGCTTGTTATCCGATCGGCCAGACGCTCCAGAGTCGCGTAGGGTAATCGCGTTGGGCGTCCTGTCTGCGCGTCAGAGCTCTCCCAGCAGCGCACTTCCACCTGCAGCCCATAGTCGCGCTTACCCGCGCGTATCCCGGTTACTTTATCTGCATGCAGGATCGCGAGATATTGGAACGCTCCGGTGGTTTGGAGTTCATCCTCAACGATCTGAGTCGCTTTGCGCACCACCTCGATGCGATCGGACGTGACCTCGCCGATGACGCGCGCGGCCAATGCAGGGCCAGGAAACGGTGGTCGGTTGTAGATCCTCTGCGGCAGCCCAAGCGCCTTACCCACGAGTCGAACCGCGGGTTTTCTGAGCTGAATGACCGGCTCAATGACCTTGTAGCCGAAGGCTGCTTGCGTGTCGATTCCTAGTTGCTCGAGGATATTGTGCTGCCGCTTCACGCCCGCAACCGTTTCTTCAACGTCAGTGTAATTGGTGCCCTGGAGGAGATACTTCGCACCACTCTCTTTGACGAGTGTACCGAAGATCTCCTTGTAAAAGGTCTGCGTAATCGCTTCACGTTTCTCCTCGGGGTCGGTCAGCCCTTTAAGCGCCTCAAAGAACTGTGATCGTGCGTCGAACAGTTCGACCGGTATTCCGAGCTCCTTGAAGAGTAAGACGATGCGCTCGGGCTCACCCTGTCGCATAAGGCCATTCTCGATAAAGTACGTCTTCAAGCGATCGCCCAGTGCACGATGCCCCAACAGCGTCACGGTAGACGAATCAACCCCCCCGGAGAGCGCATTGATCGCGGTGCCACTGCCGACAATCGATTTAATCGCTTCGACTTGCTCTGCAACGAACTGCTCGGGTTGCAACTCCTCGAGCGTGATCTCCTTAAGTGTCATGAGTGTAGATGACACGGTAGCAGTATAAAGTTTATTTTAATAGTAGTACCAGATGCTCGTGTAATCCTCAGGCTTCTCGCCACGAGCCTTTATCTTATCGAGATAGCTCCGAATCGTCACGTCCGTGTATAGATACGGGTTAACGGTTTCGATGTTCTTCTCCCAGGGATGGAAGAGATACATGCGTCGCCCGTCGGGCTGTATCGCGATGAGCTCATGGTCCTGCCAGGCGCGGAGATGGTTCTTGCCAAGGAACGGCACGTTAAAGACCGGCTCGTCACTGCGGAAGATGCCGGGCAGCAATCGAGCCTCCTCCTTCCGCTCCTGCAAAATACGCGCGACCGGGACGGCATAATCCTCGATCTCGCCTTTACCTTTCATGTTGAAGAGATAATACGGGTCAACACCGATCTGCTTCATCGCGATCCGCAGTGCCGCGGTCTCGAACCGACGGCTGTTCGCAAAGGTGAAGACCTGCTGGTTGTAGACGTGCATGCCGATCATCTTGATCTGTTTTATTGCTTCCGCGGTTTCGGGCGTGACTTCATACGGATGCTCGAAATGCGTAACCATACAGAGTGTCTGCTTACCCAGCTCATAATAGCTCTCAAAGATCTCACAGAGTTCTTCGGTGATCCGCTGTGGCACGGTGATCGGGATACGCGTGGCGATCCTGATACTATGCATATGTGGTATCTCTGAAAGCCGGCTCACGATGTACTCGATCAACCTGTCTTTCATCGCCAGCGGATCTCCACCGGTCAGGAGCACATCCATCATACTCTCGTGCTCCGCGAACCACTCGATCGCCCGGTCGATGCGCTCCATGGGCGCCAGTGCCGCGGGCATTAACGGCGATGTGATCTCCCAGTTCCGCTGGCAGTAGACGCAGATCTGCGGGCACGAATCGTACGGCTTGATGATCGCCACCGTAGGGTAACGACGGGTGACGAGCTCTATCGGTGAGGTGTCATGCTCGCGCATGAAATCAAATGCAAGCGCGCGATCCTCTTTATGCGCAATCATATTCTCCACGTAACTCAACGGCGGAAAGACCTGACGACGGACAGCATAATCGTAATCGCTCGGCTCAGGATCCATGAGGTGTAAATAGTGCGGCGTAACGCCAAAGGGGACATCATTTTCAACAGCGAGCGCTATCGCCCGCTCCTGCACCGGGATAAGCGCAATGATCTTCTTTAAGGTCTCAAAACCGTCAGAATCCTTGAATACATGACTGAACTGCCAGCGCCAGTCGTTCCAGTCGTCCTCCGTGGCGTCGAGCACCTCTAAGATCCGTCGCCTGTTCGCCGTACGACGCGCAACAATCTCCGGCTCGAGGCCGCTGGGATACCGTACCAGATAGTTCCGCATCCGCTCGCCCATATGGTCGAGGTATTCAGAGCGCAGTAATGCCGCTTCGCGGCCGCGATGCCGGTTAAAATCAGGGAGCTCAACCCCCTCCATCAAGCACGAGGGATAAACATCAGCTTTTCCCTTGATCGCCTTGAAGAAGTGCACGAACTCATCAACAAAATCGTCAGCTACGTCCGCATCACCGGTGACAGCAGCGGTCCAGACGAATTCCAGTGCAGACGTTTCTGATAGTCGCTCGTTGCGGGGCGATATGATGTTCTTGAGGCAGCGGAGCGCATCTTCCAAGAGGATATAATCCCACGAGTCAAGGGTATCAACATCACGCCTATATGTCCACTCCAGTGCGTCCAGATAGCCGATCAGCTTTTCCCGTGCGCTCTCGACCGATTCGCTCTCTTTCAGAAGCGCATAAAGCTCGGGTGCTGCGTCCCAGCAATCGTCCCATCGAGATGTCACGGTGCCCAGCTCCACCTAACAGTTAGATCTCCGGGCATGTTAAGGTTTGAAAGTTCGCGCCCGAGGGGGGTCATTCACCCACTGTCTCACACACCTTCAACGCGCTCGCCTGCACTGCGGTCTGCGCCATCACGCTTGCGATCATGACTGCTTCAAAGATCTCCTGGTGCGAAGCACCAGCCTTCCGCGCTTCCCGCAAATGCACCTTCATACATGCCTCACCGCGTACCGAAACGGCGCAGGCAAACGCGATCAGCTCAGCAATCTTCCGGTCAAGCGCCTTGGGCTCTCCGAGCAGGAAGTATGCGGTCAATACAGAAGGGATGAGAATATCCGGCCGCTCACTCATGCCTCTTAATATCGAGGGTACGAACCCTAACTGCCGCTCGACGACCGCAAAAATCTCCGCCACCGTCTGGTCAGGATCGTTCAACAGCGCTTTTATCTTCTCTTCCAGCGTCGCCATCTGCTCTCATACTCTTCTTGCGCGGCATCAAACAAAAGCACAGCGGTAAATTCATCACGGGGCCGAGCCGTAAGGGGGCAACAGGCGGTGCAGATGCGACGCTCGCTGCTCGTGATCATGGTTACGCGAGTGGACTTACGTGCGTGCTTTCTTCTTCAGTTCGTTTGGCGAATAAGCGAGCCCGATCCCTACCTGAAGAACCCAGTTTTCTTCTGATAGAGGCCCATTAATTCCGCGGTATCCACGATGTGACCTTCCGTTGCCGCTTCCAATGTCGCCCTGTCTGCGCCCTCATCGAGTGCCAGCTTGGTGTTCAGCGCGTAGAGTTTGAAGACATACCGGTGCGTCCCCGAGGGTGGACAGGGGCCGGCGTAGGCTCGCTTACCGTACGTGTTCACCCCTTGCGTTCCCGGAACGCTGTCTTCCTCGATGCGGTTGTCAACCGGGATATTGTAAACGAGCCAGTGGACAAAGGCTCCAGATGGTGCGTCGGGATCCTCGAGGATCAAGGCCAGGGTCTTCGTGCCTGCCGGGACGTCTGCGATCCGGAGCGGCGGATTGACATTAGCACCATAGCACGAGTATTTCCTGGGTATCACGCGCTCACTCGCAAATGCGGGGCTGCTCAGTTTCATATGCTTGCCCTCCTTCTTCTATACTTACCCTAAGGTGTCCTCTCTACATATAGTGGGTGGGCATTTCTTCACCACGCTTCTTCAGCGCAGTCACGTTAACTCTCCTTAACGGCTGAGCGCCCTGAATAGTGAACGGAATGCGTTATTGTCCGCTTTGAGCAACGATGCTGCCATTCTACCTTCTTTCGTCTCTCATCAGCCAGAATAACTGCAGTAGGCCTGCAAATATCACTTTTGGTGGCATCCCAGAAGCGGGCGCAACCGAAAAGCTTTTATAACGACTCCGTACTTGGGTTAGAGATATAGCAGCGGTAAAAGATTTGTAAGAAGATATAAGCGGGGACAGAAGCGATGGAAGAAGGCGATAGAAAAGCAAACGTGCATGAGGAAACGGCTGGGTTCACGGAAGTGAAGGAGCTCTGCCAGTCGTTAAAGCGCCTCGTGGCCGAGATCGGGGATAGTAGATGGAATGGGGCCACACCAGAGGTGCGAGAAGTGCTCGGGAGTTGCTCGGCTAAGCTGGATAGGTTGGTCGACACGATTGCAGACGGAAACGGGGGGAGGGGCAACGGTGGCCCCCGCGCGGGCTTACGGATATGCATGGGTAATCCAAGCGTGCGCGTGGATGATTATGACGGCCCAGTCTGTCTCTTGAAATCGATGTTGACTGAGGGTGAGCACTTCACCGTCAATCTACGATTCGATTTGCAATCGTTCAGCGACGTGCAACACTTCATCGATTATTTCTCCGCGCTCACTGCGCAGGTTGACGAGCTGAATATGCCGTTCGTGCGGGATAGGTATCAAACGAATCTGGAGGTCGAATTCTCGCAGCCGAAGATTATCGAGAATGGTAAATAACTGAGGGCAATCGAAACTGTTAACCGATGCGTGCGCATTGGTTTTCTTTCTTTTTCTTCGCTTTTCATTGATCATTCAGGTATCGTAACGTTCGTCGTCTCAGCATGCCCGCATTGACGAAGCTTTTTCAGATCGAAGATCCGCAAGAATGCAGTATTCAGGAGCGGCTGAATCGGTTCGTGGTGCGCATTGAGCTGGCGGGGCGGGAATATCGCGCGCACATCACAAACACCGGTCGGCTCTCTGAATTTATGCTTATCGGTCAGCGAGCGTTCTGTTTCAGAACGTATCATCAGGGCACGACGGATTTCCGGCTCTTTGCCGTTGAAGAGCACGCGCTTGGCGCGCTCATTGATACGTGGCTGCAGATGGCATCGTTGGAAGTCGCTCTGGACGGCGGGCGCATCCCGTGGCTCGCGAACTGCAGCAGAGTCAAACGGAACGCGCAACTGGGCGCTTCACGCATTGACTACCTCCTTGCCTGCCGGGGCGAGGCGTTGTATCTCGAGGTGAAGAGCGCGGTACTGCGCGAAGGCACGTATGCCATGTATCCCGATTGCCCTTCTGAACGTGGGAGGAAGCATGTCCGGGAACTCATGCGAATAGCACGAGACGGCAAGCAGGCGAAAGTGGTGTTCATGGCGGCACTTCCGAACGTCACCGCGTTCAAACCAAATCGTGCAGCGGATTTCGAGCTGTTTGAAGTGTTGAAAGAGGCTCGACGCAGTGGTGTTGATCTGAGAGCGCTGGGTTTATTCTATCATCCAGGTGACGCATGGGTATATCTCTATGATCCCGAGCTTCCGGTGCGTCTGGATACGTAAAGCGGTCGAAAATTCATAAGGCGTCGGTGACCATGGTATAGTATGAACAAAAAAGTGGTGGCTTTCATACAGCAGTGCACACCACTTGCAGAATTACACGTGGAAGTTGTTGGGTTGCACGCAGAAGACCGGGCAGTGATTCTCGAAGAACTCGAGGGCTTCACGATCATCACCGATGACGCGAAGACCCTGCAGGCCTGCAAATCCGCGAAGTTCGATCTGCTCAAAGAGGAACTCGATGAGCTGCTGAAGAAAGGCTGGGAATGGAGCGATTAACGGCTTTTTTA
>JBNGDK010000008.1:0-50317 GCA_049975405.1 Candidatus Methanospirareceae archaeon
AATAATAGCGGGCCCAGTTGTGATTGTCGGTGAATATCTCCTTTACCGAGAATTCGGCCCGTTGGAACCACCCGATTTGTTCAGGTGAGCTGCGACTAACAGCTCGAATCATAGTGAGATAGTTGAGAAGGACGGGTAAAAAGATCACCAATGATGCTACCACGTCTCCCAAAACGCCCGTGGGTATGGAGAACTTGGGAGGAGTTATACTTTATACACCATGAAAAAGCCTGAACCACCACGTATCCACGGATAGCTATACCAGTACGAAGTGATTTGCTTTGTACTGGCCAAATAACCACCAAATGTTAGTGACGAGCTGACAGTTCGAGCGCCTTATGCACATACCCGGTAGCGCAAGCTTCATTCACAAATAACGTAGGTTACTGTCCCCGATTCCTTTCGATATGAAACGCTTTTAGAACCACCACAAACAGGAACGGGTAGGGCGCTAAGTGGTTGCAGCTGCTCTGGCATTTTAGTAGCCGTTTCGACTGCTTGTACCATCTCAATGTCCCTAAACGGGCCGTTTACGGGCGCTAGAGCGATCTCTGGCATCAGTAGCACCACCGGGTATATAATGGAAAGCGAGCATATGAGCTTTTTACTTATTTTCCGGATAACAACCGCGATACGCATATTTGAGCGCCTATAACCGTTCTGTTATCTCGGCAGGTTAGCGTAATCGCACAAAACAGCAGTCGGCACCGTGCACAGTCGTTCTTGTAAAACCGCAGAAAAAAACGGTGAGTTGACGGGACCAAAGGTATCTTATGGCGCGGGCCGCTCCTCGAGCGTCACCGGAACATTGCGTGCTGTTCCTTCACGGAGGATCTGCAGCGTTATGGTATCGCCCGGGCTCTTGTTCCGCTCGATATACACGAGGACATCGATTAACTTTCGCACGGTTACGTTATCCACGCCCACGATCACATCGCCCGTCTGACCACCCTGCAAGCCTGCAGCCTCCGCTGGACTGCCGGCAAGCACGGAGATGATCATTGTACCTTTCGTAATGTTCAACCCGAGCTCCTCGGCGATTTCAGGATCGAGGTTCACTGCCGAGACCCCGATCCAGGGATGTTTATAGGTGCCCGTCTCTATGAGCTGCGTCACTTCGCGGCTGACCGTATCAGAGGGAATGGCGAAGCCTACTCCTTCCGAATAGGCGATAATAGCGGTATTCACGCCGACCACTTCACCGCGCATGTTCACCAGCGGCCCGCCGGAGTTGCCGGGATTGATTGCGGCATCGACCTGGATGATGTCCACGATTTTGTAATTACCGGGTGCATCGAGCTCACGACCCATCTGACTGACGATACCAAGGGTCATTGAATTGCTCAAGCCAAAAGGATTTCCAATAGCTATAATATACTCACCCACCTGCAACTCAGACGATTTCCCGAGTGGAAGCGGACGGAGGGAACCCGGCGACTCGTCCACCCGAATTACCGCCAGATCACTGTAGGGATCCACACCCACCAGCTCAGCAGGCACAATCGTGCCATCGCTGAAGGTCACCTCCAGTGCGTCTGCCTCTTCGATCACATGATAATTTGTGATGATGTGGCCCTGTTCATCGTAAACAAACCCCGAGCCGCTCGCAAATGGTTCTAAACCCGCAAAGGTCCGCATCTTCGCGGTGATCAAAACCACAGAATCTTTCGAGAGCTCGTAGATCTGACCCAGCGTTAAACTGGCCGGCTGAGGGGTCATGCCGGTACCACGAAGCTGATCGAGATCAGAGCGAAGGCCCTCGATCGAGTCCTCGAGGCTCGCGAGATCCGTGTGCAGAGCATCCTGCTTCGTTTGCAGCTTGGTAAGATCACGCTGATAACCGATCAGAAGGAAAGAGAAGAGGCCAGCTTGCGCGATAAGTAATACTAGCAACACAATTGAAACGTACAGCCATCTGCTGGTAGTTCTAGGCTCTGCCGCCATAGACGATCCTCATCTCGTTCGCAGCTCCGCGAACGCTCTCAAATCACTAGTAAGTAAAACGGTATGCTATAAATATCGCGCCAGATCTAGGTACAAATGGGAGAGCAGATGAAGGGAAACGCAATCGGATATGTTATGGTTATAATCACGATCATAGTAGTGGCGCTCTGTGCCGGCTGCGCTGATACTGAGAAGGAAACGTCCGCCGCAACGAGCACCCCCGCGCCTTCAGCAACGGTTGCACAGACGGCGAAGGTGGGTGATACCGTTAGCGTGCACTACACGGGCACCCTGGCCGACGGCTCGGTGTTTGATTCCTCGATCGGGCGTGAGCCGCTGCAATTTACGCTCGGCGAAGGCCAGATGATCCCTGGATTTGAGCAAGCGGTGACTGGAATGGCGCTTGGTGAGATTAAAACCGTAACCATTCCCGCGGATCAGGCCTACGGCCCCTATTATGAGGAGCTGGTCTTGGTGATCCCTCGTGATCAACTGCCGGCCGATATGGAGCCCCAAGTCGGTCAGAAATTACAGACGCAGAGCGCAACGGGGCAAATAATGATCGTCACGGTAAAGGAGGTCTCCGCGACGAATGTCACGTTGGACGCTAACCACGAGCTGGCAGGCAAGGATTTGACGTTTGAGATCCAGCTTGTCGAGATCAGTTAAACTACGGGCTGTTACCAGCCGTTGTAATGGATACGGTCCGCGTTAAACCGATCCTTTTGGGGATAGGGGTGCGCGGGGTAGCCAAGGGGCACCAGACCCAGTGGTATGATGCGCTCGGGAAGCGCGAAGAGCGCTTTAAAACCATCCACGTAGTCCATCTTCGGGTAGATGCCCGTCCACACAGCGCCGAGCCCCAGTGCGTGCGCGGCTAGAAGCATGTTCTGTATCGCTGCAGAGCAGTCCTCCACCCAAAACCCCGGAAACTTCTCCACGCTGGGATCACCACAGACCAGGATCGCGACCGGCGCGTCCTTTACCATCGGCATGTAAGGGCTGATGCGGGAGGCCGCTTCTAGAAGATCTTTCTTGCGTATCACCATGAAGTGCCAGGGCTGCTCGTTGCCCGCCGACGGTGCACTCATCGCTGCCACGAGAATCTTCTGAATGAGCTCCTCCGGTACATCCTGATCGGTATATCGCCGCACACTCCGTCTCGTGAGTATCGCTTCGAGCGTTTCCATCACCAGCACCTCCTTTAAGAGCGGTTGACCACTATATACTATACAGTACTGTGTGTTGTAAAGAGCGTGAGGTAAAATATGCCTATCGTTCAGGTGAATGTTTGGAAGGGATTTGGTGAGGAGAAAGCCAAACTGGTGATGCAAAATATCACCCGGGTCTTTACCGAGCTGGGCATCCCGGCTATGGCGGTAGAGGTCATCGTGCACGAAATCCCGCAATCGCACTGGGGCATCGGTGGCGTACCGGCCTCGGAACAGTTCGGTGACATATCGCCCTGAGCGGATAAGGACGTGCTTGCTCGAGCTGGAAATCAGGGCCTTCCTTGCTCGTGGGTAAGTGAGGCTACGATCGCAGGTAGACGCGCTACCGACTGGTACTGTTCAGACGCTCGGTCCTTGCAAGCGTGCTTTACAGAAGAGCAGCACAGCACGTTCAAAGCCGACTATGCACATCAAATCCACCGCCGCACACGCTGTTTATACGTCCGGTAATCATCACCGAACGCCCGTTCAAGATTCGCCTCCTCCCGCGGGATGAACAGGCGCTCCATGAGCGCGACAAAGAGAATCGGAAATAGGAACGGCAATATCGAGCCCAGAACGACCGCAACGCCCAATAAAACCGCGGCCATGCCGAGATACATTGGATGACGAGTGATACGGAACGGGCCGTCGGTCACGAATGATACGGGCATTTCCATCGGCTTCACGGGCGTATTTCGCTTCTTGAAGAGCGAGTCCACCCAGATAGTAAGGCCTGCGCCAAAGAGCATGAGCGGCACGCCCAGGAGGTAGCTGTACGGCGGGCGAATCAGCGTGACTGTGGGAACACAGAAGTGGGATACGACCGACAGAAGCAACAACGCGTAGAAAACGGTTGGTGGTAAGAGCTTCGCGTTCATCGCCCCATAATTTTTACGACGCTACGGTTTTATTAAGCTTCTTAGATCTCCAGGCTAAGAACCTCAATCGCCTCACATCCTTATCGTGAGTAGACGCGATATCAAGAAGAGCAATTCGGCCAGGTTGACGTGGATTGCAACCGCTACCGAGGTTACAGTGTCGCCTGCGTCTTCATCTTCAGTTTAGAAAGCTCTTTGAGCTTGTAGTCTTCGAGTAAGATGGGCCGTAAGAGTTCTTCAGGGACACTGAGTGAGATCTCCTTCGTCCGTCCATATCTGCCGCGGCTGACCAGCACGGTATCGATCAGCCCTAAAATATCCAATTCTGAGACGAATTCGGTTACGCGCGCCTGTGTCAGCGGGTCGCTTGCCAGATGGTTACATAACTTGCGATACATGAGATAGACTTCCCCACTCGTGTATCTGCGCTTCTTTCGCTCTCTGCTCAGTACGACGACGCTGCTGAGCACGATCTTGGAGTGGAACGGGAGTGTCTTGACCACCTCAACGAGCCGATTCATCTCTAACTTCTCGCTCGCGAGCCGCACGTGCTCCTCACTGACCTTATCCGCTCCCGTGCGTTCAGCGATCTCGCCTGATAACCTGAGCAGGGCGAGTGCACGACGCGCGTCACCGTCTTCTGATGCTGCGAGTGCCGCGCACAGTGGTATGACCGCGGATTCAAGTACCGAAGGCTCAAATGCCGTCACGGCACGCTCAGCTAATATATCGCGCAACTGATCGGCGTTGTAGGGCGCAAATATGAGCTCCTCCTCGCTCAGTGAGGATTTGATCCGCGGGTCCAGTGAATCAGCGAAGGTGAGGTCATTGGCGATCCCGATCAGGCTCACCCGTGCCTGGTCCAGCTCAGCGTTAATACGTGAGAGCACGTACAGCACGTTTTCACCCTTGCTCACCAGCCTATCCACTTCATCCAGGATGATGAACAGGCAGCGCGGCTCGGCGTCGAGACTGCTCTTGAATTCCGCATAGACCATATCCGTCGGCCAGCCGATCATGGGTACGCGTCGGTTGAAGATGCGGGCGAGGGCGGCAAAGATCCGATAAGCGGTGTCAAAGACGGCCCCGTTGATGTACAGGATCGAACAGCATGCATCGATCTTCTGCGCCGCTTCCTCCAGCTGTTTGCTGACGTACTTCACGGTCGCCGTCTTACCCGTGCCCGTCTGCCCATAGATCAGCACGTTCGACGGCGTCTCCCCGCGCAACCCCGCGGCCATAATACCAGCCAACCGCTGGATCTCCGCTTCGCGATGCGGGAGCCGCCCGGGGATATAGCTGTGACGCAGCACCTCTCTCGTTGCGAATATCCGCTTTGCGTCGAGCAAACCGCCAAAAAGATCGTCCATAGCAGTCTTATAATCAGGCGCCGTGACCACCTCCATGAGGTCCGCGCCACAGAATATCAAACGCATCGTGAGATATAAGCGTTGAGGCGGAAAAATCTTTTTGATACCAAAGAGAGTTGGCTCCAGTAACTCCCCACCGGACACTCGAACGCCTCGCCTCGGGTCTCGGAATTGCGAACCCTTATGAGCCTGAAACGCCCATGTTTTCTCACTGACTGGTTATGAGCACGATATTCGTTCTCACAACGATCTTCATCGCCCTGAGTATCCTGGTAGAAGCAATCTTATTGGGCCTGCAATTGGTAGGTCGGAGATTGACCCGCTGGCTCGGTACGTACGCATTCAGCTTCTTCGCCTGCGTCGTCTTAACGCTCTGGTTCGTGCTGCTGTACCTGCTTATCCGCTTACAATACGAGGAGCACCCGCTCTTTCACATGAGTGCGTTCGTACGATATGTTGGTCTCGTGTTGTTTTTTACCGGCATTATCCTGGCGGCCTGGTCGTTCTCGTTGCTGGGCGTAAAACGGGTGCTCTGCATCAATTTCTTCGTGGATAACGTCTCGCTGGTGACAGGATCGGTGTATCGGTATCTCAAGAATCCCGCGCATTACGGGTTCTGGCTCGCGCTCATCGGCTTTGCCGTGTACACGGGCTCGTGGTATAACTTCGCGATTGCTCTTGAGTTTGTCGTAGTGATGATCCCTATCATCTGGCTGGAGAACAAGCCGTTACAAGACGCGAGGCCACGGCGAACCGGCTGATACGCACAGGTATTTATGGCTTCCCCCGTAATTTTCATCACGCGACAAAGAATCGCACAGGTGCGCAGGTGGTCGAGTCCGGTAAGGCCCCCGACTGCAGATCGGGAGATCGTGGGTTCAAATCCCTCCCTGCGCTCTCCTTACCATGACGCTCAGGATTTACAGCACGCTTACACGGAAGAAGGCACCGTTTGTGCCGCGAGATGGCCGCGGTAACGGCATGTACGTTCGGTTATTCGTCTGTGGGCCGACCGTCTACGACTATTCGCATATCGGTCATGCACGCACCTATGTCGCATTCGATGTGATCGTGCGGTATCTCCGCTATCAGTGCTACGAGGTCTATTATCTGCAGAATATCACGGACATCGACGACAAGATCATCGCACGGGCACGTGAGACCGGCATGAGCTGTCAGGAACTCGCTGAAATGTTCACCCGCGCGTACCTTGAGGATATGCGTGCCCTGCGCGTCACGACCGTGGAAAAATACGCGCCCGCGACCGAGTACATCGACGCGATCGTCAGTCAGGTGCAGCGGCTGCTCGAGCTGGGCTATGCGTACGAATTGGATGATGGCTACTATTATGACGTCTCCCGGTTTCCGGAGTACGGCAAGCTCTCGGGCCGCACCATTGAGGACGCAGAAGATACCGTCTCACGTATCGAGGATGCACGGGGAAAGCGGAGCAAGGCGGATTTCTGCCTGTGGAAACGGTTCAAGCAGGGCGAGCCTTACTGGGATTCCGAGCTGGGCAAGGGGCGACCGGGCTGGCATATTGAGGATACCGCGATTACCGAAACGGAGTTCGGACAAACCTACGATGTGCACGGCGGCGCGCAGGATCTGATATTTCCGCATCACGAGGCTGAGATCGCGCAGATGGAGGCGATCAGCGGGCAGAAGCCGATGGTGAACTACTGGCTGCATACCGGGTTCCTGAATGTCGGCGGCCGGAAGATGTCCAAATCGCTCGGGAACTTCATCACGATTCGTGAGGCGTTACAGTCATGGGACGTTGATACGCTCCGGCTCATGCTCATCTCCACACACTATCGCAGCCCGATCAACTTCACGGAGAGCGCGATGACCGAAGCCCGGGACAGGTTACGGTACATACGCGAGTCAAGGAAGGCCGGCATAAAAGCAGTAGACGTAAAGCCCTGGATCGCGCGATTCGTCGCGGCGATGGATGAAGACTTCAACACGCCGGGTGTGGTAGCGCTCCTGTTTGAGCTGGCAAAACATATGAATAAGACCGGGGAGGACCTCAGACCAGCACTCGACGAAATCGGCGCGGTGCTTGGAATCGATTTTCATCCCCGAAAGGAACAGCTTCCGCCCGAGCTACTGGAGGTTATCAGGCACCGTGAAGAGCTGCGGCGGCAGAAACGCTGGGACGAAGCGGATCACCTGCGACGGGAACTGAAAAAGCGCGGGATTTCCGTGAGGGACACGCCGGAGGGCACTGAGTGGGTGGTAGAGCGCCCGGAATCGCTCTCTGGATCTGGTGATTGAGAAAGAGCGGGGGAAATAATAAGAGAGGGGTGATTTACTGCTTTTCGCACCCCTCGCTCACTCAGTATCGCGCAAAATGATTTTTTTTACCAGCCAGGCGCACCAGCCACTCGTTTGCCCGCGTCCGCGCCCGCAGACGTGACGAAGATCTCCTGGACATCAACGACCAATGCGGCCTTCGGCTTGAGCTTGTCTGTTCGCGCCTGCACCATGGCGACCGCAGTGTTGAAGATCGGGCCGGCGTCTTCAAAATGCGCCTTGCCCTTGAACTGGTAGCCCTTACTGGTTGCATCATCCCAGACGGAAACCGCGATGCGGGAGTTCATCAGAATGTTCGCTCGGGTCTTATTCAGGAATATGTCGACCATCATGAGCTGGTTCTTCGAGAGCACCTTCACAAAGGCCATGGGCACCACATTGGGAACGCCCTGATCCGAGACCGTGGCAATCGCCCAGCCGCCCGCTTTCGCGATGACCGCCTCCATCTCCTCCGTAATCTTCACCTCTTCGCCCGTCGCCCTCAATTCTTCCTCACGCTTCGCCACGCGAGCGAAATGAGATTCCTTCTTCTCTGCCATGTGTTCCATCAACCTCCTGGACATCTTTAAGGCTGAACTTGTATATACAACTTGCGCTTTCGATCAACACGGATTTCGATCGATCGGTGTGACTGCCGGACCAGGGACAGGCGGATTCGGCGGAACACGTTGAGAAGCGCCTGCACGCCGTGCTTATTTCCCGTAACAGTTAACTCCGGTGAACTTCTCCCGATAGGCGGCTAGCATCGGGGTCAACTTCCGCGCAGGCGCCTTTACACGTTTCAGCCGTTCCTGCAGCTCTGCGTCGCTCAGCTTCACGTTCAATGAGCGGACAGGGATATTGATCTCGACAATGTCACCGTCCTGGATGGCACCGATGGCGCCGCCGTTGTACGCTTCCATCTCGATATGGCCGATGCAGGGGCCTGAGGTACCGCCCGAGAACCGGCCGTCGGTAATCAGCGCTACGCTCGTGTAGCCTGCGCCCCTGATAGCATCAGTTGGCGTGAGCATTTCTGGCATGCCTGGCGCGCCGGCGGGACCCTGGAACGGTAGCACGACAACGTCACCTTCAGTGATCTTCCGCGCTTCGATCGCGTCCAGCAGGTCCTGCTCGGTATAATAGACCTTCGCCGGCCCGGAATGCACCATCATCGCGCTATCCACGGCCGTCTGCTTGATGACCGAGCTGTGCGCGATATTGCCCGTGAGCACCGCGATCCCGCCTTCCGTGAAGAAGGGGTTATCTAGCGGTCGGATGATCTCATCATCCAGTACCTTTCCGGCCGCTGCGATCTCCCTAATCGATGCACCATTCACGGTCGGCGAATCCTTCAGCATCGTTCGCAGACGATTGAGCACCGCGGGAATGCCGCCCGCACTGTTGATATCCGCCATCTCGTACGGCCCTGCGGGGATGATCTTACATAAATTCGGCGTTTCGCGTGAGATCGAATCGAACAGATCCACGTCAATGTCCACGCCGGCTTCCTTTGCGATCGCGGGTATGTGGAGCACGGTATTGGTCGAGCCGCCCATCGCCATATCCACGCGAATGGCGTTCTCGAATGCTGCTGGAGTCATAATCTCACGCGGCTTCACGTCTGCCTTCACCAGCTCGACGATCCGTTTCCCGGTCTCGTACGCCTGCTCCTTCTTCTTCGGGTCGATCGCGAGCGTTGTTGCGCAGCGGGTGACCGACATGCCGAGCACCTCGGTTACGGTTGCCATGGTGTTTGCGGTGTACAGCCCGACGCAGGAGCCCGCGCCGCAGGCCAGGTGTGGGAGCATCGCTTTAGCCTCTTCCTCGCTCAACTTACCCCCTTTTACCTGACCCACGATCCCGAAGCCTTCTATCGGATGGTGCTTCTGACCTTCGACGACATTGGCCTTCATGGGCCCGCCGGTGAGCATGATCGCGGGAATATTGAGCCGTCCGGCAGCCATGAGCATGCCGGGCGTGATCTTATCACAGTTGGTCACGCCGACCCAGCCGTCCAGGGAATGCGAAAGTGTCATGATCTCGATGTTGTCAGCGATGTGCTCGCGGCTCGGGAGGCTCAGGCGCATCTCCACGAACATCGCCACGCCGTCACAGACACCAGGAACGCCCCATTCCAGGGGCACGCCGCCGGCATCCCTGATACCGCGCTTTACTTCCTGCGTCAGCTCGTTGAGCAGGATATGACCGGGCACGATAGTATTGTAGCTATTCGCCACCCCGATGAAGGGCCTGTCCAGCGCGAAATCCTCCAGCTTCAAGCCCGAGGACATGAGCAGCGCACGGTGCGGTAAGGTCTCAATCCGCTCTTTTAAAATGTCTGATCGCATGCTTACGTATCACCACCACAGTAAGAACATGAGGCATTTGTACGGTAAAAATACTTTGATCCCGTGTGGATCGACGCACGCCTCACGCCTGATCGGTTTCTCAACCATACCTTGATACTACCTGAAAGATTTTAATGGTCTTGGGGCATGTATATCTTCAGAAGAAACACACCAGAGTGACGAAAAAACAAGGAAGGGTGGCGAAAAGATGAATCAGGCAGTATTGATACTGATCAAACCAGATGGACTGAAAAAATCGTTGACCGGGAACATCTTAACGAGGCTGTCGGAGATGAAGCTGGAGATCGTGGCCGTGAAGATGGTGCGGGTCTCACGCGAGCTGGCTGAGGAGCACTATGAGCACCTGCGCGATAAACCGTTCTTTGAGGAGCTGATACGGTATCTCCGGGGGGAATTGCACGATCGGCGAAAGGTGATGGCGCTGGTATACTGGGGTGACGAGGCGATATGCAGGAGTCGCGAGCTTGCTGGCGCTACCAATCCCGAGGAAGCGGAGCCGACCTCTATCCGGGGCTCTTATGGTAGAATTCTCAGATCAGGTCTGTTTGAAAATGTCATCCATGTCTCCTCCGATGAAGCCGAGGCTGAGCGCGAGATAAAGCTCTGGTTCATGCCTGATGAGATTATTGTTGATCTGTACCCGACCAAGGAGGTCGTCATCGCGAAGTACAAACGGCGGGAGTGGGCACGCTAAACGAGAAAAGCCGACGACAGAACAGGCAGGAGCGACTGGCCGCAGAGTCGTGGATACTCATTTAAAACGGCTTATCACACTTTAAGGAGAGAAGAGATATCTCGCTTCACGCCTCTTTTCAATTCAGGCCCTTTTTTGCTGCTCATGTAGTCGTGCCACTTTCGAGACGCTCGAAATAACGCATCTCGGCGAGGTTTTAGCGCGCCACCCAATCTTAACGGTGGAGAAGCGCGCTATCCACGCCTGCGAAAAAAATCGGTAGGCTTATATCTACTGTTGACATTTTGTAATGGCAAGAGTGTATGTGGCTGGGTGGGCAAAAATGAACAAGACGAGGATTATTATTCTGGGTGCACTTGCTGTAGTGCTGGTAGTGCTGGGTTTTGTGGCGTCGTGTAGTGCAATTACCGTTGTAGAACCACTGCATGTTGGGCAGGGACAAAATTACACAACGATCCAGGCGGCGATCGATAACGCTACTTCAGGTGATACGATTATCGTGCACGCGGGCACCTATCCTGAAAACCTGCTTGTTAATAAGAGCCTCACCATCCAAAACGGCTCGCTGCCCGTGATTGATGGCATGGGCGGCACCGCGATCACCATCACCGCACCCAACGTGACCATCGACGGCTTCAACATCACGAACTGTACCTACGGCATCAACAGCACCGCGCTCGGCTTCACGATCGTGAACAACAGCATCACCGCGAGCAGTGATGGCATCAACCTGTACCTGCACGATATCGGCTGCAACTTGACGGGCGATGCATCGTACACGATCGGGAATTCCACCATCCAGTACAATAACATCACCGCTGGTAACGATGGCGTGCATATAGATGCCCGGTACTGGGGCTATAACCTCTCAGGCAATGCCGTGTTTGATATCGGATCATTCCGCGTTAACTGGAATGAGATCGTAGCTGGCGACTACGGCATCTACACCACCTTCTCCGATATCTGTTCCTCATTGAACGATTCCGCTAACGGCAGCATCGGCAACTTCGAGTTCAACAACAACACTATCACGTCCGGGGACCATGGCATCTTCTCCGGGGCCTTCAAATACGTCGGCTACTCGCTGAACGGCAACAACACCGTAAGCGCCGGCAACCTCCAGATGAACGATAACGGCATCAATGCAAGCGGAGGTGGCATCTGGTTACAAACCTACACATACTGGGGCTCAGAGCTCTACAACGACTCATCCTTCGTGATGGGTAACTTCGAGATCCAGCGCAATACCATCAACGCCACGATCTCGGGTATCGACTTAGAAGATGTCCTGACCTATAGTGCCTACGTTATGTCCGGCACCTCGAGAGCAGTCTTCGGCGACAGCCTGGTCAACGACAACACCATCAATTCAACAAGCGGAAGCGCGGGCATTTTTATCACCTTTAATTTCGCCTTCAATTTGGCCTTTACTATGTCCGGCAACTCGAATGCCACCTTCGGCGACATCGAGATCAATAACAACAACATCACAAACGGCTACGGCGACGGGATGTACTTCGGAACCCTGTACGAGTAGGTGGCCTACGATATGCACAACTACTCGACTGCCACCGTCGGGCACTTCCAGATCAACGACAACGAAATCAACGCAACAGGCGGATACGGCATGGAGTTTAACGACAAATTCGCCTATTCTCTGGCCGCATACATGGAAGATTCCGCCCATGCGCAGTTCGAGGGCATCGAGGTCAATAACAACACTATAAAGACGAGCGGCGGTTACAACGGGATGTACTTTGATTCCTATGTCCTGTGCGAGGTGGGCTACTATATGAACTTAAATAGTCCCGGCAACTCGAATGCCACCTTCGGACACTTCCAGATCAACGGCAACATCATCACTGCAGCAGGCGCAGGCGGCATCGGCATCTATTTTCAAGCTAACTTTGCCTACGATCTGGCAGCGAATCTGTATGATTCCGCAAATTGCAGCATCGGCAACTTCGAGATCAATAATAACATCATCACGGCGAGTGACGGCGACGGGATGTACTTTTCCGCTGCTGTCCTGGAATATGTGGCTTACGACATGCACGGCACCTCGACTGCCACCTTCGGGCACGTCCAGATCAACGATAACCACATTGATGCAGGCGGAGAAGGCATGTATTTCGGTAGCGGCTTCGCCGCCATTATGGCTTATTATATGTACAATTCCACCCACGCGCGGTTCGGCGAGATCGAGGTCAATAACAACACCATCACGGCGAACGGCGGCGACGGGATGTACTTCAACGATGCCCTGTACTACGTGGGCTACGATATGCACGGCACCTCGAATGCCACCTTCGGGCACTTCCAGATCAACTGCAACGAGATCGATGCAGGCGGGCTCGGCATGCATTTCAGCCAATATTTCGCCTCCTATCTGGCCTCTGAGATGTACAATTCTTCTCAGGTACAGTTCGGCGAGATCGAGGTGAATAACAACACCATCAACGCCACCGGCGACGGGATGTACTTCAACTATGGCCTGTACGAGGTGGGCTACTCTATGAACTATTATGGTCCCGGCAACTCGACCGCCACCTTCGGACACTTCCAGATCAACTGCAACAACATCACTGCAGGCGGAATCGGCATGGATTTCAGCGGAGAGTTCGCCAAAGAGCTGGCCGCGTCTATGGATTATTCCGCCCGGTTACAGTTCGGCGAGATCGAGGTCAATAATAACACCATTAACGCCACCGGCGACGGGATGTACTTCAACTATGTCCTGTTTGAGATAGGCTACAATATGGAAGGCAACTCGACCGCCACCCTCGGGCACTTCCAGATCAACGGCAACGAGATCACTACAACAGGCGGAATCGGCATGGATTTCGAGTATTATTTCGCCTCAGAGCTGGCCCATACTATGTACGATTTTGCCCGGCTACAGTTCGACAGCATTGAGGTTAATAATAACACTATCAACGCCACCGGCGACGGGATGTATTTCTACGAGATCATGGATCTGGCGGGCAAAGATATGCACGACACCTCGAATGCCACCTTCGGGCACTTCCAGATCAATGATAACAACATCACGGCAGGCGGAATCGGCATGAATTTCACGTACCTCTTCGCCTACCAGCTGGCCTATCAGATGTACAATTCCTCTCAGGCGCAGTTCGGCGAGATCGAGGTCAATAACAACACCATCAACGCCACCGGCGACGACGGGATGTACTTCTACTATGTCCTATCCGCGGTGGCCTACTCTATGGAAGGCAACTCGACCGCAATCTTCGGGCACTTCCAGATCAACGGCAACAACATTACTGCAAACGGAACAGGCATGAATTTCGATTCCGACGGCTACGGCTATTTCGCCTACGAGCTGGCTTATGATATGGACGATTCCTCTCAGGCACAGTTCGGCGAGATCGAGGTCAATAACAACACTATCAACGCCACCGGCGACGGGATGGCCTTCCAAGAGGTCCTGTACGAGGTGGGCTACAATATGAACAAAGATGGTCCTGGCAACGCGACTGCCACCTTCAGGCACTTCCAGATCAACGGTAATAACATCACGGCAGGCGGCATCGGCATGGATTTCAGCGACCTCTTCGCCAACTCGGTGGCCGCGTACCTGGATTATTCCGCCCAGGTACAGTTCGGCGGCATCGAGGTCAATAACAACACTATCAACGCCACGAGCCACGGGATGTACTTCTACTATGTCCTGTCCGAGGTGGGTAGCTCTATGAACCAAAATAGTCCAGGCAACGCGACTGCCACCTTCGAGCACTTCCAGATCAATGATAATAACATCACTGCAAACGGAACCGGCATGCATTTCAGCGACGACGGCTATTTCGCCTACTATCTGGCCGCGTACCTGGAGGATTCCGCCCAGGTACAGTTCGGCGGCATCGAGGTGAATAACAACACCATCAACGCCGCCAGCGACGGGATGTACTTCTACTATGTCCTGGAACGGGCGGGCAGAGTTATGCACGACAACGCGACTGCCACCTTCGGGCACTTCCAGATCAATGATAACGACATCACGGCAACCGGCGGAATCGGCATGAATTTCAGCGATGAGTTCGCCAACTTGGTGGCCTATCAGATGTACAATTCATCTCAGGCGCAGTTCGGCGAGATCGAGGTGAATAACAACACCATTAACGCCGCCAGCGACGGGATGTTCTTCAACGAGGTCCTGTTTCAGATAGGCAGCGATATGGAAGGCAACGCGACTGCCACCTTCGGGCACTTCCAGATCAATGATAATAACATCACTGCAAGCGGAAAGGGCATGCATTTCAGCGACGGCTACAGCTACTTCGCCTACGAGCTGGCCTATGATATGGAGGATTCCGCCCAGGTACAGTTCGGCGAGATCGAGGTCAATAATAACACCATCAACGCCACCAGCGGCGACGGGATGTCCTTCTACTATGTCCTGTCCGAGGTGGGCCACCGTATGCACGGCAACTCGACTGCCATCTTCGGGCACTTCCAGATCAACGACAACGAGATCGATGCAGGCGGAATCGGCATGCGTTTCAGCGAGGAGTTCGCCTCTTATCTCGCCGCGGACATGGAAGATTCTGCCCAGGCACACTTCGGCGAGATCGAGGTCAATAACAACACCATCAATGCCACCGGCGACGGGATGTACTTCTACTATGTCCTGTACGAGGTAGGCTACTCTATGAACGATTATGGCCCCGGCAACTCGACGGCCATCTTCGGGCACTTCCAGATCAACGATAACGAGATCACGGCAACAGGCGGAATTGGCATGAATTTCAGCGACTACTTCGCCTATGGGCTGGCCACGTACATGGAGGATTTCGCGCAGGTGGACTTCGGCGGCATCGAGGTGAATAACAACACCATCAACGCCACCGACGACGGGATGGCCTTCCGCGATGTCCTGTTTCAGATAGGCTACAATATGGAAGGCAACGCGACTGCCACCTTCGGGCACTTCCAGATCAATGATAATAACATCACTGCAAACGGAACAGGCATGCATTTCGGTTCCACCGACCGCCAGGGCGAATTCGCCGTTTATTTGGCTGCGGACATGGAAGATTCCGCCCAGGCACAGTTCGGCGAGATCGAGGTCAATAACAACACCATCAACGCCACGAGCCACGGGATGTCCTTCTACGAGGTCCTGTATGAGGTGGGCTCCTCTATGAACTCTAATAGTCTCGGCAACGCGACTGCCACCTTCGGGCACTTCCAGATCAACGATAACGAGATCGATGTAGGCGGAATCGGCATGAATTTCGACAGCCGTTTCGCCCATGAGCTGGCCGATGAGATGTACCATTCCGCCGAGGTGCAGTTCGGCGAGATCGAGGTCAATAACAACACCATCAACGTCACGAGCCACGGGATGTACTTCGACGACGATGTCCTGACCTACGTGGGCAGCGGAATGCACGGCACCTCGAATGCCACTTTCGGGCATTTCCAGATCAACGATAACGAGATCGATGCAGGCGAAATTGGCATGTTTTTCGAGTACCCCTTTGCCTCATGGCTGGCCGGTTATCAGATGGGGGATTCCGCAAGGGTACAGTTCGGCGGCATCGAGGTCAATAACAACACCATCAACGCCACCAGCGACGGGATGCACTATGGCGCCTATGTCCTATACGATCTGGGCTCCGAGATGAACTATGATGGTCCCGGCAACTCGACCGGCAACTTCTCGCATTTCCAGATCAATGGCAACCTCATTATTGCAGGCGGAGATGGCATCTACCTGCAAAATATGTATGGAGGCAACAATTGGTACGGGCACGCCATGAATGAAAATTCCTCCGTGGTTATTGGCGATGTGCAGGTGAACAACAATGTCATAACCTGTAACGCAAGTGGCATTTACGTCAACAATTCCGATTTGGGGGTGAGAGCGCCCCTCGAAGACAACTCCTCACTGACGATGGGGACTGTTACCTTTAATTGCAATACCATTACGTGCAACGGCAGCGATTACGGCATCTATTTCTACCTCAACAATTTCTGGATAACCCTGGCCGATGCTGCGACCTTCACCGTCGGCGCGTTACTGGTTGACGGGAACACGATTTTCAATGCCGAGTATGGTATCTATATGAACGATACTGATAACTTCACGATCTCGAACAACTATGTCCATGACAACGACCATGGTATTCTCCTGAATGCGTCAAATTATACTACGGTCATGTATAACATGATCGTGAACAATACCGCGCCAGTTCCTGATACCGGTGCACACGTCGATGCTAATTCTTTCTACAACGAGCTGCACAGGAACTGCTTCATTGATAATAGTCCGCAGGCGATAGACCTTGAGATAACCAGGACGAACAACTGGACCGGGAACTTCTGGTCAGACTACAACGGAACCGGTGCCTACATGTTCGACTACAATCAAGATAATGATCCTCTGGACCAATGTCCGGTCTCTGCTCCACTGGCCGTGATGAAGACGATCGATTCGTCCGAACCATACTCCCCGGGCGATAATATCACGTACAACATCACGGTCTGCAACCTCGGGAACATGAACCTCACGAACGTTACCATGATTGACACAGTGCTCGGCGAGTTCAATATCGGGACGCTGGCGCCGAACGAGTGCAACTGGACATATCATTACCATACCGTAACGGAAGATGATGCGTGCAGTGGGTGGATCAACAATACGGTGAATGCCTCTGCCCGGTACACGCCCTACGAGTGCGGTTATACGACGCTCTATAGCGAGACGACGGTCTATAGCGAGACGTATAAGAACGTGAGCGTTGAGTATGTTTCGGCGCTGAACGTGACGAAGATGGTCGAAGGAGCCGGCACGTACTATCCCGGCGATATGATCACGTATAATATCACGGTCTGCAACCTCGGGAACCTGACGCTGGAGAACGTTGCGGTTAATGATCCGCAGCTGGGGCTTGTCAATTACTCACTCGGTTCGCTGGCGCCGGGTAACTGTACCACGCTGGAATGGCCCTACCGGGTGAACGAGACAGATGCATGCATGGGCTGGATCAACAACACGGTCAACGTCTCTGCGGCAGATACCTGCGGCATAACGCGGTATAATGAGACCTCAGCGAATGTGAGCGTCGAGTACTTCGCCGCGCTGAGCGTGACGAAGGTGGCTGAAGGAGCAGGTACGTACTATCCCGGCGAGAATGTGACGTACAACATTACGGTTTGCAACCTCGGGAACCTGACGCTGGAGAACGTGACGGTGAACGATCCGCAGCTGGGACTCGTCAATTACTCGCTAGGGACGCTGGCGCCGGGTAACTGTACCACGCTGGAATGGCCCTACCGGGTAAACGAGACAGATGCATGCACGGGCTGGATCAACAACACGGTCAACGTCTCGGCGGAAGATACCTGTGGCATAACGCGGTATAATGAGTCTTCAGCGAATGTGAGCGTCGAGTATCTCGCCGCGCTGAACGTGACAAAGGTGGCCGAAGGGGCTGGTACGTACTATCTGAACGAGAAGGTGACATACAACATTACGGTCTGCAACACGGGTAACGTGACCGTGACGAACGTGACGGTGAATGATCCGCTGCTGGGCGTCCGCGAGCTGGGAACGCTGGGGCCTGGTAACTGCACATCCGTGAAGTTGAACCACACGGTGAATGATACGGACGCATGCCGTGGGTGGATCAACAATACCGTGAACGTTTCTGCAGAGGATATCTGCAACGAGGGTGTTGTGACGGTCTTTGGCGAAGCGTCTGAGAACGTGACTGTGCTCTCTGACGCGGCAATCTCCGTGACGAAGGTTGCGGTAGGAAGCGAAGGCCCGTACTATCCGGGCGATACGGTGACATATAACATCACGGTCTGCAACACGGGTAACGTGACGGTGAGGAACGTGATGTTTAACGATCCACTTCTTGGAGATCCTGATCTTGGTGCGATCGAGCCAGGGAACTGCACCTCGAGAGAGCTGAACTACAGGGTGAATGATACAGATGCGTGCCGTGGGTGGATCAACAATACCGTGAACGCCTCCGCAGTGGACATTTGCAACGAGACGATATATGCAGAGGCATATGAGAACGTGAGCACGGCATACAATGCCTCACTCAACATCACCAAGGAAGCAGACATTGTCGGACCCGTCGCACCCGGCGACACCATCAATTATACGATTACCGTCTGCAATACGGGGAATGCGACGATCATGAACGTCACCATCAATGATTCACTCTTCGGAACCTTTACTAACCAGAGCCTGAGCAAAGGAGAATGCTGGATACTCAACACGACGCACAATGTCACGCAGGATGATTGTACCGGCTGGATCAACAATACCGCACAGGTTACCGGGACGGATTACTGTGGCGAGAATGTCACGGCAGTTACGGCCTCCTGGAACATCACGGTCGAATGTGGCAATTGTATCCGTGGCTATAAATTAAACGAGAGCGGCGTCGGTCTCGCCAACTGGACGATCACCGTGAAGAACAGCACCGGTGAAATCATAAATGAAACCACCACGGACGACACGGGCTACTGGCAGGTCTGTAACGTAACGCCCGACACCTACACCGTCTGTGAAGTGCTTCAACCCGGGTGGGAGATCATTGACAATGAAACGGGCTGTCTTGAAATCACGTTTGAAGCCGCGAATATCAGGAATCTCAACTTCACCAACCGCGAATGCAACGGCTCGGTAAGTGACCTTGTCTGGTTGGATACGAACCAGAATGGTATCCAGGACGTGGATGAGCTCGGTCTCGGCGGTGTGACGGTAAGGCTGTACCGACATGAGGAGGGTAATGTGACACTGCTCAACACGACGGTAACCGATGGATCCGGCTTTTATATTTTCGAGAAACTCTGCGCAGGTAATTACTCACTCAAGTTCATCCCGCCACCGGGCTATGCGTTCACCCAGCCGGATCAGGGCGGGGATACCGAGGATAGTGATGTCGATCCAGGGACGGGGAGCACAGGTGTGTTCACGCTCGGCGACGGCGTGGTGGATACAACCATAGACGCAGGCTTGTATCTGTTCACGCAAGCGCCTGCATTCACAGCTGGCGGCCTCTTCGCACTGGTCAGCATACTGGCGACCATCGCAGTACTCAGCGTGAGACGAAAGAGGCACTAAACTAACGCCTCTTCCCTTTTCTATTTTTGGTTTTTTTATCTCTCCCTTACGTAAGATCCCGCTATGTGAAACAGTAATCGATATATATGCAATCAATGCAGAATCTGCAATCTCGCAAACAGTACGAGAACGGGATACTAACGATAAAGTTGTACTAAACGTGGTGATGCGTTCGTCAAACTGCACCATGAAAAGGCCGAAAGGTTTAAATGGTGAGCCGCTAACTGCATAGCACGAGGGCTATAACATGGATACGAAGAGAAGATCGCTGGGGGTGGTTTTTGCGGCGATAATCATTCTTTCCTGTACACTGGCATCGACGAGCGCTCTTATACTCGATAAATCTGTCAAGGTCGGAGAGTCGGGTTTTACCATAACTGTCATGGGAACCAACGAAGAAGATGCGTCACGTTTTCAGTCAAAATTGATGCAGGATAATGGTGGTGAATATGAGTTATGGGTCACTAAAACGGTTTGGGATCCAGTGACTAATACGTGGGTTAAAGAGATAGCCGCACAGGTAGGCAATACTATTACGTTCCAGATAAACGTCACGGGCAAAAATGTTTCTAAGATATGTGCGGAGAAGCTCCTTTTTTTAAATATATCGGATTCGTTACCAGGAAACTGCAGGCTCGAGACTGATCCCGCTATTAGCGATTACTATGACGAGGTTTCTGATGTCTTCTACATAAACATAACAGTACCTTGCGTAATTGAAGCATGCGGTGAAGGCGTAAACAAAGTGTGGGTTGATACATATTGCATCAATTTAAGCACTAATGAGAGCACATTTGTATATGGAATAAATGACTCAGCAACGGTAAATGTAGACTGCCCAGTGCCCGCATTCACACCCGGTGGTCTCATCACACTGGTCAGCTTGCTAGCGACCATCGCAGTACTCAGCGTGAGACGAAAGAGGCACTAAGGGCTCTTTCAGCTTTTTCCCCCTTTTACACGTGACAATCCCACCACAGGTGCAAGCTCCTGCGTGGCGCCTGTGGCGTACTGGCATACGGTGCTTTCGATCGTCCTGGCACTGAGCGTGAAAAAGACGGAAGGGGGGAAAAAGCATCCATATTTTCTCCCGTTGTGAACCGCTGCATCCACGTGGTTGGTTATCCTATTCAGGCAGTATTAGCCCGGTGCAGCGCCAGTTGACTTCCGCAGTCTTAGTTGTGATGTTCACGACGCAGGCGGGGTTGCAGCCCTCTTTATGCTCGTAGGGCTCGAGATCGATCCACCAGGTGCGCGTGTATTCGTTGTAGAAGTACGTGTCGGTAAGCGTTCCTTCCTGCATGCAGGTGCTGTTCTCTGCGATGGCGCGCGCCTCGTCGTACGTCAGCGGTTCGAGACCGCCCTGTGCATAGACCACATCAACGACCTCCCAGCTCTCGAGCGTTACCCTAACCGTCGCCCTATCCGTGCGTGCGGGATCTTTCTCAGAAGTCAGGAAGAACTCGAGCTCAACCTGCCAGCAGCCCGGGCAGCGCGCCTGCAGAACGTTGATAACCTGCAAATCTCTCCCGCTGTAATTCCTGTACACATCCATGTCCTTTACGTAATTAACGGCAATTTCCCGCGCCTGCGCTTCTGCAGGGTTCACATAGTCCGAAACGGGCGTCTGCGTGAGCATGTCCCACCGTCCATCAAGTACGGCACTGGTTATCGTACCGTTGATTACGGTTACCTCAGCCTGGTGCGGCGTGAGCACCTGTGCGAGCACCTGTCCCGTGCGGTTGCCGTAGCCCGCGTGCCGTGATGTGAACTCGAAGACGAACAGCCAGCAGTGCGGACAGCGCAGCGGCTCTGACCGGTTAAACCGCAGGTCGAAACCGTCATACTGGTACGTGGGCGAACTCGCAACGAACTCCCGAGCGATCTCCCTGCTTTCCGCTTCTGTTGCTTCTTTGGCGCTCGGCGCAGGGGAAATCCCGTAGTCCTCGAGATTTTCGATCCTTTCGATACTGGTCGCCCAGAAATCGTTCGCCGTGCGGTGCACGCCCGCGCTCTTCAGCTCGCCTCTGACGAGCACCCAATCTCCGTTCTCGATACCATCCACACTTACCGCAGGCCGCTCGGTGCCGTCATCCTCGACCATCAGGTCATACCAGACCTGAACGGTCTCCCCGCCCGATGAGAGCTCAAAGCAGGGACAGAGCAATTCGCCCAGGAGCGCAACCTGACCGTAAACGGTTACCTCAGTATCATAGACTGGATCTACTAACAACTCGGCCACACTCATCGTACCCGCAGGCCGTTCCGGTCCCGGGGCGATACAGCCCACCATGAAGAGTGTTCCGACCAGAACACAGAGCACCGGAATCGGCGTAAGCTTTACGTACATACCTTCTCGATTTTCCTTTTCGTTCCCTTTCAATTCATTCTTTCCGTGTTTCATACGTTGTAGTGCTCACCTTTTTCAGGTTCCTTCGTATGCTCTGGTTCGTTTCTCGGATTAAAAGGCTTTGCTAAGCTACGAATCCGTTCGTAGCCACGGAAAAGGCTATATAGCCCCTCACCGCAAGTCTCTCTACAAAGCGCGCTGATAGAGGCGCAAGATCATCATCACCAGAATTAGGAGGTGAGAAAGCACAAAAATGAAGAAACTGGGAACGATAAGCGTGATCGCGATACTGACGGTCTGTCTGGCGGCGGTCGGCTGTCTGGGCACAAGCTCGGAGGGTGATGCCGCGAACGCAACGGGCAATACTACCATCACCGTTTCAGGGGCTGGGCTCATTGAGGCAACGCCGAACAAGGTGACCGTGAATCTGGGTGTGGAGACGCAATCAGAGAATGTGACCGATGCACTGGCGCAGAACTCCGCCAGGATGGATGCGGTGATCGCGGCACTGGAAGCCGCGGGCGTGCCGAAGGACGACCAGGAGACGAGCTATTTCCGGATCTTTCCCGTCACGGATTATGAGCGGCCCGGAGAAGGGATCCTGGGCTACCGGGTCACCAACGAGATTACGGTCGAGTTGCGGGATCTGGACAAGGTGGGATCCGTGATCGACACGGCTATCTATGCAGGTGCCAACACGGTGAATCAGGTTGTATTCGGGCTGACGGAAGAACGTGATCGGGAGCTGCGGCAGCAGGCGCTCACGGAGGCATGTGCCGACGCACGGGCGAAAGCGGACGCAATTGCCAGCGGGCTGGATCTGAAGATCGTTGGTGTCGCCACGGTAACCGAAACAGGCGTGTACACTTACCCGTATCGCGCGGGCGGCTACGATGAATACGCTAAATACGCTGCAGCACCAACGGTCGCGCCGACACCGATTGAGCCGCAGGACGTGACGGTTAGCGCATCCATCCAGGTCGAATACAGATGCCGCTAAGGCACACTCAAAAAGGCACGCGAGATAGGGATTTGAAGCAATAAAAGATGGGCGTAGCCCCATCGAATGCGAGCAGGGCTACGTTCCTTCTCTTTTTATGAGTACTGATTTATAGTGAGGGCTTTGCGCGAATTTCCTGCACTGGTCTCGAGGCACTCACAGACCCTTCCAGGCCTCCTGCTCCAGCTTCAGGAAGTGCTGGAGTGCTTCTGGAACCATAATGACAACCTCAAAAGCGACCTTGGCTCCCAGCTTCTCCAGAGGCTCCCGTAACGAGTTCATGAGCATCTGCCGGACCTGCATAGGCACGCCGGCGAACGGCAGTGCCAGCGTGATCGTAACCCTATTCCCGTCGACCTTCACGTCCTTTGCAATGCCGAGCTCGACCAGCGTCCGGTCGATTGCAGGATGTTTGACCGGCGCGATCGCAGCACGAGCTTTTTCTTCCGTTAGTGCTTCAGCCATGCTTTTTCTTCCGCCCTCTCTTCACCTAATCGCTTCCTTATCAAGATTCCTGGCCATACAAAGAAAGGCGACAAGAACATAAACGTTGACTCAGCTCAGTGCTGGCGATTCGCGGTGTGCGGCTACTGCTCTTTCAGCTGCTTCACGTGCCCCTGCGCCTTCGCCCAGTAGGATGCAGCATGGTCTCGTATGCCCGCGATCTCGTCAACGGTGAGACTGCGAACTACACGACCCGGGCTCCCGAGGATCATACTTCCGGGCGGATAGGTCTTTCCCGGAGGCAGCAGAGCACCGGCACCCACGATACAGCCCCTCCCCACGGTAACCCCATTGAGGATAATGGCGCCCATACCAACGATGCAGCCGTCCTCGACCGTGCTACCGTGCACGATCGCGCCGTGCCCCACCACGCAGTATTCACCGATACGTGCCGCATGGCCGGCATCACCATGCACGACACAATTGTCCTGAATGTTCGACCACGCGCCAATTCGAATCTCATAGGGATCGCCCCGAATCACCGCGTTCGGCCAGACACTCACATGGTCGCCCAGCTCCACGTTACCGATCACCGTGGCCAGAGGGTCGATATATACAGGCTCTGTCACTTTCGGATAGTAGCCCTCGAAGCCGCGAATCCTCTCGCGCTCCTTCATGGTCATCTGCCTCAGTTTTATCGCCGCCAGCGTTTAAGTGTCGGGATGAAGGTAGTGGCCAGCGCTTTCGCCTGGTCCTCAGGCATGATATGCATGGCAACCATCATTCCTATGACTTTACCGATCATCTCTTCCATAGTTACCGTAGGGTCGGTGAATGCACCGTTCTGGAAGCAGTACTTGCAGTAGTCATGGTTGGGGGTGCCGTCAGCGTTCGTGCCGAAGTCGCTCTCCTCTTGCAATGGCATACCACAACTCTGGCAGAAGGGGCCTTGTGGTTCTTCCATAATCAGTACCTCCTGTAGGTGAGAAGTGCGCTGCAGGTTATAAGGGTTGGCCTTCAACGCTGAGCCATCACGCGGGCCCGATATGCTAAAACAGATGCCCGTGCTGAGTTCTCCACTAACCACCGTCATTTGCAGGGCCTGAGCCCGCGCCGTTCGAAATACCGTTGATGGTATTCTTCTGCACGCCAGAATGTCGTTGCCGGGTGGATCTCCGTCGCGATCTCGCTTTTGTACTTCCCGGAGTGCTGCAGCCGCTCTCTGGCGGTGCGTGCTGTTTGCTCTTGTTCCGGAGTATGGTAGAAGATGACGGAGCGGTACTGCGTACCGACATCCGGCCCCTGACGGTTACGCTGGGTCGGGTCGTGGATACGCCAGAAGACGTTTAACAGCTCTTCGTACGAGATGACCGCCGGATCGTAGACGACTTCCACCACCTCAGCATGGCCCGTGCGATCGGTGCAGACGTCCTCGTACGTAGGGCTCTCTAGGGTGCCGCCCATGTAGCCGACTGACGTCTCAAGCACGCCATTCACGCAGCGGAAGGCCGCTTCAACGCCCCAGAAGCAGCCTGCACCGAACGTAGCTTTGTGCATCTTACCGTTTCTTAGTTAGGTTTGACGCAGTTACTGATAAAGAAACGGCAAGAGCATGAAGAGAACGCATAAGGATCACTGGACGAGGCCTTGCAGTGATTATTTGAAGGATGATCGCTTGAATGGAGCAAAAAGCTCACCGGCTACGCGAGGCTGATGCCTTGTGGAGAAAAGAGGGAAGTGCGGATGTTCAGATCAAGAGGGACCGTTTCACTCCTCGGTATCTCTGCTCCCAAACCGCATCTCTACCCACGCCTTTATCTCATCCCGAATCAGTCGGAACCGCTTTAACCGCCCCTCGTCCGTCCCCTCGAACGTCGCGGGATCTGCAAACCCCTTGTGGATGCGCTCTTTGGCACCTGGAAAGACTGGACAGGTTTCCTGTGCCGCGTCGCAGATAGTAACGACGTAATCAAAATTCCCACCGAGAAATTCAGTCACGCTTTTTGCCTGGCGCGTGGAGATATCGATCCCTAGCTCAGCCATTACCGTAACGGCGTAGGGATTCACGCTGGAAGGTTCAGTCCCTGCGCTGTACGCCTCGTACCGATCGCCGTAGAGCGCGTTGAGAAACCCTTCGGCCATCTGCGATCGTGCCGAGTTGTGCGTGCAAATGAAGAGCACGCGCTCCTTTTTTGTATCCTGAGGCATACCCCTCTTTCAGTTTACTACTTCTGTCCGCTCAGCCATAAATGCCTGCCTCAGAACTTACATAGATATGCGCCCGTGATAATCTAAGAATCGAGAACTGAATGCACCGCCTGTGTATCGTCTGTAAGGGCTCACGGCTGTTGTGCGGTCGCCAGTCGTGCCCCTTGCTCGCTGCATTGCACAAACGCACGAAGTACGCAGCGTTCGCGAACGCCACGGAATACTTCGGGCCTTCGACTTCGATCTTCGTCGGCCGCATCGGCTATCCGAATGTCCGGGTCGGCCCGATGTCCGTGTTAGAACCAAAGGAAGCAGACCTGGAACTCGGGCGGTTCGATGAGCCAAGCCAGTGGTTCGCGCAGGGGCTCGGCATGGACGAGATCGTGGAGTTGCGCAGTGCCACGCTGCGGTCGAAGCACGGCGAGCACATCAAATCGAAATCGAACTTTGTCACAGACGTGACTGAACTCGCGCTGGCTACGAAACCCGTGGACGTTGAGCTAACCTTCACCAAGAAGCCCTCATTCAACCTCACCTTCTCTGATGTCCTGCGACCGATCGGCGCGAGCGTGAACGTTGAGACCCTGCACGTGACTGAGAACCCGAAGATTCTGAAGCAGGTTGACCGCGTCGTGCACGACGATCTCAAAGCTTTTGAAGCCGCAAACAGCCTCTACAAGCTCGGACTGGACGTCTACAAGGTGGCGACTATTCTCTCTTCGGGTGCGCTGGGGTTGCGCCAGTCGCAGCGGATGGTGCCCACACGCTGGAGCATTACGGCCACGGACGATATCATTTTCAAGAAACTCGCGCCTGCGATCAGGGAGTTCCCGACCATGGACGACTATTACGTCTACGAATCGTCGTACATGGACAATCACTTCCTCGTGCTGCTCATGCCGACGCTGTTCGAGTACGAGAACTTCGAGGCCTGGTTTCCGGGATCCGTCTGGAGTGATGCGCGCAATACGCGCCCGGTGATCAGCGAGGAATACGAGGGCTTCACAGGTCGGAAGAAGTACGCGGAGAACGAGGGCGGCGGGTATTATGCGGCGCGGCTCGCCGTTGCGGAGGCTCTACACCAAATGAGACGGCAGGCGGGCGTTGTTGTCTTCCGCGAGATCCATCCACGGTATTCCGTGCCGCTCGGCGTCTGGGTCGTCCGCGAGACCGCACGCGACGCGTTCAGACATCGTGGCGAGCGGTTTGATACCCAAAACGAGGCGTTGCAGTTTATCGATGCGCGGTTGCGAGCGCAAGAAGGGATTTCGGCCCGATTGCGTGATTTCCAGCGACTCAGCCGAATATTGCAGCAGAAGCGGCTGACTGATTTTTAGGCGACCAACCTTCAATAACCTACGGCGATTCCGACGCGGAGCAAAGAGATAAGCTCTTAACGGAATGATACGTACCTCTTTTTACGCTATGACAGCAGTATATCAGCTTGCGAAGCTATACCGCCCTGAACAGATCCGTTATCTGTTTCAGCAAGTGAGCGAGCTGGATAAGGGCGCACTGGTTGCCGTGAAGCTCCACATGGGCGAGCTCTTCAACTACCGGTTCATTCGCCCACCGTTCGTGCGTGAGCTCATAGCAGCAATTAGAGCTGCTGGTGCAACGCCGTTCCTGACCGATACGACAACCCTGTACATTCGCGATCGTCACAATGCCGTTGATCATCTCAATACCGCACGACAGAACGGCTTCAACTTCGCAACACTCGGGGCGCCCGTCATCATCGCCGACGGCCTTACGGGCGAATCCGGTGTGCTGGTAGAGACTGGTGGCGAGCTCCTGAAAGAGCTTGAAGTTGGACAGGCGATCTACGAGGCGGATTACCTCGTGACGGTGACGCACTGCACCGGGCATCCGAGCATGGGCTATGCAGGCGCACTCAAGAATCTGGGTATGGGCTGCTGCACGAAAAACGGTAAGCGAGCGGTGCACCGGTTCTCAATTCCCGAATTCGATGAAAAGAAATGCGAGCAGTGCGCGAGCTGTATCAATGCCTGTCCTTATCCATTCATCCAGATGGATGACTACCCCGTGATCGATCCTCAGGGCTGCGTTGGCTGTGCACGGTGCATCAACGCCTGTACAACGGGCGCGATGCACCGCCCCGATGGGTGGTACGAGCAGTACATGACCGCGCTGGTCGAAGCGGCACATGCGATCCTTAAGCACTTTGAGGATAACATCTGCTTCATCAATTTCCTCACGGACGTTACGGCCATGTGCGACTGTATCGTTCAACAGCGCCCGTTCATGCCCGATCTTGGCGCGCTCGCATCCCGCGATATTGTCAGCATTGAGCAATGCTCCTTCGAACTCATTCAAGCCGCTGCGGGGCGGGATAATATCGCAGAAGCCATGGGTATTCAGCGCGAGATCCAGTTCGCTATCGCCGAGCAGTTGGGGCTGGGGAGTAGATCGTACACCGTTACCTATCTGGAGTAAGGTCTGCGCAGGCAGGGCGCTGAAGCTATTATACCTTTATCTAACCGCAGCTCTTAAAATAATCAAGCTAGCGGTCAGAAAGGAATACTGAGCGATACGACGGAGAAACATGAAGTGGATGGAATTGCCGCGGGCAGTTTTAATTGAGCGGGATGCCGTGCAGGAGGTTAGCACGATCTGCAAGCATCTGGAGGTCGGGAAACGGGCCGATGTTCTCGCAGACCCGATCACCAGGAAAATAGCGGGCGAAACTGTCTGTGCGATCCTGAACGATGCGAGCTACGAGGTCAATCTGATCGAAGTGGAGCGCATTAGCTATGAGACTATCGATGCTGTGAAGGCCGTTTCGAACGAGCATAAAGCGGATGTCATGCTCGCCGTCGGCGGTGGAATGGTCATTGATACGGCCAAAACCGCATCCTTTGAGCTTCGTATACCATTCATCTCGATCCCCACCATCGCCTCCCATGACGGGATCGCGTCGCCGCGTGCTTCGATTAAGAACGATGACAAAACGAAACCACCGGTTTCCGTCCCCACACACGCGCCACTCGCGATCGTCGCTGATACCGCAATCATCTCCGCCGCACCTTATCGCTTCACTGCTGCGGGCTGCGGCGATATTATCGCCAATTACACGGCCGTTAAGGATTGGCAGCTCGCACACCGTTTACGGAACGCGGACTACAGCAGCTACGCCGCCGCACTCTCCGGAATGACCGCGAACATGATCATCGAGAACGTTAGAGAGATAAAGCAGCGAGATGAGCATTCTGTCCGAACCGTGCTCAAAGCACTGGTCTCCAGTGGTGTCGCGATAAGCATCGCTGGCTCTTCCGCGCCCGCTTCTGGCTCTGAGCATAAATTCAGCCACGCGCTCGATATGGTCGCTGAGCGGCCCGCTCTGCATGGCGAGCAGTGTGGCATTGGCACCATCATGATGACCCACCTCTATGCCGAAAACTGGCAGCATATCCGGGCTGTGTTGAAGGATATCGGCGCGCCAACGACTGCAAAGGAGTTGGGCGTTCAAGACGACGAGCTTATTCACGCACTCACGCTCGCGCACACGATCAACCCCGGAAGGTACACCATCCTGGGTGATTCCGGGCTCACCTACGAGGCTGCGGAACGACTTGCCGTCGTGACGCAGGTGCTCGAGTAAAAGAGAGAGCAAGCAGAAAAATGGAAGGTCTGTGGGAGCGGTTAGCAAAAGAGGGGGGAGAGAGAATGGAGGAGGGACGTGTCGTCACATTGCTGGGCGCGAAGATCGCGAAGACTGGCGAAGAGTTTATCTTCCTCGGTGCCTCGAAGAAGTGCGAGGAGTGTAAGTTGAAGAACGCCTGTGCGAACCTGGAGTTGGATCGCCGGTATCGAGTCGCGAACGTGCGAAATGATATCAAGCATGACTGCTACATCCACGAAGACGGTGTCTGTGTGGTGGAAGTGACGGAAGCGTTGATAACTGCAGCGATCGAATCAGCATACACGTTCAAGAATTCGAAGGTCGTTTTTGAGCCACCAAATTGCGCTACAGCGGACTGCGAGCTATTCAACGCCTGTCATCCCAGGGGGCTCAAAGCTGGCGACCGCTGCACAATCATCGAGGTCATTCGTGAGGTCCCCGGTGAATGTCCAGATGGTCGCGGGTTAAAACTGGTTACGATCCGCAGAGACGCCACATGAACGGATATATGAAAGTTGCAGTACCGACCAACCTGACCGGTTACTAACTCTTCTTACCGCCACGGCGCTTGATGATCGGGCGAATCGCACCACAGGCATCACACTTCAGCACCCAGATGCGGTCCTGCTTCTCGAAATGTGTATCAGGCTTCTTACACTCCCAGCAGAGCACATATTCATCCAAATAGCGCTGAATCTGGCGCTCTACTTCTTCGCGCGTGAATCTGCCCTGGAACACCACCCGGTCACCCATGATCTTGCCCGCAGTTCCAAGTTCGTTGAGCAGGAATTTCATCACGTGCTCCTGCTCCCTGCGGATATAATTGCAGACCACGTCGAAATTATCAAAGATCGTGGTCTTCCCCTCTACAAAGACCTTGAGCAGCGGTATAACGAACCGCTCATCGCTGGTCCTCGTGCTCGGTAATTGTTTCAATGCACGATCCAAAAGCGTAACATATTCTTCCATCATCATCGCCCCCTTCCTTGAGATTGTGTGCGTGACAGTGCTAGTAATCTTCGCCCAGAGGAACGCCGAGGAAGGGATTTGAACCCTTGTGTCCCGTGCGGGACACCGGCTCTCAAGGCCGGCGCTTTAGTCCACTTAGCTACCTCGGCCGCTGGCTTGCAAAGATGCGCTTCGCTTATCCTGCGTCTACGGCTTGCGCTCCTTCCACCTGTACTCTCTGCGCATCTTCGTCGAGCGCCCAAACCCGCAGGCGACACAGTACTTCGCGTGCACGCTGAACGCGACGTTTCCGCAGCGGCGGCACATGATGTGTGACCGTTTTTGCCGTTTACCCTGTGCCGCGGTGCCCTTCACCATGGCTCCTTCTCTCCCGTGTCCTTACCTTTGCCCTTCTCTTCGCTCTTCTCCAGCTCTGGCTGAACTGTGGGTGATATATACACCACATTGTCACCGCGCATCAGTATCTCGCCCGCGAAACTCTTGACCGTATCGTTGCTGCCCAATTCCTCGGCATCGCTCAGGACCAAATTCATATGGAGGTCATACCCCTCCAGCATCCCTCGAAATTCCCTGCCACCTCTGATCCGCACGATGACCGGGGACTTCAGCGCTTTGTTCAACACGTCCAACGGCTTTGGCTTATTCACCATGACCATCACGTTCTCCTTTCTTCCTTCTCCTGGGCTCCTTCCTTGCCTTTGCCACGTAATAGAATGATACGAGCGTAGCTTATATCTTTATTTCACTTTCGATATTTTTATTCTTACAGATTATTTTTAAAAGAGCAGAACGAAAATGGCGAAGTCGTTTTATCGATACATCGGCGAGGCATGGAAGCGGCCAAAGGAGTCCTACGTCCAGGAGCTCCGGCAGGAGCGATTGAGGGGCTGGCGGAAGGAGCCTGCGGTTATTCGGCTCGCGCATCCTACAAGGCTGGATCGCGCCCGATCGTTGGGCTACAAGGCGAAACACGGGATCGTTGTGGTGCGCGCCAAGGTGCGCCGGGGCGGCCGGCGGAAGCAGCGGCCAAAGCACGGCAGGAAATCTAAAGGGCTGGCTGTGCACAAGATAACGCCCGCCAAGAGCCTGCAGCGGATCGCCGAGGAGCGTACCGCACGGAAGTACCCCAACATGGAGGTGCTGAACTCGTACTGGGTGGCCGAGGATGGCAAGCGAAAATGGTTTGAGATCATCCTCGTCGAGCCCGCTCATCCCGAGATTAAAGCTGATAAGGATTTGAATTGGATAGGTGGTCCGTCGCATCGACGACGGGTGTTCCGAGGCAAGACCTCAGCAGGGAAGAAGGGAAGGATCTGAAGCGTTGCGGAGGCTGGGCGCGGTTGATTTACCGCTGCACGGTGGCAAAGCCCCACAGTGGCTACTCGTACGCATGAAGCGGTTAGCCCATGCGATATTCGAGCTAATAGTGGATGATTATGGCGTGCACGGCGCGATAGAACGCCTGGCCGATCCATTGTGGTTTCAATCGCTCTCCTGCGCGCTCGCTTATGACTGGCACAGCAGCGGTACAACGACCGTGCTGTGCGGTGTCTTGAAATCGGTGATCGAGCCGGAGGAGTTTGGCTTCGGTGTTGCCGGCGGCAAGGGTAAGAGATCGAGATCAACGCTCTCTGATATCGACGCGCTCGGTGGCACCTTTAACCTCAGCGATGCCACCCTCACCGGGCTGAAATACGCAAGTCGTATCGCCGCGAAGGTGGATAACGCCTGCGTGCAGGACGGATATCAGCTCTATCATCACTCGATGTTCGTGACGGAGTGCGGTGAGTGGGCGGTGATTCAGCAGGGCATGAACCCAAACGATCGGTATGCGCGACGATACCACTGGCTCTCATCGTCCGTGAAGGAGTACATCGAGGAGCCGCACCAGGGCATCGTCGGGCGCCAATGCCAGACGGTGCTTGATCTCACAGCGCGCGCGAGCAGGGGCTGTCGCGGGACGTCCGTGGACCTCGTCAAGATCGAGCCGCGAGAGTTAGAGCGCATGTACCAGGATCTGAGTGGGCAGAGCAGGCGGCTACTGGAGCACCAAACCACACTTGCCGCATTTGACGTCGTCCCTGAAGTAGAGCTCACCCACGAGCTCAAATCGACAGCAGGCCGCCTGTACCGTTTGCCGAGCCGCGTGAACTGGGATGCGCTTCGTGCGGCGTACGACACACAGCCGTCAAATTACGAGCAGTTCCTCGGTATTAAGGGCGTCGGGGCGGCAACCGTCCGCGCCTTAGCGCTCGTCTCTGAGCTGATCTATGGCGAGCCCGCAAGCTGGCGCGATCCGGTGAAATACTCGTTCGCGTTCGGCGGCAAGGATGGTGTACCGTATCCGGTGGACAGGAGAACGATGGACGAAACGACCGAGCTCTTACAGACCGCGATGAAGATGGCGAACGTGAAGCCGGCCGCTGCTTTCACGATACGGAAGTGACGGCTTTACGCTTGCCCTAAATAATCTACGCTCCTTGCGCGATGGCAAATACCGCCGCCAGAAGATCGGTCAAAGCTATTAATAGTTACAGTTAAAAGTGTTCCTATGGAGCCGATGAAATTCGCACCTGTTTCAGAGAGTCAAATCACGAGAGCGATCGTTGATGAGTTTGCAGCAGAATTGAAGGATTATATAGAGTCTGATGTCATCATTGTTGGAGGTGGCCCTGCAGGCTTGATGGCCAGCAGAGAGCTGGCCGCTGTAGGTGTCAGGGTGCTGCTTATCGAGCGAAACAATTACTTTGGCGGTGGATTCTGGCTCGGGGGATTTCTGATGAACAAGGTCACGGTGCGTGCGCCTGCGGAGCGGGTTTTTGATGAGCTCGGAGTACCTTACAGAGAGTACAGTACAGGCTTGTACGTCGCGGACGGGCCGCACGCGTGCTCGAAATTGATTGCCGCGGCTTGTGACGCGGGTGCGAAGCTCGTAAACATGGTCGCGCTGGAGGATGTCGTGCTCCATGAAGATCGCGTGCGTGGAATCGTGGTGAACTGGAGCGCAGTATACAGCCTGCCGCGTCAGGTGGCGGCAGTGGACCCTGTCTCATTGGAATCGAAGCTCGTGATCGACGCGACCGGACATGACGCTTCGGTTGTCAAGAAGCTGGAAGAGCGCAAGTTGCTGCAGACCCGTGGGCAGGGCGCAATGTGGGTGGAGCGCTCAGAGAATCTCGTGGTCGAGCAGACCTCAGAGATATATCCAGGGTTGATCGTCACGGGCATGGCGGTCTCCACGGCCTATGGACTCCCTCGGATGGGCCCGACCTTTGGTGCGATGCTGCTCTCGGGAAAGAGGGCGGCGGAGATAGCGATTGAGACGCTCGGGTTGTAACATAATCAGCCAGAAGATACTACTCATGAAGGCGCTTACGCTGCTGTCCGGCGGGCTTGACTCGATCCTGGCAACGAAGCTGGTCCTGGATCAAGGCATCGAACTGGTTGCCATCACGTTTGTCTTACCGTTCGCCGCGGAAAAAGTGGATTACGCCAGCAAGATAGCTGAGCGGCTCAACATCACCCATCTCAAAGTTGAAGTAGGAACTGATTACTTTCAGGTCATTCGCAATCCGAAACACGGCTACGGCTCTGGTATGAACCCTTGCATCGACTGCCGGATCTATATGCTCAGGAAAACGAAACGGATTGCTGACGAGCTGGATGCAAAATTTATCGTTACCGGTGACGTGCTTGGTGAACGGCCGATGAGTCAGCACCGGAATGCATTGGCGCTTGAAGCGCGCGAGGCCCGTCTCGAGGGTTTGATTCTGCGGCCCCTGTCAGCAAAGCTCCTGCCGGTGACGATACCGGAACGCGAGGGCTGGATCGATCGTGATAAGCTGCTCGGCATCTCGGGTAAGAGTCGAAAGCCGCAGATCGCGCTCGCTGAGCAGTACGGGCTCCAGGATGAATACCCCGCACCCGCGGGTGGCTGCCTCTTGACCTATAAGGAATTTGCAGCGAAGGTTCGGGATCTGTTTGAGCATGTCGAGAGCGTGACGAACCGTGACATCCAATTATTGAAACTGGGCCGGCATTTCCGCTTCAGGGCATCGAAGATTATTGTAGGCCGGAATGAGCGTGAGAATTCGCTGCTGTTAGCACTGAAGTCGCCCAACGCGTATGCCTTTGAAGTCCCGGGGTGCGGGAGTCCGATCACCATTTTAGAAGGAGTGCGTGATTCCCCGACGATCAAGCTCGCGGCACAGCTTACTGCCCGGTATTCGGACACACGCTCCGACCCGGTGGTGGTGGAATACTGGCGTGAAAGTGAAGGGCCGCGAATGCGAATCACCGTGTCTCCGCTTGAGGCGGGAGAAGTTAACCGTTTGAGGATCTAGCGAGCCATCTGCTATTCCAGCCTGATCGCGGGGATTTGATCTCTATGCGCATTTCCATTCGCGTCCACGAAAGAGGAGCAGGTGATAAGCCCACCATCCACCGTCTTGCTGGATGCGGAAATGAGCAGTGGATATGAGCCGGTTCGTAGCTCGTAGTTGTAGGTCTTCCCACCTCGAAGGATGAACGGCGCGGTAAAGGATAGCGCATGCCAATCACCATGATAGCCATCCCACGTAGCGTTCATGTCAAGCCCGTTCCCGTAAATATGGACATATTCAGCGTGGCCGCCGGTGCCCGGGCACGGATACGTGTAGAGCCGGGAGACAAGCATCGACTGATCTGGCCGAAGGGTGCCACTGTGCGTGCCTGCGATGCTCGGATAGCCGCCGGGCCCGGTATCGAAGACTCTGGATGGATCAAAGGGTAGTATCGTCAGATTTACCATGACTTTGGATGACCACGCCCCATCGTCATCCTGCACCTGAAAGGAAATAACATGCGTGCCAACAGACAGGTTGGACGCGGGAATATAGAACGACTGCGTGGTGCTAAGGAATCCATCGAGGCTCGAACTCCAGTTGTACGCGACCACCGTCCCGTCGGCATCCGTGCTGTTCCCCGAGAACGTGATAAAATCGAGTGTTTGCTCTCCCGGATTGGGCGTGATTGAATCGATGAATGCAGTGGGTTGCCGATTCGGCAGCTCTACTCGCGCACGTATGCCCACATCATAGTACTCGTCGGAGTACGGATTATACGGCTTCGTGTAGTTTGCGCCATCGCAGCTCACGTAACTCTCGCCCGAGAAGGTTGCTATTTCTGACCACGGCGGCAGCCAGAACTCGGTATAGTAGTCGATCGGAATAGGATACCCAAATCTTCCCGTGGTGAACTTGATCTGGATGATGACATCGTCGCCCGCGTCCAACGGCACGGGTGTCTGGAGCGGTATCGAATAGTACCCCCACTCCTCCGTGGTTCCTGTATGGGTCGTCCCAAGCTGGTCGCTGAAGATGTAATAGTCAGGATGAGCGGTAACGGTTTCGAATACCCTGATTTCGTAATCCATGTTACTGTCGATCGCCCAGAACTCAACTGCGGTTATCGTAAGCGCCTGCGAGGGGATGAAACGAACCGCGCTGTACGCGGTCGGCTCACCACAGCCCATCACGTAGCCCATCCAGCCACACTCGTCGTAGTATAAGAGCTTGTCGGTCGCGTTTCGGTAGCTGACGAACGCACTGGCATCGTCACCGAGGTTCGCTGACCCGAAGGCGACCCACGCGCATCCGGGATAGGGCCCATGGGCGCCCCAGCTTGTGCCCCAGGAGTTCTTAATCAGCCACGCCCCGGTACCGTGGGTATGCGGGAGTGAATCGTCCCAGCCAATAATCTGGATCGCGTGGTTCGGCAGTTCTGGACCCCAGTATTCGTACACGCCACTGTTGTACCCTCCAAACCCCGCATCACCCGTGTACATCGTGGAGAAGACAGGGCCATATTGCAGGATCGCGTTCTTAATCTGGTATATGTGACTCTCGCCGCTACTATCCGTAATGGTGCGCCAATTATCCACGGTTCTGAGAACCGGGCAATCATGGCAGATTCCATGCGCTCCAACGTACGGATGACAGGTCTCGGCTGCCCCGCCCCGCTTGGTGAAGTAGTTAGTGGTCATCAATCCGAGGCCACCCTCACAGAAATTGTAGCCTCCAAGGCTTGACCAGATGTTGCAATCCCCTACTTCCTGCTCCGAGAAGTCGAACGCCAGACCCTCGTCCCTCAAGATATCAGATTCGAGATCTGCGATCGCGGCGAAGACCCAACACCCCCCACAGCCGCCCTGATTCTTGACCGGTGTCACGTAGCCAAGCGCCATGGCATCATACGAGGCGGGCAGTTGCCCAACCGGCGATTCTGGTACCTGTTCGATTCTGCCGCGCTCTTCTGCTGGTCGGAACTTGATATGCTCAGGAAGTGGTTCGGTCGGCGATTCAAGCCGGCGGTAGCTGCTGAGAGCCGCACGCTCCTCGGACGTGAGTCGCGTAATCGCGTTCTCAGCCACCGTATAAGCATAACCCTGCTCATAGATCCAGTGCTGGAGTGCAACGACTTCTAGCTCGCCGTTTGGTGATGCGTATTCGGTCTCTGTGGCAATACCAGGCAATACAATCACGAGCAGCGCAAACGAGCTGAGGATAGTTATGGTTATTAGAGTAGTTCGCCCCGTCATCTAGCTTACCTTCGTCATCGCAAGCATATAAACGGTTCTGCCCTAGCTTACGCTCATATGTATGTTACTTTCGCCGATGCTCTCCTCAGAACCGCACTCAGAGGCGTCTCTTGGCGTTGCTCTCCTTCTTCCGCTTCGCCAGCTTCTGTATCGATTCCAACTCATTGCGCGCTATCTTGCTCGCTTCTAGATAGCCGCTATCCAGTGCACCTTTGAGCACCGCTTCCCCTTGAGCCGTGCGTACGAGAATCGTTGACCAGCCCTCCTCGGAGCCAACCGATCCTACGGAGAGATCCGCAAGTTCTGCGGTATAATCCATGCAGACCAGACAACCGTCACCAATGTAGTCCTTGATCTCACGTAATGGGATTGCCTGCCGCGCCTGATCGTAGATGAATAAGTCCTTACCGCGAATTTCAAACTTGCTTATACTGCTCACCGAGCCGCTGCGACTCTGCTTCGCCACGTAATCCAATAGCTCCGGCGTGAAGTTCTCCATGCAGAAGAGGCCGATAATCAAGTGGACCTTCTCGATTCCGAGATCATAGGGCTGATTTGCAGTCTGCACTTTTCGCAAGCCCTGGATCTGACAGGGCAAGCCCACGAACCCGATCTTCTCACAGCCCGCGTTCAGAGCGTCTCTCACGCCGGTGACACTCGGATAGAGCGTATATTTCGTGCCCCCGCCCTCGAGTAACTCATCAGCAGTTCGCGCTATCTTGGTCTTCGGTCTCCACTGCTCGTCCGAAGTGGTAATCGTGGCACAATCGAGTAACCCGGCCTCCAGCGCGTACGCGAGCAGGGCGGTAACCGCGCCGCCATCCTGAGCTTGCTCGAGTATCTCTACACGTTTTGCACGAGCGGCATAAACGCTCCGATACACACCAAGCGGATCTTCTGCAGCGCGTTTGTGCGGTGTCCCGAATAGTCTCCGCTCTATATCCTCCCGTGGCAGGAAGGTTCGGGGGCAAAATGTGTAGCAGAGCCCGCAGACGGTATCATAATCCTCCACAAAAATCGGCTCTCGTTTGCCCCCCTCGCCCTCCCCGATCTTGATCTTATCGCAAAATGCCGCGCAGGTGCCACAGAGGCAGCAGATTCGCTTTGCCGTTACCTCGTTCGCCAAATTCAGGAAGCCGCGTTCGAGAAAGGTAGGCAATCGTACGAATTTTTTCGCCGCTGGTTCGCCCGTATCGGGAGTTGCTTCTCTCGCCATCTTAGTTCGCCCCCACTTTCTCCCGCAATTTCGCATAATCCTCCTCTACCCGCGCTTGAATATGGTCGATATCTTTTTCTGTCAGATGTCTGAATCGACCCTGGCGCCGCAAATAGTCCTTCACCGGCCTCAGCACGGGGAAATCCATACTCATTCGATATTGACCGTTGATCACCTCATACAGCGGAAAGAAACCAGTCTCAACGGCCAGGCGGCCGAGCCCGACCGTCTCCTCTGGCGCAGACCGCCAGCCAGTGGGGCAGACCGAGAGTATGTGCAGGTATGCGGGACCTTCGGTCTCCAGACCTTTCTGCACCTTCTCCATCAAATCGAGCGGAAACGAGGGACACGCGGTCGCCACATAGGGTATCTTGTGTGCCACGACGATCTCCGGCATGTTCTTCTTCCAGGTCATCTGCCCGATACTCCGCTTGCCCACGGGCGCCGTGGTCGTCCATGCACCGTACGGTGTCGATGAAGACCGTTGAATGCCGGTGTTCATGTATGCCTCGTTATCAAAGCAGCAATAAAGGATGTTATGGCCGCGTTCCAGCGCGCCTGATAATGCCTGTAAGCCGATATCCGTGGTGCCGCCGTCGCCGGCGATCCCGACGAATTTAACGTCGCGATCAGGGATTTTACCTTTTCGTATCCGCGCTTTATATGCAGACTCAACGCCGGATACGACCGCACCGACATTCTCGAAGAGTGTGTGTATCCAGGGCATACGCCACGTGGTCTGGGGCAGCAACGACGAGAAGATCTCGATGCAGCCCGTTGCGTTCACGACGATCACATTCGTGCCGAGCGCTTTGCAGACCTGCCGAACAGCGAGCGCTTCACCGCAGCCGATGCAGGCACGATGCCCTGGCGCAAAGTTCTCATCAGTCGTGAGCAGCAGTGGCGCGAATAAATCCACTTTTTGCTCCACCTCGTGTCGTTCTCCTTTTTCTCCCATCGCCGCCATCATGCTCTCACCCCTATGATCTCTGGCTCGAGCTCTTCACCCGCGGCTACCATCTTTGCTTTCTCCTCACCGCGGTTGACCATGTATTTGAACTCATCCAGGGAGACGTCTCGACCGCCAATTCCCGCGATAAAGCTGACGATCGCGAGATCCTTTCGCTTATCGTAGAGCGCCGCTTTCACCTCGCCGCAGACCGGCCCGCCCATACCATAAGAGATTGCACGATCAAGCACCACCAGACAGTCAAGATTCTTGACCGCCTCTCTGAATTCGGGGAACGGGAACGGTCGCCATAATCGCAGACGAATGAGACCTACATCTGTTCCTTCGGAACGCAGCTCGTCGATCGCCAGCATCGCGCTCTCACTAATGCTACCCATAGTCAGTAGCGCAGTGCGCGCGCCTTCCATTCGATAGCACTCCACCGGCTCGTAAGACCTGCCAAAGGTCTCCTCAAATGCCTTCCAGATCTCCAAGATCTTCGGCTTCGTCGCTTCAAACGCAACCTCCTGCGCCATTTTCGCCTCGGGATAGATGAACGGCGGAGCATAGCAGCCCATGCTCACCGGCTTCTCGGGATCCAACACGAATGGATGCTCGTAATCAGGGATGAAATCAACGACGTCTGCTTCCTCAGGCAGTTCCATATCCTCGATGACGTGAGAGAGATAAAAGCCGTCAATGTGCACCATTGCGGGGAATAGAACCTCCTGGTCCTCGGCCATCCGGTAGGCGCAGACGGTGAGGTCAAATGCCTGCTGATTGTTCTCCGCGAAAATCTGGATCCAGCCAATGTCACGCAGCGCCATGGCATCGGAATGATCGCACCAGACCGAAAGCGGCCCGGATAATGCGCGATTCGCTGCCACCGCAACCACCGGAAGCCGCATGGACGAGGGTATGTAGAGCACCTCGTGCATCAATTCCAGGCCCTGACCTGCGGAGCAGGTGAACACCCGCGCGCCTGCTGCCGATGCACCGACGCAGGCGCTCATTGCGGAATGCTCCGATTCGACACAGATAAACTCCGCATCTAACTCGCCGTCGGCGATCATCTCAGCCAGGCGCTCGACGATGTGTGTCTGCGGCGTAATTGGATAGGCGGAAATAACGTCCGCGTTCGCCATTCGTACTGCCTCCGCGATGGCAAAAGACCCCTCTAAGCCAACTATTCTTCCTTTCGTCATCTTCTATCAGATAAATCCTCCCATTTCCTTTTCTGCGTGATGGAACAGAATGGAGAAGTACGATTCACTCCTCTTCTTCCTCTACCATCTCGATAACATCACGTGGACACTCATGCGCGCAGATACCACAGCCTTTACAATAGTAGAGGTCGGCCTCGAAGAAGCCCTCTTCGTCCTCAGTAATGCACCCTTCTGGACAATAGATGTAGCATGCACCGCATTTGATACATTTCGTATTGTCACGGATCGGTCGTTCCGAGCGCCACTCGCCTGTTTTCGTGGACGATGCACTGCCCGGCTCGGTAACCACACAGCCGAGCTCCAGATCTTTCCAGCCCTTCTGTTTCGCTCCCATTTTTATACCCTCTCGCCCTTTCCTTTTATGGCGCCCACCTGGCGCTTTAGCTCATCACCGTCTCTTCAAACGCTCGCCGCATCGCTTCGATGTTCTTCGTGGCCACCTTGCCGAACCGCTCTTTCATCGGCTCCTCCAGGGAGTCAAGCGCAACGAGCTTGGTCGCTTTGATCAGTGCCCCCAGCATGCTCGTGTTCACGATGGATAGCCCTAAAACCTCGCGTGCAATGCTCATAGCATCGACCGTGGCCACCGTCTTCGCTCCCAGCTCCGACTTCATCTCCGCGTGTGATTTCTTGGTATTGATGACGGCCGTGCCCCCGGGCTTCAATCGTGCCACCACGTCGCCGACCGCGAGCAAGCCCGGGTCGAGCACAATGAGCACGTCAGGCTCTGCAATTTCGGTCCGTATCTTAATCCGCTCGGTATCATTCACCCGTAGAAAAGCAAGAACGGGTGCGCCGCGCCGCTCGGGCCCGAACGAAGGCATTGACTGTGCATGTTTACCCTCGTGAATCGCCGCGTGAGCCACCAATTCTGCCAGGGTAACTCCTCCTTGACCACCTCTTCCGTATACAACAATCTCCTTCATTTCTTCCGATCCCGCTCTGGAAAAGTTTTTTCTCCGTGTGGTGGTATACTATACTACACAATACCACCTAAAAACCTTTCGATTCTCTCCAGAGCCTCCTTTAGTTCGTTCAGTGAGACTGCATACGCACACCGCAGGTGCCCCTCTCCCGACGGGCCGAAGGTCTCGCCAGGGATAACGACGACCTTCTCCTCCAGGAGGAGCCGCTTGGCGAACTCTGCGGAGCTGAGCCCGGTGTTTTTAATAGAGGGGAAGGTATAAAACGCGCCTTTCGGCTCGAAACAGGTCAATTCCAACTGGTTCAGCCGGTTCACGAGCCAGCGCCGCCGGCGGTTGTACTCACGTACCATCCGGTCAACCTCGTCCTCGCAGCGCAGCGCCTCGATCGCAGCCATCTGCGCCGTTATCGGTGCGCACATCATAACATATTGATGGATCTTCATCATCGCCCCGATGATGTCACGATTGCCCGCAGCATAGCCCAACCGCCAGCCGGTCATCGCGTACCGTTTCGAGAAACCGTTCAGCAGTATCGTTCGCTCTTTCATGCCGTTCAGCGCCGCGAAGCAGGTGTGCGTCCCTTCGTACGTCAACCGGCCATACACCTCGTCTGAGACGACCAGCAAGTCGTGCTCGTTCACCACGTCGGCAATCTCTTCCAGGTCTTTCTTGCTCAATATTGCACCGGTCGGGTTGTTCGGATAGTTCAGAATGATAGCTTTGGTACGTTCCGAGATCCGCTCCTCGAGCTGCTCAGCACGGATCTTAAAGTCGTCCTCCACGCTGGTCGGAACGTTCACCGGCGTGCCACCGGTGAAGATCGTGCACGCGTTGTAACTCACGTAGGTCGGCTCATGGAGAATGATCTCCTCGCCGGGATTGATGATCGCGCGTAGTGCGATATCGGAAGCTTCGCTAACGCCCGTTGTAACCAGGAGTTCACCTTCGGGATCGTAATACACACCGGACTCCTTATAGATTGATTCTGAGAGCGCTTCACGTAATTCCAGGAGCCCCCAGTTGGACGTGTAAGAGGTATACCCCTTCTCCAGAGCGAATATACAGGCCTCGCGGATGCTCCAGGGCGTCACGAAATCAGGCTCGCCAACGCCCAGCGAGATCGCTCCTTCCATGCCCTGTGCGATATCGAAGAACTCACGTATCCCCGACCCTTTCACTTGTCGTACCCGATTGGCAACTCGGTCTAACATGATACACTCACTCTTCTCTAAGCATCGCTATGTTAAAATAACGCGTGGTTTTATTGGCCTGGTTCTCAGGTTACAGGGTCACCGCCAGTCGCTTGCCCTTCTCCTCTTCCGCGAAGATCTCGCCGTTCTCTTTGTACGTTTTCAGAATGAAGTGGGTCACGGCCTTCCGTACCTGCTCAAGTGTCGCGATCTTTGCGGCGACGAAATAAGCAACCTCGTGCATCGTCCGCCCGGAGACCAGGATCGAGAGGTCATACTCGCCCGAGACTAACCGGACCGATTGCACCTCTGGGAACCGCGAGATCCGCTCTGCAATGTTGTCGTAGCCCGTGTCCCGCTCCGGAGATACGTTCACGTCGATTAACGCCTGCACGGTCTCGATACCCGCCTTAGCGTGGTTGACGATCGCTTTATACTTCTTCACAATTCCTTTCCGTTCCAGATCTGCGATGATTGCCTTTACATCCGCCTCTTCGAGCCCCGTCATGCGCGCAATCTCTGCGTTACTGAGCCGTGCGTTCTCCTCCAGCATGCTCAAGATCTCTTCCACTTTCTCTCCCGCTTGTTCTCCCATCCAACTCACCTCTTTCTCCACTACAGGAACCTAAATACCTCGGGTAACTCGCCCACCACAGAGCGGAACGTTTGCGGCCAGTTCTCGGCATCCAGTCCCTTTTGTGCCAGGAACACCGCAGCCCATCGCTCCAGACCCACACCTGAGCAGCCTGACCACAGCTCCTTCCCACTCTGCAATTTCACGTTGAACCCTCGGGGGTACTTAGCTCCATTCACACTCACATTCTGGAATTCGAGCCACTTGCCGCTATAGGGCAGCATGGCCTCGTAATCGGTGGTTCCGACCTCCCGTAACTCGGATAGCCCCGCTTTGCCCTCCTGCGCCATGAACCAGGGCGTGACCCAGGCCTCGCGCCATTCGATATCGAGGATATCATCGAAAATGTGCCGGTACTTCTCATGCAGGACTTTCGCGTGCTCGATCGCCTGCTCCTTCGTCCCGATCCAGAGGATCTCGACGCGATGGAATTCGTCGAGCCGCTCGATGCCATGGAGCCCACCACTCTCGTACCGATAGGAAGTCCCCGAACGATCGAAGACCGTGATCGGCAAGGTATCATCCGCAAGGGTCTTACCCTGCAGGAAGACCCAGAAGGGCGGGCACTGCGCATAGCACATCCCACCGACGTTCTCGATCTTCCCCATGATCATATCGACCGGGACTTCGTTCGTGACCTTGAAATAATCTATAACGTCCTCCCAGTACTCAGGATCACGTGTCTTCGGCGTGCAGACATAGTAGGCCTCGGGGTAAATCCCCTTTGCGTGCCCCGAACGTTTCCAGACGTCCCAGGCAACGAATTTGGGGAAGATCATCTCGTTATAGCCCAGGGGTGTGAGGAGCTCATCGAGTAGGATCTTCTCAAAGGCACGGAAGATCCGCGTCACCTGCGGCCCGTAAACGTACTGACCTCTGCCTGCCGCGTGCTCCAGCCAGCCCCGTGCGAGCATCTCAGCAGTGGGATCTTTATCACCGAGATACGGTTTCTTAGCGCTCTCGAAGAGCAGCTCCCAGTGCTCAGATTTACCTTTCCAGCGCGCAGCGTCCCGCTTATCCTCCAGTAAGCGTATGAGCCGATCGGGAATTCGCCTGTCAAACGCCGATTCATCGATCTCCAGCAGGAGCTCTAAACAACCCTCCGTCTGGTTTATCGCCCTGACAAATGGCAATTGCCGTATCTGCAGGCCTTCCCTCGCTTCCCAATCCAGCGTGATTCGATACTCCGCGATCTCAACACCGCGTATCCCTATGCGGTGCGTACCCAGGAGTTGAGCGAGCTCTTTCTTCAGCCGGAGGAATGCATCGTGCGCCCGGACGAACCGGTCGGAGACAATCGTGAGGTTAATTTTGTCATCGAGCACGTCCCAGGAGACGATCTTCGCACCACATCCGGGGGGCGCACCTCTCGTTAAGAGCTCAGTATTAGCGCCTGTAATAAATCCTACCAACTCCTCGCGAGTGACTTTATCGCTCACATTACCACTGCAGTTCAGTGTGACGTGCAGCTCGAAGGTCATCTCCAGGGGTTTCTCAGTTTGATCGGTCATTATGGTCTTCCACCGCCAGATTCAGCATGTCCAGGGCCACTTTCGCATTCAGCAGGTAATCGTCAACGCTCGCAATGAGCGTCCCTAACTTCTCAGTCTCAATATACGTAATAGCGCGTTGATCAACGACAACGGTTCGCATCGACGGGGTATTATCCTGCATAAGCGGAATCGCAGCCAGGTCTGCATGCTCGTCGTGTATCTCAATTCGCGCCTTGATCTTCATTTGGGCTACATTTAAATGTGCTTGCCGCGTATAAAAGAGTAGCAAGACTACATGTTCGATTACATCGTTGTTGTTGTTACTGACGATTTTGACGCGCGAAGGTTGGCGTGCTCGCCGCCCAGTAATAATATACTGCTCGACTCGGCCTTCGTTCCGGTCTCTGAAAGCGGCTGGCATGGTCGTGCGGGTAACGGACTCGGCACACTTTTCGCCATCGAGAACGCGAGTGAAGCGTTCGGCACAGACCTCGTAGCGGAGGTGAAGCGGGGTAAGAGCGTGCTCATCGTGCATACGGCAGGCATCGGCTCTCGAAATCTTATCACGCGGACGGTCAAGAACAAGGCGCTCATTGAAGTGCCGAACTTCACGCTGTTAGAGGGTGTGATCAAGCAGTTTCAGGATTATGCAATCCCTTCGCGTATCCTCGTTACCTGGGGCGACCAATTCTTATTGCTCGACGATAGCCCGGGGGATATACAGAATATCGCGCATCGGGCGCACGTCATGCTCTTCGGGATAAAGGCTGAGCTCACTGAGGAGCTGGCAAGCACTTACGGGATCCAGATCGTGCGCTGTGCGGAAGCTGAGGGATGTGACCTGCTCGATTTTGAAGACACGCGGAATTACGCGGTGGCGAAGGAGCTGGTGGTGAAATGGCAGGGCGAGGTCATGGTAAACATGGGCATGTTTGCCCTGAGCGGTGCCGCGGCAGAGCAGATGATAGCGGCATTTGGCGATGCGCTTACGGCACGAGAGGGGGCGTTCAACTCGGACGAGCTCTGGCAGACCTGGATCTCGCCGGAGTACGAGGCTTCTGCGTGGCTTCGCGAGCGTGCGGACCGTATACGAGCCGAACTCACCCGTGCGGATTTCCTGGCTCCGATAAAGAGCTTTCCCCTGAGCGACACGACGATCTGGGAGGATTTCGGCACGAACGCGAACTATCACCGGAGCATGATGAAACTCCTCGAGGAGCACGAGGTCGGACGTCGATTGCGTGACTTTTTAATGGTCGATTTCCGGTCACTTGAATCCGGCTGCACGGTCTCTGACTCCATCTTTGACGATGCTGAAATCGCGGCGGGCTCAGTAGTTGAGAGCGTGATCGTAAACTCCTCGGCTAAGCATGCGGAGTTCGAGCAGGCCTGCGTCTTCAACTCGACCTTGCATACCGTAAAGGGGAAGCGCTGCGTGGTATATAACGTGGTTGATCACGAGGAGCTCGAGCTCGAGGATGCCGTGCTCGTCGACGTCTTCCACCCGCGCAAGGGTCGGATTCGGCTGACCATACCAATTGGGGCGGAGCAGGGGCCGAAAACCGGGTGGTGGCATACCTGCCTCTCAGAGAATGAGTACGCGCTCTGTGACGTTGCGGAGCTGTTGGTCGGCGTCTCGGACGACGAGCGTGAGGCAACGAAGCAGTTGTTTGAGCGCGTGGCGCGTACAATAATATCAGGAGATAAGCAGGTACAGCGACGTATTGCACGTCCGTTCACGGTGAAGCCATTCGTGGAGCCGAAGCCATGGGGCTACGAATTCTGGTGCCTCTCGCCACGGAACGCTGCGGAGTTAGACCCGGAGCTGGAAGGGCTGACATTGAACGATCTGACGTTGCTCTATCCGTTACAGATGCTGGGAACCGATGAACCGAAGAAGTTTCCGTTGATCGTGAAGATCATCAAGGCGGACGAGAACCTCTCGGTACAGGTGCATCCAGACGACGCGTACGCGCGTGAAATGGGCGATGCTTACGGTAAGGAAGAGGCGTGGCACGTCCTGGAGGCAAGAACGGGCGCGAAGATCTACCTCGGACTCGCGGATGTTATGACGAAAGAAGCAGTTATGAGCTCCATTGAAGCGGAGACGTTTCTGTCACGATTACACGCGTTCGACGCTCAGGTGAGCGATACGTATCACATCCCTGCAGGCATCATCCACGCGTTGGGCGCTGGTGTAAAAGTCTATGAGGTGAGCACCGCGTCTGAGCGGACTTTCCGGCTCTATGATTATGGCCGGGGCCGGGATCTGCATCTGGAGGACGGGATGAACGTGCTGAAGGTGAATGAAGCGGGTCTGGGTGCTGCGCTGAAGAAGGAGCCGAAGCTGCTGCGTGCGGGCGACGGGCTCGATGAGTACCAGCTTTTGCAGGGTGAGCACGTTGAGGTGCGGTTGTTCAGGACTGATGGTGCTGTTAAAAAGGTCACCGGTGGAAAGCTGCAGGCGCTGACCTGTGTGGGGGGCGTGGTGACGGTAAAGACCGAGTCTGAAGCGATAGCATTGCGACCGCAGGAAACGGCCGTGGTGCCGGCGTGTGTGGATGCATTTGAAGTAGCGGGGCGCGGAGGAATCATATGCGCAAAATTTGTTGGTGAGGACTGAATGATCATAGACAAGACCGCCTATCGGGCGAACGATATCAGGGGCATTGCAGACCCATCGCACCCGGGCTACCAGCTCACGGACGAGTTCTGTCATCTCACGGGGTTAGCCTACGTTGAGCTCTTGAGGAAGCATCGTGGTAAGGAACCGCACGAGTTGCGCGTTGTTGTGGGCAAGGACGTGCGAACGAGCGGGCCCCGGATGCAAACCGCATTTATCAACGCACTCCTGGACCGCGGCGTGCAGGTGATTGATATCGCGCCTGGCGAGAGCGTGAGTAGCACGCCGCTGCTGTACTTCGCGACATGGCTCTTTGACGCGGACGGCGGTGTGGAAGTAACCGGCAGCCATCTTGATAAGGAATGGAACGGCTTCAAGCTCTGCATGGGCTCTGAAAGCATGACCGAGCAGCAGGTCCGCGAGCTACTCGAGATCGCCCGAGAGCTTGAACGGAAGTTTGAAGCGGGCACGTTGCACGTGATCAGCACTGGTGTCTGCAAGCTGGAAGCGGTGGACGCGCTGGCGGATTACCAGGCGATGATCGCGGCGAACATCATCTTGAGAGAGCGCTGGGAAGCCCTGGCGTTCGAATCTCTTGCTGGCAGGATCTCGTTACAAGAAGCGCTTGCTACCGCGAACAGGGATATTGCGCATCTGTCGGAAACGCAGCGGAAGCCGCTTACCGGTTTGAAGATCGTCTACGACGCGGGTAACGGGACGACCGGTGTGATCGCGCCACCGCTTTTCAAGGAGCTGGGCGCTGAGGTCGTTGAGCTCTACAGCGAGCCGGACGGCACCTTCCCGCACCATCTACCCGATCCGACGATCCCACGGTTCATGATGGATTTGACGGCTGAGGTGACACGGATGCACGCACACGTCGGTCTATCCTCTGACTGCGACGGTGACCGTGCCGGTGCAGTCTCACCCAGTGGCAAGCTAATCATCGGCGAGCAGATACTCGCACTGCTCTGCAAGCACATTCTGAAGGAGCATCCAGGTGCGACGATCGTTTATGATACCAAATGTTCGGACGCGATCAGGGAGATAATCGCCGAGAACGGCGGGCGACCGGTAGAATGGAAGACCGGGTTCTCGTTCATCAAGACGAAGATGACGGAAACGGGCGCGGTCGCCGGCGGCGAGATGTCAGGGCACGTATACTTCGAAAAGAACAATCGCGCGGACGACGCGGTCTTCGCGTTCTCGGAGCTCCTGCTGCTCATTGCTGACGAAGTGCGGTCAGGGAGAACAACGGACGTGGTTGACGCGCTGCTGGCGGACTTCCGAAGACGGTACGTGAACACACCGGAGATCCGGATACCGGTGGTGAGCGACGAGGAGAAAGAGCGCGTGTGTGATGCTGTGGAGCAGTATTACCGTGAGCTTGCCGCGGCTCACCCGGATCGGTACCAACGACGGGTTGACGAACAGGGCAACGATATCGATGGAGTGAAGATCGATTTTATAGAGGAGAAGGGCTGGGCGCTGATACGCCGCTCGAATACCTCGCCCGTAATTATCGTGCGGATGGAGGCGCGTACTTCGGACGGTCTGAAGAGGATCGAAGAGGAGGTGCTCCGGAAGTTCCAGGAATTCGAGACCGTAGATCTTACGGCTGACGAATACGTTAAAGGGATAATGAGACGGCTAACACACTGATAAACCTACCTTCTGCATGAATGATGATATTTTCTGGCAAGGGCTGAAAATGACAAGTGTATCATTGTAGATTCCGCCGCTCTCTAATGCTGTATAGAACTATACAAACGTTCTATTTTATTTATATCTACCATACGGTCCTCGCCAGTTATCAGCAATCTCGATGAATTTCGCATAGCCATTTTCACGGATAAATTCAAGCGCCTGCTGGTATTTCTTGTATTTATAGCCCTTCTTGCCAAAAAATTGGTTCACTATTTCGCACGATAGATAATCAGGGCAATCGGCACAGGTTTCATAGTTCCGTTCCTTGAAGCAACACACTTTCATCTTGCATCTAGCTTTAGATAAATCTCGTTCTCCACGTTCGTATCCTAATTTACAACCACGACAACTGTTGTCTATTAGTGCCGGGCACGTTTTACAATATGCACCACAACAGCCAATTTCTCGGATCGTCATGGGTTACTGTTTCTTTCCTCTATATGACAGTACGCCCATAGAAATAAGCGATGCCGCAATAAGAATCGCTCCGGTTAACGTGGCATACCGTCCGGGGAACTCGCTACCCAGCAACAGCCCTAACCCGATAGCGCTGATGACGCCAATGAGGAGACCGTTCTCGTCCATGTGCTCGTCCTTATTCTGATGCTATCCGTAGTTCCCCCGACTGAAGCCCAGAATCGTGTCACCGTAAGGACAGGAGTACATGATCTCCTGCTTGAGGAACCCTCTACCCTGCACTTCCCGCTTGACGTCCTGTAACGAGAGCTGCTGTTTGCAATACGGACATACCAGCATCGTTTCATTTATCCTCCTTCTTTTTTCTTACCCGTAAAACTAGTTCCAAAGAATTCAAACAGTGGTAAGTGTACCCACTCAACCCGTGAGAAGTTCCTTCACCCGGCCGACTTCGCCGGACGTGAGACGGACTTTAATGCCGTGCGGATGGTGCTGTGACTTCGTCAGAATATCCTTGACCACACCTTCCGTCCGCTTCCCGGACTGCTGATCCTTTTTCAGCACAATTGCTACTCGTAGTCCCGGTTTTATACTCGCTCTGTTCGTTCCAGTCATAATGTACTTATACTCTTATTTAACGGTAAATAAGAGTTCCTGGAATTTTTAGGTAAACGGTTCTTCAGAGCTTAGAAACGAACAGAGGAGAAGCCTCGTCGAGATTCTGTATGAGCGATCTCGAATCATTCAAGTTGAATATCCTTCAACTACGTGGACATTTTTCCAACCGGGGCGAATGTTGGGAAAATAACAAAAGAGGATTTTGAAAAACTCACTGACCTTATCCGGCAATCTTAAATATAACTAGC
>JBNGDK010000009.1:0-2008 GCA_049975405.1 Candidatus Methanospirareceae archaeon
CATAATTTGTGTGCCACCAGCTCCCGTTCCGGTATACAACACCCTCGGAATGGCAGGTCTGATCGGTATCATGAGCGTGGTTCTTGGATTTGCAACGATACGGAGGAGGAGCAGGTAAGTAAACAACCTCCTCCACCACTATTTTATTCTTATTATTTTTACGATGGGAACCCCTATGCAAGTAAGGGCGATACTACTGGCATTGGTAGTGGTATCTTCGATTTCCATCGCTGTTGCCGTTACAACTGCGGGCGTAACTGAATTAACTGTAAGCCCTGAAGTGGTTGTGCAGGGCGAGCAGCTAAGTATATCCGGAATAGCAGCTCCGGATGAAGAGGTATGGTTACATTCGTCGTTTGAGCTCGATATACCCGTTGCTGATGGTGAATATTTCCGTGAATTTAGCGGTATATATTTTCCACCTGGTAATAAGTCATTCTCTACGACGGTGAGAAATATAGAGAATATCAGATTGGCATTCTACATAGCGTTCATGGACTGGTGGTTTGATTATCCAATTGATGGTCCTTTAACTGCCACCGATGGGCTTGCTACAATAACGATCTCTTTTCCACCTGGTGTAACATTAGATGGGTTAACTATTAAGAACATATCCGGAGAACAGGATGTTAAGGTTTACGGAGAAGCAGTAGACGGAGCCACCTCCGTGAAATTGGAGTTCACTATGTCTATAGCTGTTATCGCTGATGCTGAGGGCCAGTTCGCGCTTAACCTCAGCACCAAAGGTATCCCGGTGGGTGAATATGTAATTTCAGCAGATGGGTTACAGAAGACCGTTCAGGTGATCGCGCCATTACCAACTATTGATACCGGCTCGGGCACGTACCCGAGCAGCCCAGGTGTCCATAAAGGCTCGATAACGCCCAGCAAAACAGTCAACGTCTCCGCGCTGTACACCTACCCCTGCCCCGGGACCGGCGGTCATACGGAATATGCTGCTTTCTCGTACCTCAACGGTACCGCCATTGCAGAAGCGTACTGGGACGGTTACGTGGACGACTGGCACAACCTCACCTTCAACAACCCGTTTACCCTCTACGCGAACGAAACCTACAACTACACGATCCGCACCGGCTCTTACCCGCAGATCATCCACGCGGAAAGCAAAGACGCGGGCGATGGAACGATCACCTGCACGAGCTTCACTGATGCAAATGGAAAGGTTTATTATGACTGGATACCTGCACTTAAGTTGATCTGCACGGGCACCCAATAGTGAGTTAGGTGGTGATTGATATGCGCAGAGGATACAACGATTTGGTAACGTGTTTAACGTTGTTCATGATGCTCGGGAGCATTCTGGCTCTACCGAGCGGCAGTGCGAGCGTGACGGACCTGAGCGTTTACCCGGACATCGCCGAGCCCGGGGATACGATAACCATAACCGGGAAAGCATCACCGGGTGAAACACTGTGGTTGAGCTCGTCATTTGAGATCTCACTGCCGGTTTCAGGTGGTGCGTATTCCCGTAAGTTCGAGGATATTTACTTCCCCGCGGGTAAGAAGCGATTCAGCGTGACTGCAAAGCAGGTGAAGAATATCAGAATATCCGTATGGCTGTACAGCTTGCTGCCACCGGTTAATTACCCCCTTGATGGCCCTAAAGCTGCCAGTGATGGTACGGCCACCATCGCAATGTCGCTACCAATAACGATAAATGGAGATGAGATGGATTTGACGGGTGAAAAAGACGTTAAGGTCTACGGCGATGCACTCGACGGCGCAACCACGGTGAACCTGCAGACGAAGTCTGAGATACAAGTTACCGCGGATACACACGGTGACTTCTCGCTTTCGATTGATACCGGGGGCATTCCGAAAGGCGAATTCCTGATCAGTGCGGGAGGCATAAAAAAGACGGTTTATCTCGGTGTTACGCCCACGCCCACACCCACACCTACGCCTACGCCCACGCCTACGGGTGGTAATGGCGGCGGTACTACGGGTAATGGGGGAGGTACACCTGCTTCACCCACACCTTCACCTT